>CAMDUR010000006.1 GCA_945879115.1 Polynucleobacter meluiroseus
TCAATCATCACATCCGAGCCTAAAAATGCGTCGGTATATTGTCCTGGTGCCATGCGTCGCACACGACGCTGAAAACCAAGATACATATAAGCATCCTGAGGCTTGTGATCGTTATCGGCATGCAGAATTAAAAGTTGGGTATTTTTAAGGTCCTGTGGCTCGTAAACCTTGGCATAAATTGCAACAGCTAAATCACCAGCGTTGGGCTTAATTTCTGGAGCGGGATCTTCGATACGATGCTTGAACTTTAGAATATTAAAAGAAAACTTTACGGTTTTCTCGATTTTGCCACTCATTAAATCACGGTAACGCCAATAAAAAGGGTAGATAACTCCACTATCACCAACACCTGCACCCGCCCTAAAATTCCAAGCTAATTTTTCTCCTGCTCGCGCATCCTTTAAATCAGGTTCTTCGACAAAAGGGCGGCCTGAAATGTACTGATCAATATCACCAACCCTAGGACCCAGTTGGGCTTTATTCAGATGCTGTTTACTAGCATCGATAAACTTTTGATTAATCTGAAATTGCGTAGTTGGCCCTACTTTTATTTGATGCCAATCATTTTGGATCACAAAGTGCAAACCAGGATCTAAAACTGCTTTGTATTGTTCTAGATTGTTTTTATCTATAACTAGACCAGGCTTTAAGCCAGGAAATTGAGGAAATCCTTTTAGATAAGGATCAAAACTATTTTGAAGATCTTGCTCACTAGCCGCTTGAGCATTCATACCAAAAACCAATGCGCTCAATAACGCGGCAATAGGAGCAAGTTGTATCTTCATTTAGTTTGAATCAATTTTTACTTGATTAGACCTTCAGCTTTCATAGCAGTTTGAACCGCTGGACGAGCTGCTACTTTTGCTACCAAGGCTTGAATATTTGGATAAGCATCTGTTGGCATAGACAAGAAACCCATCCAACCGATCACTGTAAATAAATAAGCATCGGCAATAGAAAATTGATCACCGACTAAATAGGCTTTACCGGCCAACTCTTGGTTCACATAAGTCAAGCGCTTATCAATATTAGCTTTGGCATGGGCTTTCACTTCATCTGTATTCGGATGGAAAAGTGGCGTAAAAGATTTATGTAATTCAGTACCGATGAAAGTTAACCATGACTGGACTCGCACCCGATCTAATGTGCCATTGGCAGGGGCTAATTTTTTCTCTGGTACCAAATCTGCTAAATATTGATTAATTGCCGGGCCTTCTGTGAGTAACTCGCCGTTATCTAATTGAAGTGCCGGGATGTAGCCTTTGGCATTTATCGCAGTGAAATCAGCACCGCTTGCTGTTTTTTTAGTTCCTAAATCAACAGACTCTTTTTCGAATGGGAAGCCTGTTTCACAAAGAGTTATGTGAACCGCTAGAGAACAAGCACCTGGTGTGTAGAAGAGCTTCATGGGTATCTCCATCTGAGTTAAAAGAATATCCTATACCAAATATTCCCGAAATAAATTAAATTTCTCGAGATTTGGTGTAAACCCCTACACACTACCCCAAAAAAGCCTTAACTCAACCAGATTTTAAAAACCTGAACTAAACGTGGCATCAATAAATAGGTCATAGCGATCACTACCAAGCCCGTGACAATTGCAGTTCTTAATAAATACGGTAAAGGTTCTATATAAGGCGATAAGAAATACAAGAAAAATGATGCTGTAGGCCAAATACCTAACCAAGTAATTAATGCCATTTTATTTCTAGGTGGTTTTTTTCCAACTGGAATTTCAGGCAAAGAAAACCATGCTTCCAAACCGGTTAAAAGGTGGTACTCAGGGTCTGCGGCCAATAAAGGACGAAAACGTGCATGCCACATTTGTCTTTGCGTCGAAACGTCCCAGTGATCCAAATCTTTTTGTGAGGAAAATTTAACGATCACTTGGTATTCATTAGAGCTAGCTAATGGTGGCAATAATTCAGAGCCCAGAAACCCTGGGAAATGTTTCATCGACTCAAACATCCCTAAAATCAAGGCTTCATAAGCAGGACGACAGTCATCTTTTGCACGGCTTTGGACAACTCGAATGACAGGACTTGTCATATAGTCAAATTTACAATTTATTCAATTTAGACATTGAATAAGAAATTTAGTACATCGCCATCTTTAACAACATACTCTTTACCCTCTGCTCTCATCTTGCCAGCTTCTTTAGCACCTGACTCACCCTTAAAAGTAATGAAGTCATCGTAAGAAATAGTTTGCGCACGAATAAAGCCACGCTCAAAGTCTGTATGGATCACGCCTGCCGCTTGAGGCGCCGTATCACCCACATGAATTGTCCAAGCTCTAACTTCTTTCACGCCAGCTGTGAAGTAAGTTTGTAAACCCAATAAAACAAAACCCGCACGAATAACGCGATCTAGGCCAGGCTCATCCATGCCCATATCACCCAAGAAAGCTTTTTTATCTTCATCTTCTAACTCTGCTATTTCTGCTTCGATCGCGGCACACACTGCCACCACAGGAGCCTTTTCTTGAACAGCATGGGCTCTAACAACATCTAAATGAGGGTTATTTTCAAAACCGTCATCTTTGACGTTAGCAACATACATAACAGGCTTAGCTGTAATTAAACAAAATGGCTTTAATAAGGCTAAATCGTCTTCGCTTAAACCCATCGCGCGCACTGGTAATGCTTGATTTAACTGCGCTTGAACTTTAGCTAAGAGTGGGGCTAAGGCATTGGCTTCTTTGTCATTACCTGATTTAGCAGCTTTGGAGTATCTAGCAAATGCCTTATCAACAGTTGTTAGGTCAGCTAGTGCTAACTCTGTATCAATAACCCCGATGTCTGAAAGGGGATCCACTTTCCCCGCCACATGGATCACATTGCCATCTTCAAAACAACGCACCACATGAGTAATGGCATCAGTCTCACGAATATTGGCTAAAAATTGATTACCCAAGCCTTCGCCTTTAGATGCACCAGCTACAAGGCCGGCGATATCAACAAATTCAACAACGGCAGGTAAAACACGCTCAGGCTTCACAATGTCAGCAAGCATGGCTAAACGGGAGTCTGGAACCTCAACAACTCCGACATTGGGCTCGATCGTGCAAAAAGGATAGTTTTCTGCTGCAATACCAGCTTTGGTAAGCGCATTAAACAAAGTTGATTTGCCAACGTTAGGAAGGCCGACGATACCGCATTTCAATGACATAGCGAGTTATTATTCCAATATGAACAGTTACGATCTTATTATTGTTGGTGCCGGAATTACCGGTAAAGCAACTGCGCTTCGATTAGCCCAATTAGGCTTAAAGATTTTGCACATAGCACCTAATTTCGATCCAGGATCCCATTGTAATGATGATTTGGCTTGGGATAGCCGAATTTATGCCTTATCTTCTAGCAGTCAACAGTTACTTTCCAATATGAAGGTCTGGGAAGCGATGGATCACAGTCGTATTCAGGTGGTC
The DNA here is from genome assembly GCA_945879115.1 of Polynucleobacter meluiroseus. Taxonomy (GTDB): domain Bacteria; phylum Pseudomonadota; class Gammaproteobacteria; order Burkholderiales; family Burkholderiaceae; genus Polynucleobacter; species Polynucleobacter meluiroseus_H. The sequence goes on from CAMDUR010000006.1 coordinate 3,430, forward strand.
AGCGATATGCGTATTTTTGGGGATAGCGGACAAGCAAAAGATGAGCTTCACTTTTCCGCATACAGCGCCACCGTTCCACAACTGGCTTGGATCGTAGAAGCTAGTCATATTGAAAAAACTTTGGATACAGCCTCTCAATTTCAAGGAAATATCCAACGTGTCACTGATACGGTTACTGATTTTTTTTCAACAAAAGACGCTGTAACCGTTCAAACTCAAACAGGCCAAAGTTTTTCAGCAAAATTACTTTTAGCAGCCGATGGTGCTCAATCTCCTATTCGAGAAAAGCTTCAAATTCAAACGCTCATCAATGACTATGGTCAAACAGCAATTGTTGCCAATTTTAAGTGTGAGCTTGATCACAAAGACACTGCTTACCAATGGTTTTTAGATAACGGTGAAATTTTGGCACTCTTACCACTGCCCAATAAAAAATTATCTATGGTTTGGTCTGCTGGAACAACGCACGCCGAGCAACTTTTAAAGCTAGATCCTGATGCTCTCTGTTCAACTGTTATGAAAGCTGCTCTAGGTTCAATAAGTCAGCGCACCGGCTCGCTAAAAATGATGACTCAAGCAAAGAGCTATCCCTTACGCAAGATGAAAGCTGAACGAATCATTGCACCAGATCATCAACCCAGAATTGTATTAATTGGTGATGCTGCTCACGTTATGCATCCTTTGGCAGGTCAAGGTCTTAATTTAGGTTTGCGCGATGTCGCCACCCTTGGTCAACTTTTTGAAAATAAAGAATCATTTAGGAATATTGATGATCCTGTTGTTTTACGACGTTATGAGCGCTCTCGTCATGGCGATACCGATGCTTTACTCTTTACAACAGATCAATTACAAAAGTTATTTGCAAACCAAAGTGACTTTATAAAAACTGCCAGAAATTTAGGTATGAGCTTAGTTAATCGCAGTCAATTTTTAAAAAGACAACTCATTCAAAGAGCGCTTGCTTAATCGTAAACACTATATTTATTAAATAAGGCATTTATGACTTCAATTTCTAAACTCAATTTTAAAGTGCTTACGGTTACCATGCTAGCCTCAGCCGTATTGGCTGCCGTATTGACAGTTAGCAGCACACCATCTTTTGCTCAAAGTGCCGCAGAACAAAAGATAAAGGTGGAGCTTCAAAAACAATTAGGCGAACGTGCAAAAATTAGCTCTGTCCGCAGCACCCCAGTACCTGGTCTATATGAGATCGCTATTGGTAATGATGTTGTTTATGCGGATGCCAGCTCTCGATATCTCATTCAAGGTGAATTGATTGATCTCAAAACGGGCATCAACCTTACCGAGCAACGTAGCCATGATTTAAATCGTATTAAATGGTCTGACTTGCCATTGGATGACGCCCTCAAAGTTGTGAACGGTAATGGCAAACGTCAAATTGCAGTATTTGCAGACCCCAACTGTGGTTTTTGTAAAAAATTAGAAAAATCATTTCAACAGCTGGAGAACGTCACTATCTACACTTTTTTAGTACCTTTGCTATCAGCTGACTCTGCTACCAAATCAAAACAAATTTGGTGTGCCACTGATCGTAATAAATCATGGAATGCTTGGATGCTAGAAAATCAAACTCCAAGTGGCAAAGGTGATTGTGCAACACCTCTTGACCGCAATACGTCGTTAGCTAAAAAATTAGGTGTTACTGGAACTCCCGCCATGTTCTTTACTGATGGCACTCGCATTGCTGGTGCAGTACCTTTAGCGCAAATTGAAAAGAAACTGAAATAAGATGAACCGGATACGTTATACCGTTGAACTTAAAGATTTTCATGGGCACCGCTTTGAAGTGACCCTTCATATACCTGCCCGTATTCTTCAAGGTCAAGGAGCTCAGGTTCAACTTCCTGCATGGATACCTGGCAGTTATATGCTGCGTGATTTTTCTAAACATTTAGAAACAATTAGCTCCAAAAATACAACAACAAATAAAAAAGTCTTACTAGAAAAAATTGATAGCAATACTTGGTATGTACCGTCATCCAATCAAGACACCACATTAACTTATCAAGTCTATGCATTTGATGTATCTGTAAGAGCAGCCTATATCGATACAAACCGAGCGTTCTTCAATCCAACAAGCTTATGTTTGCAAGTATTAGATTACGCTGATGAAGTTCATGAGCTTGAAATTCTAAAACCAACGGAAGGTTCATCATTTGCCAAAGCTTGGCGTCTTGAAACAACCCTCACCACCAAGAAAGTGGATCAATTAGGTTTTGGGGTTTACTCAGCGGATTCTTATGATGCGCTCATCGATCATCCAGTTGCTATCGGCGAGTTTCAAGCTATTAGATGGCAGTCATGTGGCATACCTCACCAGATGATCATTCAAGGTGCCACTAAAGAAGTGGACGCAAAGCAATTGGCTAAAGACTTAAAGGCTATTTGTGAAGCGCATATACAGTTTTTTGAGCCAGCCTCTCATCGGGCGCCATTCAAGCAATACAGCTTTATTGTTAATGCTGTAGGTGATGGTTATGGTGGCTTAGAGCACCGTGATAGCACTGTTCTATTGTGTAAAAGAGATGATTTACCTTACCCTCTTCAAAATTTATCGAAGCATGAATCCTATGAAGATTTTTTAGGTCTGTGTAGCCACGAATACTTTCATGCATGGATGGTTAAGCGTATTAAACCCAAGTCATTCGATCCTTACACTCTTGATCAAAGAAATCACACCCGATTATTGTGGTTGTTTGAAGGCTTCACTAGTTACTACGACGACCTCCAACTACTCAGAAGTAAGAGAATTGATTTATCTGCTTACTTAAAGCGTTTAGAAAAAACCTGGAATATGGTTTTACGACAACCAGGTCGGCACAAACAAAGCGTTGCTGACAGCTCATTTGATGCATGGACTAAGTACTATCAAATGGATGAAAACACCCCCAATTCAGTTGTTAGCTACTATGCCAAAGGCTCATTAATCGCTCTTGCACTCGATATTACGATCAGACAACATACGCGTCATCAACAATCACTTGATGATGTCATCAGACATCTATGGCAAATGTATCAGTTGACACAGCAGGGTATGTCAGAAAATGATTTTGACAGTGCGATTGAATTCATCATCGGACCTTCATTCCAAAATATTTGGAAATCATTTAAGCATGATTATATTGAGGGTACATTGGATCTTCCATTGATGAAACTACTCACATCAGTCAAGATCAAAGTAGCTCCAAAGACTAAAAAAGCCAGCGAAAATGCAGAAAGTGCCAAACAACTATTGGGCATTAGAACTGTAGTTGTTAATGGTTGGGTAAGGCTTACTCATGTTCTAGATGGTGGCCTTGCACAAAAAGCTGGTTTATCAGCAGGTGATTATTTAGGAAGCATCCAACAAGAGCGTGTTACCCCTGCGAGACTGGATCAGCTTTTAGTGCAACTGATAAAAGATCTAGAAAATAGTAAAAAGATGAGTGTCACCGCATACCGCCATGAAACAGAATTCTCGGTCGCTTTATCTAGCAATACAAAAGAAATGAAAAGTCTCCAACCCCAGCAATTTACTTTAGCTACCAGTTAATTTACTAATCACCTGTTTATTTTTTTAAGTGACTGATCCTTATTTTTCTTTACGCGCATTAATGCCCCTTGATTGGGCAGAATTGATCCGTGAAGAATTAGACTCAGGGCAATTTTCTGATCTTGAAAAGAACATATCAGACGCTTACGAAAATTTAGGCGAGTTAATACAACCAGCTCCTGAAAATATTTTTAAAGCTTTAAGAGAAACTCCTGTTGATCAAGTTAGAGTCGTTCTTTTAGGTCAAGATCCCTACCAAACACCGGGGCTTGCACAAGGATTAGCCTTCTCGATACCGGCCACTATCAAACCTGGGTCACGCAGTTTTCCAAGCTCACTAAGAAATATCAGTAAGGCCATTGCTTTAGATGGCTACTCAGGTTTGCAACATGGAGATTTAAATCATTGGGCAAAACAAGGAGTATTGCTACTCAATGCGACATTAACAGTTCAGCTTGAAATTGCAGGCTCACATGCCAATTTAGGTTGGCAAGATTTAACTGATTGCTTGCTATACCGGCTGGCTTTTAAAAAGCCATCATTGATCTGGTTACTCTGGGGATCTCATGCTCATAAGAAAAAAGTATTAATTGAGCAAGCGGCTCATGCTATGGCCTCTGAAACAACTCCAACTATCCTGACGGCATCCCATCCCTCAGGATTGAGTGTTTATCGAACTCATGAGCCATTTTTGCTGGCTGGTGACACCGGTAGTTGTCAGCACTTTAAAAAAGTAAATGTTATTTTAGAAAAACGTGCCGAATCTGAAATTATTTGGTCTTAAAGGAAAGTTTTAGACTTGGATAGTTACTTACTAGCCAAAGCTCTCAAACAAGCAACTAAAAGGATGGTTAAGAGAAGAACGCTTGACCATTCTAAAATCTGTCCTGAAGTGAACAATCCAAGCGTTTGGCCAAAGAAAGATACCAAAAAACTGATGGCCGCCCCAGCTAGGCCATAAGGGAGTAAATCTTTGAGTTTTAGTCGTTTTTTGGGGTAAAGATAAGCGCTTATGATGCCTACAGAGCCCCCAAATATTAAAAATGCTAGAAAACTCATCTTAACTCCATGAAAAACTTATAATTTCGTTATGCAGATTTTGACATTAGGCATTAATCACCATACCGCACCGATATCGATGCGGGAACAGGTCGCATTCACACCTGAGATGATTCAGCCCGCTTTACACCATCTAAAAGATCACCTCTCTCAAATCTCTTCATCTTTATTACCAGAAGCTACCATTTTATCGACTTGTAATCGGACTGAGTTGTATTGTGCAGCGAACGATGGTCAAACTTCAAGCGATAAAACTCTTTTTAAAAATAGCACCATTGAATGGCTGGCCAAAACACGAGGTATTGATAGTGAGGCGCTCCTACCTCACATTTATGTTTTGCCACAATCCTTGGCAGTCAGACATGCTTTTCGGGTAGCTTGTGGATTAGATTCAATGGTGGTTGGGGAAACTCAGATTCTAGGCCAGCTTAAAAATGCTGTGCGTACTGCAAATGAAGCTGGCTCTCTTGGAACTTATCTCAATCAGCTTTTTCAAAAAACTTTTCAAGTTGCCAAAGAAGTGCGTGGCACGACTGAAATTGGCAGTCACTCTATTTCAATGGCAGCTGCTGCAGTTAGATTATCTGAAAGAATTTTTGAAAGTGTTGCAGAACAAAAAGTTCTTTTTATTGGTGCAGGCGAAATGATCAGTTTGTGCGCCACACATTTTGCAGCACGCAAACCTAAATTAGTGGCTGTTGCCAATAGAACTTTAGAGCGCGGTCAAGAGCTTGCTGATAACTTATCTGAGCAAGGATTGTCTACAGAGTCATTAAGACTTTCTGATCTACCAGCGCGCCTTTATGAATTTGACATTATTGTCTCTTGCACTGCCAGCACCCTACCTATCATTGGTTTAGGTATGGTTGAGAGTGCCATCAAATCTCGCAAGCATCGTCCCATCGTGATGATTGACTTAGCAGTACCGCGTGATATTGAGCCAGAAGTAAGTCGTTTAAATGATGTTTACCTTTATACAGTTGACGATCTGGGCGATCTTGTTCAAACAGGATCAGATTCTAGACAAGCGGCTGTTGGTCAAGCAGAAGCGATTATCGAAACGCGTGTGTCACATTTTATGCATTGGCTCGAGGGTCGCGGTACCGTGCCACTAATTCAGGATCTGCGCCAACGTGGTGACGACCTACGAGCATTTGAAGTAGATCGTGCCAAAAAACTTCTTGCCAAAGGTGAAGATCCACAAACAGTCTTGGATGCGCTTGCGCTTGGTCTAACTAATAAATTTTTGCATGGCTCTCTCCACGCTTTGCAACATGCCCAAGGCGAAGAGCGTGAAGCCTTAATGAAAATCCTGCCCGGTTTATTCGGCGCAAATCACTCCGATAAATAAATGAAGCCAAGTATGAAAGCTAAGCTCGAGCAATTAGATGCTCGACTAGCAGAACTAAACTCTTTGTTGGTCCAAGAAGAAATTACAAAAGACATGGATCAGTACCGCAAACTCAATCGAGAGCATGCGGAGATCTCTCCCGTTGTGGAACAATTTCAATTATTCCAACAGGCAGAAGCAGATGAAAAAGCTGCCCTAGGTATGCAAAATGATCCTGATATGAGAGATTTTGCAGATGATGAAATCAAAGATGCTCGTCTTCGCATGGAGAATATGCAGGCTGACCTACAACGCCTCTTACTACCCAAAGATCCTAACGATGATAAAAATATCTTTTTAGAAATCAGAGCTGGAACGGGCGGTGATGAAAGTGCTTTATTTGCAGCTGATCTTTTTAGAATGTATACCCGCTTCGCAGAACGCCAGCGCTGGCAGATAGAAATTGTAAGCGCTTCAGAATCAGATCTTGGTGGATACAAAGAAGTGATTCTTCGTGTAGTCGGGCAAGGTGCATTCTCTAAACTCAAGTTTGAATCAGGTGGGCATCGCGTACAACGAGTACCTCAAACCGAAACTCAAGGCCGTATCCATACTTCTGCATGTACTGTAGCTGTCATGCCAGAAGCTGATGCAATTAGTGATATTGAAATTAATCCTGCTGATTTAAGAATTGATACTTTTAGAGCTTCAGGTGCTGGTGGTCAACACATCAACAAAACAGACTCAGCTGTCCGTATCACTCACTTACCCACTGGAACAGTGGTTGAGTGTCAGGATGATCGCAGCCAACACCGCAATCGCGAACAAGCTATGAAGGTCCTAGTCTCACGCATCATGGATGCCAAGAGGCGTGCTGCCCATAATAAAGAAGCTGAGACTCGCAAGAGTTTAGTGGGCTCAGGTGATCGTAGTGACCGCATAAGAACCTATAATTTCCCACAAGGTCGTATCTCTGATCATCGTATCAACTTAACCCTTTATAAAATTGATGCGATGATGGATGGTGATATCCAAGAACTTCTCGGTGCGCTTGCTGCAGAGCATCAGGCAGAGTTGTTGGCATCTTTAGGTGATCTTTAATTTTTTGTGAAATCGATCAAAGAACTTTTAAATAGCACATCTCTTAATAAGATTGACGCTCGGGTTTTATTAGGTCATCTTATTGAAGTTCATTTATGCTGGCCAAAGAGCGCCCTTATTAGCAAAGACACGGATGAACTACCCGATCAAGTCATCAAAGCTTGGCATGAGTATGAACGTCGTCGCTTGGAAGGTGAGCCAGTTGCTTATATTTTAGGTTTTAAGAGTTTTTACAACATTGATCTTCAGGTGGCGCCTGGGGTTTTAATACCGCGCCCAGAAACCGAACTACTGGTCGAGATTGCGATTGCTCATATTCAGCAAATTTCAAATATTGAAAACAATCTGAATAGCAGCTCTAAGATTTTAGATCTTGGCACTGGTAGCGGGGCCATTGCTTTAGCTTTAGCCCACAACGTTCCTAATGCCTATGTTACTGCTGTTGATATAAGTCCGGATGCTTTGAAAATAGCCCAAAGCAATAGCCAACTACTTGGACTTAGTGATCGCTTAGAATTTCGCCATGGTAGCTGGCTTGAGCCTCTTCAAGCATCTTCACAATTTGATGTGATTGTGAGCAACCCACCCTATATAAAATCTGGTGATCCTCACCTTCGCGAGGGTGACCTGCGCTTTGAGCCTACTAATGCACTGACAGATCATGAGGATGGACTCAGCCCTTATAAGATCATTTTTAACCAATCTAAAGCTCATTTAGCGCCCAGGGGTCTGTTACTTGTTGAGCATGGTTACGACCAATCTCAGATACTCAAGCAATTATTAGAGTTGGAAGGGTATGAAGATATACAAACCCACTTTGACCTAGCGGGTATTTCTAGAGCGCTCAGTGCTAAGCTTAGTTAAAATAGCAACTTATTCAAAAGGAAGCATCATGGACGTTCAAACACAAATTAAAGAAATCGTTGAAGGCCACCCAGTGGTTTTATTTATGAAAGGTAACGCCAAATTTCCACAATGCGGCTTTTCTGGAAAAGCGATTCAAATTTTGCAGGCTTGTGGCGTTACTGAACCTCACACTATCAACGTTTTGGAAGATGAAGATATCCGCCACGGCATTAAAGAGTTTTCAAACTGGCCAACGATTCCTCAGTTATACGTTAACGGTGAATTTATTGGTGGCTCAGACATCATGACTGAAATGTATCAAAGTGGTGAATTGCAACAAGTCATTAAAGCTTGATTAAGTTAATCATCAAGATAATAAATAAATAATTGATGCTGGCTCATTTAAAGAGCTAGCATTGGTTTAGCATATAGGCATGGATACTTCTATTGCTTTTCTTCTTTTAGCCTTTTTTTGCCTTATTTCTATTGCCAGTCTTTTCTATGCTTGGAATCAAGGTCAAGCACGTGTTCGCGCTGAATCTGAATTAGATGCGGAACGAAGGATTAGTGCAGATAAATTAGCGGGCATTATGCAATCTGCTCAAGATGCTAAAACAACGCTATCCGATCAATTTAAAAATCTTGCTAATGACATATTAGAAGAAAAATCCAAACGTTTTGCTGAACAAAATCAACAAAACTTAGATACTCTTTTAAAACCTCTCCAAGAAAAGCTAACTGACTTCAGAAAACAAGTGGATGACACTTATCAATCAGAAGCCAGAGAGCGCTTTGCTCTGAAGCAAGAAGTAGAAAAACTTGCTGGTCTCAATATTAAAATGACCGATGAGACAAGAGCCCTTACCAACGCTCTTAAAGGCGAATCTAAAACCCAAGGTGATTGGGGGGAATTAGTTCTTGAAACCATTCTTGAAAACTCTGGCTTACGTAAAGGCGAAGAGTACTTAGTCCAAGATAGTCATACCATTGATGATGGCTCACGTTTACAGCCTGACGTTGTGATTCGTTTACCTGAATCAAAACACCTGGTCATTGATAGTAAGGTTTCTATTACTGCTTACACTAGGTATATTCAGGCAGATGACGATGCCACCAAAACGGCTGAATTAAATAGCCATGTTTTATCTATCAAGCAACATATTCAGGGCTTATCAGCAAAAAACTACCAAGATCTTTATGGTGTTGGTTCGATTGACTTTGTATTAATGTTCATTCCTATTGAACCTGCATTTTTAGCAGCCATGCGCCATGCGCCTGATATCTACCAAGAGGCTCTTAAGAAAAACATCGTCATGGTGTGTCCAAGTACTTTACTAGCAACAGTTAGAACGGTTGCTCACCTCTGGCGGCAGGAACATCAAAATCGTAATGCTCAAGAAATCGCCCGTCAATGCGCGATGCTTTATGACAAGTTTGTTGGTTTTGTTGAAGACTTAGATAAGGTAGGGCAACGATTAGAGCAAGCGCAGGTCAGCTACGGTGATGCTATTGGCAAACTCAAGACCGGTCGTGGTAATTTAATTCGTACGGCTGAAAATGTTAAGAAATTAGGTGTGAAACCGAATAAATCATTGCCTACTAAGTTAACTGATGTTGCTGATGATGAGCTTGATTAAATGGATAGTATTTTTATTTATTAATTACTGTTTACTTATCTGCAATAAAAAACCCGCGTCATTTGCATGATGCGGGTTTTTTGTTTCATCAACCGAGGTTGATGTAAGTATTACTCTGAATTACTTACGGCCACGTACTGTCTTTTTAACTGCTGTAGCACGTGTTGCTGGCTTAACAGCAGCTGATTTAGCTTGCTTAGCCAAACCTTGAATTGCTTCAACAGCTTGCTCTGCGTTTGCTTCTGCAGTTGCTACAGCTTCTTTAGCAGCAGCTTGAAACTGCTCGAAACCTTGCAATGATGTTGTTACTGATGTCTTTAGTGCATTAACAAATACATCTGAACCAGCTGGTGCGTTGGCTGCAAATGTGTTGACCCAGTTTTGGATACCAGCTTGAAAATGCTCTAATTGAGCTTCAGCAACTTCTGCTAACTCAACTTGACCTTCACGAACAATCTTAGCAACAGCGCGTTGATGAGCTGCTAATTTAGTTCCGATTGGTGCTAATGCATCGCTTTGTAGCAATGATGTAAAAGCTTGAGGATCTTTAGCTGTTAATACTTGCTCTAAACCGTCTTGAGCTTCAGCAATAACTGTTTTAGTTGCTGTGAAATTAATGTCAGCTAATTCTTGTGAGCGCTCTAAAGCTTTTGTGCTCAAAGCAAATGCTGTGTTGAGGCTTTCGCCTTGGAATTCTGCGAATTTTGCTGTGATCTGGTCTTGGTTCATGTTTTTCTCCAAAAAGATTAATTAATAAGATTGCAGCACCTATATTGCGCTGCACAAACTCTATTTTAGGGAAAACAAATGACATTTCAAGCTATTTTTGTTGCATTGCGTCAAATATAGCGGTTTTCTCACAATGAGAAATTACTTCTATGACTTATAAGGGATTTTTATTTGCTTGATCTGATGATCTAGAGGCCAGCTGTTACTAAGAAAGCTTTGGTGCCCCCTGACAGAATCGAACTGCCAACCCATGATTACAAGTCAAGTGTTATACCATTTAACTAAGGGGGCTAACTTCTTACAGCTAATACTTTTTTACTACTAAGCCCAATATTCTAACTTATTTCACTAGCTTTAGGCTAGGCTTGCCTTTAGAAATAGGTCTGTTTGTCTGTGCATTTACATCAGAATTAATTCCATTGTCAGAGGTGGAATCTACACCTGTGGGTTTTGATTCTATTTTCTCAACAGGGAAAGACATGCCTTGTCCATTTTCTTTGGCGTAGATCGCCATGACACTAGCAATGGGCACATGAATATCTCTTGGTACACCTGCAAATCGCGCCTGAAGGCTGATCCAGTCATTGTCTAATGAGAGACTCTGACAAGCATCAGGACTAATATTTAAAACAATTTCATTGTTATTAACGTAGTCCATTGGAACTTGAACTTTATCAGTCACAAATACTGCAATGTAAGGCGTAAAACCATAATCCACGCACCACTGATGTAGTGCGCGGATTAAGTAAGGTTTGTTACTGGGAGCCTCGCTCATGAAGTCCACAAATATAGGCCGCTAGATTAGCGACGCATCACCTTTTCTGAAGGTGTCAGTGCTTCAATATAAGCAGGACGACTAAAAATACGCTCAGCGTATTTCATGAGAGGCGCAGCATTGCGAGACAAGTCAATGCCGTAATGCTCTAAACGCCATAGTAATGGCGCAATTGCTACATCAAGCATTGAAAAGTCATCACCCAACATGTATTTGTTCTTAATGAAAATTGGTGCTAACTGTGTCAAACGATCACGAATTGCTAAACGTGCTTTTTCATGATTCTTCTCTGCAGCTTTGCCTTTTTCATTCTCTAAAGTTAATACGTGAATGAAAAGCTCTTTTTCAAAATTGAATAAGAACAAACGAGCGCGTGCACGAGCAACTGGATCGGGCGGCATCAATTGAGGATGTGGAAAGCGCTCATCAATATATTCATTGATGATATTTGACTCATAAAGAATCAAATCACGTTCGACCAAAATAGGCACTTGACCGTAAGGGTTCATGACTGAAATATCTTCTGGCTTATTAAAGAGATCCACATCGCGGATCTCAAAGTCCATACCTTTTTCAAACAAAACCAAACGACAACGTTGAGAGAACGGACAGTTAGTGCCCGAATATAAAACCATCATAGGGTCAATCTCCTAATTATTTTAGTGGATGTCTTTCCAGTAAGACTTATTCAAACCCCAAGCCAATACTGTAAATACTGCTAAGAACATCAATACCCAAACGCCCAAACGCTTACGATCCAACTGCGCAGGCTCACCCATCCACTGGAGATAAGCAACCAAATCACCCATAGCATCATCAAACTCTTGCGGTTTCAATTTGCCAGGAGTTACTTGTTCAAAACCCTTGAACACATGAACCGTTTTAGTAGCGTCATGCGGATCTTTTTCATCAACATACTTGGCTGTTCGAACGCCTTGTAATTCCCACAACACGTGAGGCATACCAACGTTGGGGAAGGCTATGTTATTCCAACCCGTCGCTTTGGTATCGTCTTTATAAAAAGTACGTAGATAAGTGTAGAGATAATCAACACCTCTAGAACGAGCAATCACCGATAGGTCAGGTGGCATTGCACCAAACCATGCTTTTGCATCTTTTGGTGATACTGATACTTTCATCAAATCACCAATCTTCTCGCCGCTGAACAATAAGTTCTGTTTGATCTGCTCATCAGTTAAACCAATATCGCGTAAACGGTTGTAACGCATGCTCACTGCTCCGTGGCAGTTTAAGCAATAGTTAACAAATAACTTAGCACCGTTTTGAAGGGCTGCCTCATTATGTACACGCTTAGGTGCAGAGTCTAAAGGAGCAGCGCCACCTGCAGCTTGTACTGAACTCATAGCAGCAACAAGAGCTAAGCTACCAAGAAGCTTCAATAATAATTTTTTCATTTTCTTATTTCCTTAATGGGAGCCAGTTATCAATGCGCAACAAAAGTAACGCGTTTTGGAACTTGCTTAAATTCACCCATCTTGCTCCACCAAGGCATTGCCAAGAAGAAACCAAAGTAAATCAAAGTACCGATCTGAGAAACCTTCTCACCAACTGGTGATGGCGCTTGAATACCTAAGTAACCCAAAATAACGAAAGTCACCACAAAAACACCATAGATGTATTTATGAAACTGTGGGCGATAACGAATAGATTTAACTGGTGAGTTATCTAACCATGGCAAGAAGAAGAAAATGACTACTGAACCACCCATGACCATCACACCCCAGAACTTGGCGTCTAGCAAGTAGAAGGTAGCGGCTAAGACTACCAAGATGCCAGCATATTTAATCTGCTGCTTCTTATCTTTTGTTTGACGAATCAATAAACCAAGCAACACAGCTGCAAAGATCCACATCGGAATCATGAACTCGGAAGTAACAGCACGCAACATAGAGTAGAACGGTGTGAAATACCAAACCGGTGCAATGTGCAGAGGTGTCTTCAACGGATCTGCTGGTATGAAATTATTGAACTCTAAGAAGTAACCATTCATCTCAGGTGCAAAGAACACAATAAATGCGAAGATCATCAAGAAAATTCCAACGCTCATCACATCATGTACTGTGTAATAAGGATGGAATGGAATACCATCAAGAGGTACCCCTTTTTCATCAACAGTTTCTTTGATCTCTACGCCATCAGGATTATTTGAACCTACTTCATGAAGTGCCACGATATGAGCTGCAACTAGACCGATTAAAACTAGTGGTAAAGCGATCACGTGGAATGAGAAGAAACGATTCAGAGTTGCATCGCCAACGACATAGTCACCACGAATCCATAATGACAAATCTGGACCCACCAATGGGATCGCAGCAAACAAGTTAACAATCACTTGAGCGCCCCAATATGACATCTGACCCCATGGTAATAAATAACCCATGAAAGCTTCAGCCATCAAGCAGAGGAAAATTGCACAACCAAAGACCCAAACCAATTCGCGTGGTTTGCGGTATGAACCGTAAATCAAACCACGGAACATATGCATGTAAACAACAACGAAGAACATCGAAGCGCCAGTTGAATGCATATAACGCACCAACCAGCCCCATGGTACTTCGCGCATGATGTATTCAACAGACTCAAATGCTTTTTCAGCATCTGGCTTGTAGTGCATCGCTAAGAAAATTCCAGTGATGATTTGAAGGGCCAAAACTAAAATAGCTAAAGCGCCAAAAATGTAAAAGAAATTTAAATTCTTTGGAGCGTAGTATTTCGTTAAGTGAGCTTCAATCGTTGACGTTAGGGGAAAACGAGAATCCACCCAAGCCAATAATTTTGTTCCGCGTGTTGCGTTTGCTGGAACTTCTTTTTCATGAAAAGCCATGTTTGAACCCCTTACGCTTTCTTGTCTTCACCGATGATCAACATAGTGTCACTCACGTACATATGAGGTGGCACTTCCAGGTTATCAGGCGCAGGTTTGTTTTTAAATACACGACCAGCCAAATCAAATGTTGAACCATGACATGGGCATAAGAAGCCGCCTGTCCAGTTGTCTGGCAATGATGGCTGTGAGCCAGTTTCAAACTTAGTGATTGGTGAACAACCTAAGTGTGAACAAATACCAACTGCTACTAAGTACTCAGGTTTGATAGAACGGTGTTGATTTTGTGCGTACTCAGGCGTCAAATCTTTAGGATTGCGCGCTGATTTTGGATCTGCCAAATCACCCTCAACAGTAGCTAATGAGGCCAACATTTCTGGTGTACGGCGAACAATCCAAACTGGCTTGCCACGCCACTCAACTGTGCGCATCTCGCCAGGTTGCATACCTGCGATATCGATCTCTACTGAAGCGCCTGCTGCTTTAGCTTTTTCTGATGGCGCAAATGTGCTAACTAACGGTAACGCAACTGCTGCTGCGCCGGCACCACCAACAACAGAAGTTGCAATAAGCCATTTACGACGGCTCTTATCCATGGTTTGTTCACTCATTACTCGTTTTCCCTTAGAAATGCTATTTTTTTCAAGTAAAGACGAGATTATAGCTAAACCGAGCACACGAATTAAAGCCCATTGAGTCAAAAAAGAGCTAAATAGATAAAAAAGACATGAACTTACTGAGGCTTACTTCAATAAATGCCTCCCAGGCAGAGGTTTGATGTCTAAATCGGGTTGGGGATATCGATAAATTGGTGCTCAACACCCCATTTTTTCCATAAATGCTGACCAAGAGCCTGAATGCCATAGCGCTCTGTAGCATGATGACCAGCTGCAATGTAGGCTATGCCCACCTCCTGAGCAGCATGGAAGGTTGGTTCAGAAACTTCACCACTGATGTAAGCGTCCACTTTCATTGCAATGGCTTCTGTTATATAACCCTGTGCAGCGCCAGTACACCATGCAATATTTTTAACTGGCTTATTGAGATCCCCGATCACCAAAGGATCGCGACCTAAACGGCTAGCCAAACTCCTTGCTAAATGCCCTAAAGTCCTCTGAGCCTCGTTAGTTTTGCCCCGCCATACCAAACCCTCAACTGCTCCATGAAAAGCTGCTGAAGAGGCTTTAGCATCGATCCAACCCATTACTTGGGCTAACTGAGCGTTGTTACCTAACTCTGTATGCAAGTCTAGGGGCAGGTGATAGGCAAACAAATTAATCTCATGTTCCATAAGTAACTTCAGGCGAGTATGAAGCTGCCCCACCACTCGCACATCATCATTTTTCCAAAACCAACCATGGTGAACCAAAATGGCATCAGCCCCCTCTTCGATGGCGGCATCGATCAAAGCCAAACTAGCCGTAACACCCGTGACAATTTTCTTAATGGTGCTTTTGCCCTGAACTTGTAAACCATTGGGGCAATAATCTTTCACACGGTTAACTTGTAACAAATCAGCCAAATAAACTGATAACTGATCTCGGTCGATGGACTTAGCTGTGTTGGTTTTAGTTTTGGCTTTAGGCTTTGTTGTAGATTTAGCTTTCATGACTTAACAGGCCCTCTCAATATTTCTATGAATTTTCCCCAACATTCCATTAATCTAACAGCATGTTGAAACATCTCTGGTTACTCTTTGCGCAAATCATTACTGCCCTATTGGCGGTGTTGTTCATTATCAGCACATTCAAACCGCAATGGTTAAATACCAGTGGCTTTAGTAGCTTTGGTAGTTTTGGTCAGTGGGGTAACTCAGGCACCATCACCATCAGAGAATCTCATGTTGATCCAAGCGTTCCTAACCCGGGCTCACATCATGAGGCCGCCAAAAAATCGATGGCTTCAGTCGTTAATATTTTTACTTCCAAAAATACGCCAAAGACTAAAAAGAAAAATAATACGGATCCCAAGCAAGAAGATCCTTTATTTAAATTCTTTTTTGGAGACCCCTCAGACACTCAAGGAGACATCAACCCTAACTTAGGCTCTGGTGTCATTGTTAGCTCAGAAGGATTGATCCTTACTAACCAACACGTCATCGAAGGCGCAGATCAAATTGAAGTAGCCCTGGCTGATGGCAGAAAAACTAAAGCCATCTTAGTTGGTAGTGATCCAGATACAGATATCGCTGTTCTTAAAATTCAAATCCCTAATTTACCCACTTCAATTACTTTTGGAAAAATTGAATCAGTCAAAGTAGGCGATGTTGTTTTAGCGATTGGCAATCCATTTGGTGTTGGTCAAACTGTTACCTCAGGAATAGTTTCAGCATTAGGTAGAGATCACCTCGGTATCAATACTTTTGAGAACTTCATACAAACAGATGCTGCCATTAATCCTGGCAACTCAGGTGGAGCTCTAGTTGATACAAGAGGTCATTTAATTGGTATCAATACAGCGATCTATTCTAGAAGCGGCGGGTCGATGGGTATTGGTTTTGCAATCCCTGTAAGCACTGCTAAAGAAGTGATGGAAGCGATTATTAAAAATGGTGGTGTGGTCAGAGGCTGGATAGGTGTTGAACCACAAAACATCAGTGCTGAGATGGCAAAAGCACTGAACATCACCAAGGCGGGTGTCTTAATTAACGGCACGCTTCAAGGTGGCCCTGCAGATAGAGCTGGGATAAAACCCGGAGATGTTTTAAAAAGTATTGATGGTAAAAATATCAGCGATATCACTGAACTACTTAACAAGATTGCTCAAATTACACCAGGCAATAAAGTCAAAGCAGTAATTAATCGTAAAGGTAAAGATCTCGACCTTGAGATCCAGGTTGGTAAGAGACCCGGACCAAAGACTCGTTAGATTCGCTCAACACTTAATTAGTTAACGACGTCAAAAAAACAGGGCCCCATAGGTCCCTGTTGATATTCAAGTACTGAGTTTTAAGCTTAGAACTTGTAAGTCACGCCTACTGATGTAGCGATTGGACTTAGATCTAATGTTCCTGCAGAAACTCCTGCAGACAACACATCGGTTTTAATCTGGATGTATTTCACATCAAGATTAATACCCCAGTTTTTAGTCAACATATAATCAGCGCCAATTTGAGCTGCATAACCAATGCTTGATTTTTCAACCGAATAAAAATCACTTCCATTATTCAGCTCACGACTTCGAAAACGAGTGTAGTTAATGCCAGCGCCCACATATGGCTTCAATGGGCCAAATTGTGTGAAGTGGTATTGAGCCAATAATGTTGGTGGGAGCGCCGTTACTGTTCCAAGAGATGCTTGGCCAGCCTTAACTTCAACACGCTGGGGATACGACAAAACTAACTCTGCTGCGATATTCTTATTAAAGAAGTATGTAATGTCTACTTCTGGAATTGTTTGATTTTTAGCATTGACATTTAAAGTCTGTGCGGCTCCAGTTTGGCCATTATCCCAATTCAAATTCGTTGCACGAACACGAACCATCCAAGGGTTCTCCTGTGCAATTGCATTAAATGACAAAGCTACCAACATACTTAAAGCTAATTTACTAATTATTCTTGTTTTCATTTTCTCTTCCTTATTTATAATCACTAACAAGGAAAGGTTAAACAGCTTTAATAAAGTAACAATTGATGCAGGTCAAATGGAACAGGCTTTAAATGAATGCCTAATGAATTTATTGATTTAGATCAATAAAACCATCGCATTAGTAGCTTTTGGAGTTGGCTTAATGCGCCAAAATCTTAGATAAGAAATCTTTTGCTCTTGGACTTCTATCTTCAGGCTTATTAAAGAAATCGTCTTTAGCACAATCTTCAACAATTTTGCCTTCATCCATAAAAATAACGCGGTGGCTGACCTTGCGTGCAAACCCCATTTCATGAGTTACACACATCATCGTCATACCCTCTTGAGCGAGCTTCACCATGACGTCCAACACTTCGCCTACCATCTCAGGATCAAGAGCTGATGTAGGTTCATCAAATAGCATCACGATGGGATCCATGCTCAATGCTCTAGCAATCGCTACCCGTTGCTGTTGACCACCAGATAATTGACCTGGGAACTTATCTTTGTGTGCAAACAGGCCAACACGCTCAAGATACTTAAGACCATGTGCAACAGCCTCTTCTTTGCTTCGCCTTAAAACTTTAATTTGGGCTAGAGTTAAGTTTTCAGTCACTGATAAATGAGGAAATAACTCAAAGTGCTGGAAAACCATACCAACGCGTGAACGCAGCTTTGGTAAATTAGTTTTAGGATCGTGAACAGCGATGCCATCCACTGTAATCTCACCTTGCTGGAATGGCTCTAGGGCGTTAATGGTTTTAATCAAAGTAGATTTACCAGAACCGGATGGTCCACAAACTACAACGACTTCACCTTTTTTGATGTCAGTGGTGCAGTCAGTTAGCACTTGGAAACTACCGTACCATTTGGAGACGTTTTTCATTTCAATCATGGTGATCTCTTATGTCTTTTTTCTTTATTATTTAATTTAGTTATTTTGCTCTTAATTTGTTTCTTGGGTGTTAACGAATAATCGCAACGCGCTGCTGCAATACTCTTACTAATTTAGATAAGCTAAAGCAGATTAGGAAGTAAATAACAGCTGCCGCTAAATAAGTTTCAATCGGACGACCAAAGTTTTTACCCGCGACCTCAAAACCTTTCAGCATGTCATAGGCACCAATGGCATAAACCAAAGAAGTGTCTTGGAACAAGATAATCGTTTGTGTCAACAGCACAGGGATCATATTGCGGAAAGCCTGAGGCAAAATGATTAAACGCATATTTTGCGAGTAGGTCATGCCCATCGCTTGCCCTGCATGAACTTGGCCTCTTGATATCGACTGGATACCTGAGCGCATGATCTCGCAAAAGAACGCTGCCTCAAATGCCACAAAAGTAATGATAGCTGACGCTTCAGCACCAATAGGGCGCCCTAAAATCGTAGGCATTAACAAGAAGAACCATAAAATCACCATCACCAAAGGGATGGAGCGCATCAAATTGACATAAGCTGCTGCCGGAACTGCTAAAAATGGTTTGCCAGATAAGCGCATCAACGCTAAAAGCGTACCAAAGAAAATACCGCCCACTGTTGCAATAACGGTTAGCTGAATACTAAAAATGAAACCACTGAGCACATAGCTTCGAATGAGCTCCCAACTATAAAAGGAAAGATCGATATTCATATAATCATCTTCCTTTTAATGTCCACCGCTGCTTGGGGCAGCAATAAAACCAGGAACTCTTGTTTTAGACTCAATCAAAGCCATCACTCGGTTCACGGTGAGTGCTGAAATGGCATACAAGGCAGTCACGCCCAAATAAATCTCAATGCCTCTAGAGGTCTCTTCTTGTGCTTGCATAGCAAATAAAGTCAGCTCAGTTACTGAGACAGCAAAAGCAACAGAAGAGTTTTTAATGATGTTCATTGATTCTGAGGTCAAGGGCGGAATCACAATCCGCAAAGCCATCGGCAAAATCACATAACGATAAGATTGCACCGTAGTCAAACCCATCGCCATCGCAGCAAAACGCTGACCTCTTGGTAAGGCTCCAATACCAGCTCTTACCTGCTCCGCAATACGTGATGAGGTAAAGAAACCAAGAGCAAGACTGACTAAAATAAATGAAGAGAAACCCTTCATGACCGGGAAAAATGCCGGTAATACGTGGTACCAAAGAAATACTTGAACCAGTACAGGAATATTTCTGAAAAGCTCCACCCAAGCGTTACCTAGGGTTGCTAAACAGCGAGTTAACAAAGTATCAGGGGGTAAGGTTCTAAGGGTACCCATCAGGACACCTAAAACCATTGCAACAACTAAACCTAGAGCTGAAACCGACATGGTCCAACCCCAAGCTGACAACATCCAATCTATGTAAGTGATTTCTCCACCTGTACCAAAACATACAGGGGAGAAATCCTCTTCTAAAGTGCTCTTACAAAATACTTCCCAATTCCAAGACATCTAATAATTACTTTCATGTTACTTAGTTAGGGAGTTATTTTACTTTCTATTACTTTTAATATTTTTACTTCTTTGCGTACTCTTCAGCAGGTTTGTCATTTGGATTAGCCCATGCATCTTTAGTACTTGCAGATAGCGCTAAACCAACTTTATTACCTTTTGGAGGAATTGGTTGTAAAAACCACTTATCCCACAACTTAGCCAAAGAACCGTCTTTCATCATCTGCTTGATGCTGTCATCAACAGACTTCTTAAAGGCTGGGTCATCTTTACGGATCATGATGGCGATTGGCTCAACGGCAATCACTTCACCAACAATCTTAAAGTCAGCTGGATTTTTAGCGTTAGCAATGTTACCGGCCAAAATAGAGCCATCCATCACAAACGCATCAGCACGGCCAGACTCTAACAACAAGAAGCTGTCAGCGTGGTCTTTACCAAATACTTCTTCAAAGTTCACATTGTTAGCGCGCTCGTGCTTACGTAACAACTGAACAGATGTTGTACCTGTTGTTGTAGCAACTTTTTTACCATTTAACTGAGCTAAAGAGTTGATTGTTGAATTTGCCTTAACAGCAATACGCACCTCTTCAACATAAGTTGTTACAGCAAATGACACATCTTTTTGACGTGTTGCATTGTTTGTTGTTGAACCGCACTCAATATCAACAGTGCCGTTAGCAACAAGTGGTAAACGATTTTGTGAGGTTACAGCTTGATACTTGATGTCAAGCTTGTTTAATTTCAATTGCTTTTGAACATCACCTAAAACACGTGTACAGATCTCAACATGGTATCCAGCATATTTGCCATCACCCACGGTGTATGACAAGGCGCCTGAAGACTCACGCACACCCATCGTTACAGCACCAGATGACTTAATCTTAGCCAATGTATCTGCTTGTGCAGATACGATCAAACCTAAACCTAGCATTGCAGCTACTAATAAATTTTTCTTCATTATTGTTCCTTTGTTGTTATAAAAAACCAATCAATAAGTCCCCAATCAGGCGAAAAGCCAGATTTATACTTTTTAGCAGATTTTCAGAAATAAAGGGAGGGGGTAAGCCCCTATTTTGTGCATTTAAGCACTCAGAATCAAACTAATCTTAGTCCCTGACCGATAAGTATCACAATCTAATGTATATGGGCTTTCTAAAACGACCTTTAAGCTATGTTGCAATGCAATTTCTTTTACGATTGAGAGTCCCAAGCCGCTTCCCAGCTCCTTACTATCGCCCCTAAAGAATCTGTTAAAAACTTTATTTTGGTATTGCGATGGAATTCCTGGACCATCATCAATCACACTTAACGATCTGTCACATAATCTAATTGTTACATGACTGCCTCTTGGGCAATAGCGAACAGCGTTATCAATTAGATTGCCAATACATTCCGATAAGAGCACCTCTGATCCTTGAATCTTTAAGTGAGGTACTTTAATATCTACACCCAAATCTATTCCTAATTTTTGAGCATTTGAGTAATTATCAATAACCAATTGTTTAGATAACTCAACTAAATCAATTTCCTTACTTAAATCTATCTCATAACCATGCTCAGCCCTAGTCATTGACAACAATTGCTCCGTTAATCGTACAGAAGCATCAGCAGTTTTAGAAAGTCCATCAATAATTTTTGATAGGTCATCATTCATCACTTCTTTTTTTGCTAGGCCAATTTGAGTTTTTACAATAGCCCAGGGAGTTCTTAATTGATGAGCCGCATTACCAATAAATATTTT
This sequence comes from Polynucleobacter meluiroseus, assembly GCA_945879115.1. Lineage (GTDB taxonomy): Bacteria > Pseudomonadota > Gammaproteobacteria > Burkholderiales > Burkholderiaceae > Polynucleobacter > Polynucleobacter meluiroseus_H. The sequence continues at coordinate 25,029 of CAMDUR010000006.1, forward strand.
TCGAAGATTTACCAAATTAGTCAACCTAGATAGATAGGTATTTAAACTTTCAATCAAAGGAACCAATTCTTTAGGAACGCGCTGGCTATCAATGATTGATAGATCTGATTCCTCTCTATTTTCTAAAGACTGACTTAGCCCATTAATGGGTTTTAAGCTTTTACTAATTGCCAACCAAATTAGGCCTGTCAAGGCACTCAATAATAATGTTTGGCCGGTTAAAAGCTCTCGCAAGATATGAGAAATCAGCGTCTTACGAGCCTCTAGAGTTTCAGCCACTTTAATTGTCACTAAACCTTTAATATCCGGCCTTGCTTTGGGAGCGCTACTTTCAACTAATGAATGTTTTAAAACGGCCAGCCTAATTGGAGCACCATTGATTTCTTGGTCATAAAAGCTCACTAAAGAAAAGTAATTAACTCCATTTGCATTTAATTCACCAGAGGTGGGAAGTGATGCGTTCCCAACTAAATGTTCTCCATTGAAATCAAGAACTTCATAAAAAAATCTAGAGCCTATATTATTTTCAAATAAGTAAGTTACTGACTGAGGAACTTCAACCTTTAACTTGCCGTCCACAAGCTTAAGCTCCTCAGCAACACTTCGAGCTGCAATATAAAGAGATCGATCGTAAGCCGCATTTGCTGCATCAACTGCATTTTTGTAAGAGAAAAAAGTATTAATAAGTATTAATAGAAGTAATGGCAGTACAAGCCAGATAAATAATGCCTGTTTTAATGATTTTCTCCCCCAGGTCATTACTCAATCCTTAGCATGTAACCAATACCTCTGACTGTTGAAATTTCAAAACCATACTCCTGATTAATTTTTTTTCTAATTCGGTACACAAGGACTTCAATGGCATCTACTGCTGCTGTCTCATTTTGAAAAACTTGATCATGCAAGAATTCTTTAGCAATAACTCTATTTTTTCTCTCAAAAAGAATGCTCAAGAGCATACCCTCTCTTGGCGTTAAGGGTATCAATTCCCTATTATAAAAAAAACTATTGGCGCTTTTGTCAAAGCTAATGGCGCCATAAGACTCTATTTGATTAACGATTTGTGGGGCCCTTCTTAGTAGTGCATGTACTCTCGCATCTAATTCATCTAAGTCAAATGGCTTAGGTAAGTAATCATCTGCACCTGCATTGAGACCTTTAACACGATCCCCAACATCCGCTCTTGCCGTCAGAATTAAAACTGGTACAAAGTCTTTTCTGGATCTAATTTCTTGTAAAACTGACAAACCATCTCGCTTGGGTAAATTGAGATCCAAAATAACCAGCTTGTAATCATGATTAAGTAATTGTTGAGCAGCTTCGCTACCGTCCATTGCCAAAGTAACATCAAGCCCCATTTTTCTGAGCGCAGAGCCTAACCAAAGGGCTAATTCTTGAGTGTCTTCAACAAGTAAAACTTTCATTAGGGTAAAACCTTAGTCCTTTTGACAGCCAATTGACAGTGGCTTTTGTAATGATCGAGTGGTCATAGCTATATGGCGGCAGTTATTTAGCAATTTAACTAATTTATCAAATGAATGGGAGTTATCGATGAAATTATCACGTAGAGATTTTCTATCATATAGCACTGCTTTAGGAGCAAGTGGCTTATTGCCATTTAATGTTTTTGCACAAGTAAAACCACTCTTTGAAGCAATTAATATGTTTGTTCCAGCTGCACCGGGCGGCGGCTGGGATGGTACAGCGCGGGCCATTGAAATAGCTGCTAAAGAGGCTGGCCTTGTAGGAGTCTTTCAATTTGAAAACGTTGGTGGGGCTGGTGGTATGGTAGGTCTTCCTCGTTTCGTTAACCAACGCAAAGGTCAGGGTAATACATTGATGATCGGTGGCTCTGTAATGGTCGGTGCTGCGATTACAAATAAAAGTCCAGTCACCATGAAAGATGTAACACCAATTGCAAAATTGACAGAAGAAGCTGGCGTGATTGCAGTACCTGTTGATGGCAAGATTAAAAACTGGAAGGACCTTGAGGCTGCATTTAAAGCTAATCCAAAAGCAGTATCAGTTGCTGGCGGAAGTGCTGGTGGTACGGACCATCAATTGCTTGGTTTAATTATTAAGGCACTTGGTAAAAACCCAAGAGATGCTGCTTATGTAGCTTTTGCTGGCGGTGGCCCTGCTAACGCTGCTATTTTGGGCGGTCAAGTCACTGCAGGTATTTCTGGATACTCCGAATTTGAAGAGCAGATCAAAGCTGGTCGTATGCGTGCGATTGCTGTTTCAGGTAACAAGCGTATCCCCGGCGTTGATGTACCAACACTAAAAGAGTTGGGTGTTAACGTGACTGCAGCTAACTGGCGCGGTGTATTTGCTGCTCCTGGCATCAATGCACAGCAAAAAGCAGCTTTGGTGGATCTTGTAACTAAGATGCATGCGTCTAAGGGTTGGAAAGAAACTCTAGAGAAGAGAAAGTGGACTGATGTGTTCACAGCCGGCGATGCATTTGATGCACAAATCAAACAAAGCATTTCTGATACAGAAAGTGTCTTGAAAGAACTTGGTCTAGCATGAATGCAAAAATTGTCTCCGGTTTATTGTTAGCTTTGTGTGCTGTTGGTATATGGCAAGCGACAATCATTCCTGAGTCAACAATGTACTCTGAGGTAGGGCCGATCTTGGCCCCCTCAGTAGTCATTGGCATTTTGACTCTATTAGGAATAATCTACTTATTCAACTCAATCAAAGGAAAGTCCCCGGACTGTATTGATACTGCTGATGAGGTTCCACTAGAGGGCGGCAATCGAAGAGTTTTTTATTTCCTGGCTTCAGGTATGTTATTTATTCTATTGATCAAGCCAATTGGTTTTATTCTTCCGGCCACTATATGTGGCGTTGGTGTTGCAAGATCATTTGATGCTGCATTCAATGCCAAAACATTTTTGATATGCGGATCGATTGCATTAGTTTTTTGGGGTCTATTTTCTGCACTATTAGGCGTTGATTTAGGACCGATGTTTAAATTACCTTTCTAAGAAAATTATGGAATCATTTGAATCACTAATGCAAGGCTTCACCGTTGCATTACAACCAATGACTTTGCTTTACGGCTTTCTTGGTTGTTTAGTTGGAACGCTTATTGGAGTTTTGCCTGGTATTGGGCCAGCATTAACAATAGCGCTCTTACTACCACTTACTTTTAAAGTTCCTGCAACAGCGATGTTTGTATTGTTTGCTGGCATTTACTATGGTGCTATGTATGGTGGATCAACAACATCAATCTTGCTAAACACACCGGGCGAATCAGCAACTATCGTTACTTCATTAGAAGGTAACAAGATGGCCAGAAAAGGCCGTGCTGGCCCAGCATTAGCAACCGCAGCAATTGGTAGCTTTATTGCTGGAACAATTGGCACAATCGCACTGACCTTTTTTGCACCTATTGTTGTTGATGTTGCTTTAGCCTTTGGGCCTGCGGAATATTTCAGCTTAATGGTTCTAGCACTCATCATGGTTTCGGCTGTTCTTGGAAATTCTGCTTTAAGAGGTTTAATTAGTTTATTTGCCGGCTTACTTTTTGGCTTGGTAGGTATTGATCTGCAAACAGGTCAAGCAAGATTTACTTTTGGGCAGCCAGAACTTCTTGATGGCATTGAAGTCACTATTGCTGCAGTTGGTCTTTTTGCAATAGGCGAAGCCTTATATTTGGCATGGCAAGGAAAGGAGAGTAAAAACTCGGAGGTATTAAAAGTTTCTGGCAGTCTGTGGCTTAGCAAAGAAGACTGGAAGCGATCCTGGAAACCATGGATACGTGGTGCCTTTTTTGGATTTCCTATTGGCGCTATGCCAGCTGGTGGGGCAGAATTACCTACGCTACTGTCTTACTACACAGAGAAAAAACTTTCAAAGAACCCCGAAGAATTTGGTCATGGGGCTATTGAGGGTGTTGCTGGGCCAGAGGCCGCAAACAATGCGGCAGCTGCCGGGGTATTAATGCCTTTACTCACATTAGGCATCCCCACTTCAGCAACGGCAGCGATCATGTTGTCGGCTTTTGAGTCTTATGGTATCCAGGTGGGGCCTCAACTCTTTACTCAGCAAAGTGGTTTAGTTTGGACTCTTATTGCCAGCTTATACATAGGTAATGTGATTTTGTTAATACTTAATTTACCGTTGGTTGGCTTGTGGGTCAAATTACTTAAGATTCCTCCGCCATGGTTATACGCTGGCATTATTGTTATTTCATCAGCGGGTGTTTATGGTTCGAGTAATTCAGCGTTTGATGTAGGCTTGCTATTTTTCTTTGGTTTACTCGGCTTTGTCATGCGTCGCTATGATTTTCCAGCTGCCCCCATGATTATTGGTCTTATCTTAGGCCCGATGGCCGAGCAATCAATGCGTCAAGCGATGACTATTAGTCAGGGACAATGGGATACTTTTTTCACTCGACCAATTTCTGGCTCAATTATGGTGATTGCAATAACTTTATTGGTCTTACCACCAATAATTAAGTTATTAAAAGTCAAACGCATTGGCAATGCTATTTGTTAATTTTTTAATTTAGGGAAAACCATGTTCAAAAAAACTTTAGCCTGCTTCCTCCTTCTAAGTAGTAGCTTTTCTTACGCTGCTTACCCAGAAAAGTCGATTAGATTTGTAGTCCCATTTGCAACTGGTGGTACTTCAGAGATTATTGCCAGATCGATTGCTAATAGCTTAAGTAGCCAACTGGGACAGTCAGTTTATGTTGAAAATAAACCAGGCGCAGGCGGTAATATTGCTATGGAGGAGGTTAAGAGAGCCACTCCAGATGGATACACGATTATCTTAGGTCACGTTGGAACATTGGCTGCCAATCCAACTTTATTTGGCTCTAAATTACCCTATGATGCTAATAAAGATTTTGTTCCAATTACTTTGATTGCCAAAGTGCCTAATGTGATTGCTGTTGGAAAAACAAGTGGGATTAAAAATCTTGCCGATCTAATTGCTCAAGCCAAGAAAAATCCCAATAAAATTAGTTATGGCTCAGCTGGCAATGGTAGCGCCGGTCACCTCGCAATGGAATATTTTGCATCTGAGGCAGGTATTGATTTAATGCATGTTCCTTACAAAGGCTCTGGCCCAATGCTTGCGGACTTAATTGGAGGACACACTATGGCTACTTTTAATGGATTACCATCTCTTGTTGGGCAAATTAAAGGTGGGACACTGATTCCATTAGCGGTTGGGTCAGCAACAAGATCTTCCTTTCTTCCTAATGTTCCTACAATTGCAGAGAGTGGTTACAAAAATTTTGAAACATCCCAATGGTATGGCGTCTTAGCTCCGGCTGGAACATCTAAAGAGATCATTAGTAAACTACAAAAAGAAATTTCTATCGCCCTTAAATCCAAAGAAGGAACAAAGCGCATGGTTGATGATGGTGCTTCACTGGTGGGGAATACTCCAGAGGAATTTTCTAAATTCATCAAGGAAGAACAAGATCGCTGGGGGAAAGTTATCACCAAAGCGAAAATAACAATTGATTAATTAATGGTTATTTGATGTAAAAGCCCTGATGCCGGGGCTTTTTTTATTCAAGATTTATTTGAATTTGAATTCTTTTTTTATATCGATAAAAATAGTATTGTTTAGTTGTCTTATTAAAAATTTAGGATTCCCTCGTGAATAAACAACGCCCTCAATCTCTTAAAGAAATATTCTGGAGATTTTCTTGGTTATCATTACAGGGCTTCGGTGGAGTTTTTCCAGTAGCTCAAAGAGAGCTTGTTGAAAAATATCACTGGTTAACTAAAGAAGAATTTGTTGAAGATTGGGCTGTTGCTCAAGTTATGCCTGGTCCTAATGTTGTTAATTTGGGACTTATCATTGGCAGCCGTTTTTTTGGCATCAAGGGTGGATTGGCGGCCTTATTTGGCTTGATTATTTTTCCTTTTATTCTAGTCATTACTTTGATTTTTCTTTACTCAAGCATTAGTCATAACCCCCATGTTATCGGTGGCCTAAGAGGTATGGCTGCGGTTACAGCAGGAATGATTGCGGGTTCATCCTTAAAACTTGCTAGCACTTTTAAGAGTCACCCCCTTAAAAGTCCACTATGTTGGCTTATTGTGATTGCATGCCTTATATGTGTTACTTATTTAAAGTTGCAACTTATTTATGCGCTTCTGATTTTTGGGTTAAGTACCGTTTATTTAACTTATAAAAAAATTCCATCATGATGACTATGAGCTTAAATGATTGGTTGAGTTTATTTCTAAATATGGCATCTTTTTCTTTGATGGCAGTTGGTGGAGTTATTACCTTGGCTCCAGAAATGCAAAGATTTTTGGTACTTGAAAAAATCTGGATTAATGACCTCCAGTTTAACGCCTCTATTGCCATTGCGCAGTCAGCACCAGGCCCCAATTTATTGTTTGTAGCTTTGTTTGGATGGCATGTTGGCATCAACTCAACTTCGGAGTTATATCTTCAACCTTTACTGGGGATAGTGGGTGCATTAATTTCTTTAACAGGTCTTCTCATACCCAGCACTACTCTCACATTTTTTGCTGCAAGATGGGCTCAAAAAAATAAAAATTTGAAGTCTGTAAAAGCATTTAAACAAGGAATGACGCCAATTGTTATTAGCTTGTTATTAGCCACCTGCTGGTTATTAGTCAGCCCTCAACGAAATATTCAACTTGATTGGCCGCTTATCTTATTGGCAAGTCTGATTATGATTTTCATATTAAAAACAAAAGTTCATATTCTATGGTTGTTAGCAATTGGTGCAATATTAGGTGCCTGTGGGCTTATTTAAAATCATTAGTTTTATCATTATTTATATGATGACTATTAATCATGGAATACTTGTGTAACTAACCAGTTAAATCTGTATTAGAAAGATTCCAATAAACAATAAGACCAATGGTAAATAAAAAACCCACTCCTAAGAATGGGTTTCAATACAGCTAGTCAAAGACTAATTCTAACTTGCTAGGCCAGCTTCAAATTAGAACTTGTGGAATAAACCAATTGTTGTAACTTTTTGATCGCCAGTGTTGCCACCGTCTTTGTCATAGTCAGCGTAACCAACATAAGCAGCAGTACGCTTGCTCAAGTTGTATACAGCCATCAAACCGTAGCCGTCACCGTCTACTTTAGTAAGACCAGCTGTACCATTGGCGTCATCTTTCACATAGTGAGCTTTAAGATCAATTGCGCCCATATTGTAGTTAACAGAAAACATTGTTTGGTTTGCTTCTCTTACGCCTTGCTCATTTTGAGCATAGTGAGCACCAACAGTTACCGCGCCAAATGTTGCACGGGCGCCAAAGAAAGTTGTCTCTAAGTCATCTGTAGCTACTTGAGTAACTGTGCCTTTACCAACACCAAAGCTATAGTTTTTCCAAACATAAGAAACAGCATAGCTGTTCAATGTCTTTGCGCCGTCAACTGTTTCATTAGATGTGTTCTCGGCGCCGTTTGAGTATGAATATGTCGCCTTAAAACCATTGAATGTTGGTGTTGCATATTTATAAATCTGTGCGTAACGATCACCAACTTGCGTGTTCATGTGTAGGTTGTCTGACAAGTTATAAACCTGACCTAAACCTTCTAAGTCCTTGATTGAGTCATTTTGACGACCAACTGAGAAAGTACCAAATTGTTTTGTTTCAATACCAACGTGTGCCTGACGGTTGAAAGTTGATTGCTTTGTTGTTGATGTTGATGTGTATACTAATGGTGAACCAGCTGCAGTTGTAGTTGTGGTTGTTGCTGTACCACCACCTAATTCGCCAGACATTGACAAGTCACCTTCTAGTCTGAAGAAAACCTTGTTACCACCACCAATATCTTCAGAACCAGTAAAACCTAAATTGGTTGTACCCAAGAAATCTTGTGAGCGGCTTTGGAATTGTGCAGCTACATCATTACCATTTTCTTTGTATGAGTTGTTTGAAGCGCCAACTGCGCCATAAACAGTCACTGATGACTGAGCTTGAGCTGTACCAGCAACCATTGCTAGTGCTGCTGTTGCGATTAATAATTTTTTCATTCGTAAATCTCCAAAAATGTGAAATAAACGTACCTAGTTCTCTAGGGACTTAGTCATACTGCTACATGAGTATTGCCCTGCATGTGTGCTTGTGGGTCTAAGGCACTTTATTTCTGTCGATTTTTAGAACTTTTCGTTGTAGTGTTGCATCTGTGCAACAAACTAAATTCTTTTCCCTGTATTTCAAGAGAAATTAGGTGTTAAATACATATTAACCCTAACACTTCTAGTGGATTTGTCACATGGCAAGCAGAGATTTCCTGAAAATTATGAAATTAGCCCGATCTGGTGATGCTTTGGCGCAACAGAAAATGGGTGAAATTTATCTACTTGGTAGTGATGGCATTCCTAAAAACTCACAAAATGCTTTGTTATGGCTTGAAAAAGCCTCTCTAAGTATAGGATTTATTGAGGATATTTCTAAATTCCTGGCAGACCACTTAGATCTCTCTTCAAGCCTATCGCCAGAACATGCGCACTTTGCTTGGAAGTGTCTTTTGCATGCTTCAAATGCTGGTCATAGCCGTGCCAGGTGGTTAGTTGCTCAAGTTGTAGCGCACTTTAGCTTAAGTAAACAACGCATCTCCTCTGATCCCATCACTGCCATGGCATTTGCTCAGATGACTGATAAGCACTGGGCTGATGCAGGCGGCATGGAGAGTTTCAAAGTTCATGCCCAACGTTATCTTGAAGAGTTAGCCGATCTATCTTCTTTTGAGGAGCAGAGTGCTGCACAAATATTGCTCTCTCATTGTTTACAGGATGGCCGCTTGGGGGTGTTTGATATAGATCGCTCTAAAAAGATCATGATTGATTTAGCTATACAAGCTAATGCGCTTGGTTTATCTAGTCTTTCTTCTTTTGCTAACAGCATCGATAAAGATTTAGTCCCCGCACTAAAAGTGCATTTACCTCAATTGCTTGTAATAAAGAAACCGCTTGTTGAGCACACCTTGTTGTATTGGGCAGCTTGGCAACACCTTGGCAATATGGATGCTTTAGAAATTGCTGCCGAATTAGCTTACACACCTGCTCAACTAGCACTCGGCCTGCGTTTAGCTAAATTAAATTTGAGAGAAGTTGCTAGCACAGTGAGTGCTGCTACTGATGGCAATAGTATTGTTGGCAATGGTGTTGTTGGAAATAGTCCTCCCGAATCTGGCGAAGGTAATGCTCGATTGAAACGAGCGGTTTATTGGTTGAAGCAAGCTGCTAATAAAGGTGAGCGAGATGCGTTGCATGCATTAGGTTTAATTAATCGTATGCCGCAATACTCAGGTTACAGCGCTGAGGATAGTGATCAATACTTTGATAAGGCAGCTGATCTTGGTCACCCAGATGCTCAATACCGTAAAGGTGCGGCACTATGGCGCAAGCGCAATCAATCAGAGGAAGATATTGAAGGCATGCAAGCATCCTATTGGATTTGGCATGCTGCACAACAGGGTGTTGTAGCTGCACAAGAACTTTTAACTAAAGTGATGATCAGTTGTCCTCATGCTAATAAGAATCGCTGGAGCACTATCGCACAAGCTTGTAATAAAGCTCTAAGTGAAAGTACTCATCGCCTTACAGGCGATATCTTGCTAACTTGCCATCGAGTCATCGTAGCGAACCAACTCAACCTATCTAAAGCAGAACTCTTATTGACTGATATCGCCAGCGTTCAACATGAACATGGTGCTGTGATTGACATCAGAGAACACTTACCTCGCTCTGTACCTAAACTGATATTGATTGAAACGCTTGAGCAACGTAAAGCCTTAATGATGGCAAGCAAAGCTTTTGCTAACATATTTAGCAATCATGTTATTGATGAAGGTAATTTAAGACAACGTCGCTACCGCTTAGAAAAACTCATACAGATACTTGAGGTATCTGTTGAAGACAATTTAAATGACTTTAGCGATTTAAATGATTTGGGTGACGATGCAGAAGATCTTAAAACTTAAGGTCTTAGCTAACATAGTTAGATCTTATTTTTTCAAGCCTTATTATTTTTCGCTACTTCAGCTGCCTCTGCATCAGCAGCCGCCTCTGCCGCTTCATCAGCAGGGTCTAACTTGGCTTCGTAGAATCTAGCAATAAAGATGCCCAACTCATAAAGAATACAAAGTGGGATAGCTAATAAAAGCTGTGACAACACATCTGGCGGTGTCACCACAGCTGCAATCACAAAAGCGCCAACGATGATATAAGGGCGGATCTCTTTGAGTTTCTTAATTCTGACCATACCCAACTTAACTAAAACAACCACTACAACTGGCACTTCAAAAGTTAAGCCAAATGCCAAAAAAGTTGTCATTGCAAAGCTCAGATATTTATCAATGTCCGTCGCCATATCAGCACCTAATGGGGCGTTGTAATGCGCCATGAACTGAAATACTGTTGGGAAAACTAACAAATAGGCAAAAGCCATGCCTGCGATAAACAGAACATAACTACTGGTCACAATCGGAATAATCAAGCGACGTTCATGCTTGTATAAACCTGGCGCAATAAAAGACCAGATTTGATACATGATGAAAGGCAATGCCCCTAAGAACGCAACCAGCATTGTTACCTTCATCGGCACAAAGAAAGAACCCGTCACATCAGTCACAATCATCTTGCCACCGTTGGGCAGTGCGTCTAAAAGTGGTTTAGAAAAAATATGAAAAATATCAGGCGCCCAATACACCAAACACAAGAACACAAATAACAAAGCACCCACCGCTTTAATTAAGCGATCACGCAACTCAAACAAATGAGAAAGAAACGTTTCTGGAACGCCGTCATCCTTCTCAGTCGCTGAATCAGCTTGAGTATTTTTAGAGTCTTGACTGGAGTTCTGCGTCATCTTTTAAATAATTTCTTTTAAATTTATTTTTATCTTATTTTTTAGAAAAAAGATTTTGGTGAGCGCTGCTGAATGGCAGCACGTCTAAAACGTTTAACGCGGGCGGCGCCTGACTGAACTCTGGTTTTAACTCCAGCGCTGCGCTTGTACCATTGCGGCATCGCTGCTTTTTTAACGCCCCAACTACTGCGTCCTTGGCGAACATTCGTTTTTGGTTCGCGGACACCATAGTCATTACTGTAACCAAAGTTTTCAAAGCTTTGATTGGAGCCGTCGGATTCTAAATCGCTGAGGTTTTTGCCAAGATCTGATAAACCGGATCCCGCTTGATCAACACTCGACTGAACGTCTCTCATTGCCGAAGTGGCAGCCTCTTGCATTTTCTTAAGCTCATCTAACTCTACTTGACGATTCACTTCAGACTTGACTTCGGCCATATAGCGTTGAGCGCGACCCAGCAAGTTACCAGCCATACGCGCCACCTTAGGTAAGCGCTCAGGGCCAATCACCACCAATGCGACTACCGCAATGAGGGCGAGCTTGGAAACACCAAGATCGATCATGTCAAATGAACTTTTATGAAGTGGAAGTGATAGCCATCAGATATTTGATGGCTAAAGGCTTACGCCTTATTCACATCCTTGGCTTGTACATCAACAGTTTTGCCATCAGCAGGGATCTGGCTTGATGCGATTGCGGGATCAACTGGCTTTTCTTCATCTTTCTTCATGCCATCTTTAAAACCTTTAACGGCACCACCAAGATCTGCACCAATGTTACGTAATTTCTTAGTACCGAATACCAAGAGAACGATAACCAAAACAATAATCCAATGCCAAACGCTAAATGAACCCATGAGACTGCTCCTAATTAGTTTTTATGCCATGGACGGGGGCCGCCCATCACATGTATATGCAGATGGTAAACCTCTTGACCACCATCTACTCCATTATTGACCATCACACGAAAGCCCCCGGTATCGCCAGGGCGGCAACCTTGCTCAGTGGCAAGGCGCGGTGCAATTGCCATCATTCTACCCAGTAATGCCTCATCTGCGCTAGTTGCATCCATTAAATTTGCAAAATGCCGCTTAGGAATCATTAAAAAATGGATGGGGGCTGAGGGATTAATGTCATGGAAGGCATATATTTCCTCATCTTCATAGACTTTTTTACTCGGAATCCGCCCTGCAACTATTTTACAAAAGACACAGTTCTCTAAATGGTTATGGCTCATAGGCTGAAATGACTATTTTTAATAAATTATGATTTTCTGGCAGCTTTTTCAGCAATGCCAGAAACACCCTCACGACGCTCTAATTCAGCAATCACGTCTTCAGGTCTTAAATTAAATTGAGAGAGGGCTACAAAACAATGGAACCAAAGATCCGCAATCTCACCCACTAACTTGGATTGCAATTCTGGGGTCATCTGACCAAAACGACTATCTTTAGCAGCCATCACGGTTTCAGCAGCTTCTTCGCCAATTTTCTTCAAAATGGCATCATCACCCTTGCTAAACAACTTAGCAATATAAGAAACCTCTGGATCAGCACGACCAGCTAAAAAGTCTGCTTTACGAGCATCAACAACATCTGCCAAACGCTTGATGGCATCCATATTGTTTACGTCATCTGACTTTGTTTGATCTGTCATTGTTATATCTTCTATTGAATTGGTTAAAGCAATCTAAACTATTTTTTCCAAACTGGGCCGTCTGTTGTTTTTTCTAAATCTAGAAAGAAACAGCTATGAGCACCAGTATGGCAAGCAATGCGATCTTTTTGATCAACCTTGATCAAAATCGTGTCGCCATCACAATCTAAATGCATGCTTTTAATCACTTGCACATGACCTGACTCCTCGCCCTTATGCCAAATCTTTTTTCTGGAACGTGACCAATAAACCGCCTCACCTTTTTCTAAAGTGAGCTTCAAAGACTCGCGGTTCATCCAGGCCATCATCAAGACATCACCAGTATCTGCTTCTTGCGCTATGACTGCGACCAAGCCCTGATCATTCCATGTAACTTGTGATAACCAATCTAATTTATCTGCTGAGCTCATTTAATCTTTATATTTTTGGTGTGTCATTTTTTAATTACTGTGTTTTTCTTACTTATCTTTTTATTATTTAAAGTCTTACCGGTATGCCTTGCTCTGCCATCAGATGCTTAGCTTGCCCAACGGTATATTCACCAAAATGAAAAATACTCGCCGCTAAAACAGCATCCGCATGACCTTGAGTAATACCATCAACCAAATGCTGCAAATTACCAACGCCACCTGATGCAATCACTGGAACTGAGACAGCATCACTGACAGCACGCGTTAGCTCTAAATCAAAACCATTTTTAGTGCCGTCACGATCCATGCTGGTTAACAGTATTTCTCCAGCACCGCGCTTAGCCACTTCTTTTGCCCAAGATACTGCATTGATCCCTGTGTTTTTGCGGCCACCGTGCGTGAACACCTCCCATAAACCTGGCTGGGTCTGCTTAGCATCAATAGCTACCACGATACATTGAGAACCATATTTAGCAGATGCATCAGATACTAAATCTGGATTAGCCACTGCAGCAGAGTTCATGCCCACTTTGTCAGCACCGGCATTTAATAAGCGACGTACATCTGCCACCTCTCTAACGCCACCACCCACCGTTAACGGAATAAACACCTGAGAAGCGACATCTTCAATAATGTGCAATATCAAATCTCGCTCATCGGATGTTGCAGTGATATCCAAAAAAGTAATCTCATCGGCACCCTGGTCGTCATAACGTTTAGCAATTTCAACAGGATCACCAGCATCTCTTAATTCAACAAAATTAACCCCCTTCACAACCCGACCGGCTGTGACATCTAAACAAGGGATAATTCTTTTTGAGAGCATGTTTTATTTTCTTTTTTTATCGGCGTATTTTTGCGCTTCGGCTAATTTCAGATCGCCCGTATAAATGGCCCGGCCTGCAATTACACCCATGACACCTTCTGGCTCAGCTGCACACAAAGCGTCGATGTCTTTCATATTGGTAAGACCACCACTAGCAATGATCGGAATGTTCACGGCTTGAGCTAACTTCACTGTGGCATCCATATTAATACCTTGCAACATACCATCGCGACCAATATCGGTATAGATGATGGCTTCAACGCCATAGTCTTCATATTTCTTTGCTAAGTCAGTAACGTCATGACCTGTTAACTTACTCCAGCCATCGGTTGCCACTTTACCCTCTTTGGCATCAAGACCAACGATAATGTGCCCTGGAAACGCAACACAGGCATCTTGTAAAAAACCCGGGTTCTTAACAGCAGCCGTACCGATAATCACATAAGTGATACCGTCATCTAATAAGCGTTCAATGGTTTCAAGGTCACGAATACCGCCACCCAATTGCACCGGAATATCACTACCGACTGCTTTCAGAATAGATTTAATGGCCGATTCATTTTTAGGCTTACCTGCAAAAGCACCATCAAGGTCTACTAAGTGCAAACGGCGAGCACCTTGATCTACCCAATGCTTTGCCATCGCACCCGGATCTTCAGAGAAGGTCGTTACTTTATCCATATCACCCTGCTCTAAGCGAACACAGTGCCCTTGTTTGAGATCAATAGCTGGAATTAACAACATGATGATTAATTAAATAAGTAATAAGTAAAGGTTAATTAAAAAAATCTATGCAGGTTAGTGCTTTTTCTTTGGTCGACTGCGGTTGGCAACTTAAGGCTGCCAATTAGTAAAATTACGATACAAGCGCAAACCTAATTGCGCACTTTTTTCTGGGTGAAACTGCGTTGCAAAAATATTATCCTTTGCAACGGCACATGTAAAGATAGAACCGTAATCGGTTGCACCTACAGTATGTGCCGAATTATCAGGTACTGCATAGTAACTATGCACAAAATAAAAGCTACTGTTATCCGGAATGCCGTCCCAAAGCGGGTGGGCTTTTACTTGCTGAACCTGATTCCAACCCATATGAGGGACTTTGAAATACGAACCATCCTCTTGATTTTTACCTGCCAAATCAAAACGAACCACCTTGCCAGGCAGTAATCCAAGACCAGGCGTACGCTCTGTGCCAGTTGGTGCGTCAAAACGAACCTCAGCACTGCTGTCAAATAGCATTTGTTCACCAACACAAACACCAAGCATAGGTTTTGTTCTAACGGCCTCTAAAACTGCATCCAATAAACCAGAATCTCTAAAATGTGTCATGCAATCAGGCATGGCGCCCTGACCAGGTAAAACAACTTTATCTGCTGATTTAATTTGATCGGCACTTGATGCAATGGTGATCTTTGCCTCAGGTGCAGCGTGCATCAAAGCTTGGGCTACAGAGCGCAGATTACCCATGCCGTAATCAACAATAGCAATACTCGGTGAGTTTTTAGACAAGGTTTACTTTAATTACAAAAAGATAATAAAAGTCGGCGGCTTACAAACTACCTTTTGTGGATGGCACAACTCCACTAGCCCGCGGATCCAATTCTAGAGCCATGCGTAAAGCGCGGCCAAAAGCTTTGAAAACTGTCTCAACCTGGTGGTGAGCATTGATACCACGCAAATTATCAATGTGCAAAGTAACTCCCGCGTGATTAACAAATCCGCGGAAAAATTCAATAGTGAGGTCCACATCAAAATCACCTACACGTGCACGTGTAAATGGCACATGGAACTCTAATCCTGGACGACCTGAAAAATCGACAACAACTCGTGACAAGGTCTCATCAAGTGGCACATAAGAGTGGCCATATCGAGTAATGCCTTTTTTATCGCCTACAGCTTTAGCAATAGCTTGGCCAAGCGTAATGCCCACATCTTCTACAGTGTGGTGATCATCAATATGAGTATCTCCATTTGCTGTCACTGCTAAATCAATCATGCCATGACGGGCAATCTGATCGAGCATATGATCTAGGAAAGGTACCCCAGAATTAAGCTGAGCTTGACCCGTGCCGTCTAAATTGAGGGCAATCTTAATTTGGGTCTCGGACGTATTTCTTATGACTTCTACTTGGCGCATATCGTCATAATATCACCGTCCTCATGAAATTCCACCCCGTGGTAATCTCTTGAACACGCTGATTCTTAAAGAAATTAGCTTAAAACCACAGAAAAACAATTTAGAACACAAGGTAAGACATCAAGATGAGCCAATTTTGGAGCAAAACTGTTAAAAATTTGACCCCTTATGTACCTGGGGAACAGCCCAAATTAAGCCAATTGATCAAGCTCAATACCAATGAGAGTCCTTATGGCCCATCCCCAAAAGTTCTCACTGCTATTGCTGCGGCTAATAACGACACCCTTCGTCTGTATCCTGACCCCAATTCTGATGCCTTAAAGCAATCAATTGCCAAAATCCATGATCTTCAAACCAATCAAGTATTTGTTGGTAATGGTTCTGATGAGGTCTTAGCGCATGCTTTCTTAGGTCTTCTCAAACAAGAGCAACCTATCCTTTTTCCGGATATCACTTACAGCTTTTATCCAGTCTATTGCAATCTATACGACATCGCTTTTGAAACCATCCCTCTAAGAGAAGATTTTTCTATTGATATAGCAGACTATCTTCAGAAAAATACGGGCAAAAATGGCGGTATTATTTTTCCGAACCCAAATGCACCTACCGGCAAAGCTCTTTCTTTAGAAAGAATAAAAGCCTTACTACAAGCCAACACTCAAAGCGTGGTGATCATTGATCAAGCCTATGTTGACTACGGAACAGAGTCAGCAGTTTCATTAATTAATAAGTTTCCAAACTTATTAGTCACGCATACCCTCTCAAAGTCTTATGCGCTTGCTGGACTTCGTGTTGGCTATGCAGTGGGACATCCGGATTTAATTGAAGCTTTAGAGCGTATTAAAAATAGTTTTAATTCATACCCGATAGACAAACTGGCAATCGCGGGAGCGATTGCGGCCATTGATGATCAAGACTACCTCAAGAGAATTAGCAAAGCAGTTATTCAAACCAGAGAAAATCTTATTAAAGATCTTAATGCGCTCAGTTTTGAAACGATTCCATCACACGCTAATTTTATCTTTACAAAACATCCTACAAAAGATGCTGCTGCTATTGCCGCAGCATTGCGTGAGAAACACATTATTGTTCGCCATTTCAAAATGGCGCGTATTGATCAATACTTAAGAATCACGATAGGCACGGATGAGCAATGCTCAACTTTGATCAAGGCTCTTAAGGAAATTGTTTAAGCGCTTTAATTCTTAAATACTTACTTTTCTAAGAATAGTAAGTATTTATCCACAAACATCATGACCGTGGCTGTTCCAATCACAATAGCTCCAACCTTATTTGTTAGGCGATGCTCTAGACACTTCATTTCGTAGCGAATATCTTGAAATTCATTTTTTGTTGCAAACTCACAAGAGCTTCTTAATTCCCTCATCACTGTAGTGATTGCCTCTGAGTGAGTTTCCGAGAAACCTGCTTTTCTCAAAACTGAAAACATAAGGTGCGCATCCATTAATCAAATACCTTTGATCATAAAAGCTACAGCACTGATACCAATAGACATGCACGCTACCATCAAGCCACCTAG
The DNA here is from genome assembly GCA_945879115.1 of Polynucleobacter meluiroseus. GTDB lineage: Bacteria > Pseudomonadota > Gammaproteobacteria > Burkholderiales > Burkholderiaceae > Polynucleobacter > Polynucleobacter meluiroseus_H. The sequence goes on from CAMDUR010000006.1 coordinate 42,441, forward strand.
ACGATTAAACAATTTACTCGTCAAAACATCTGCCATGCAATTTATCTTTTCCTCTAGATGCGTTACCTTTTTATCTAAAAAATTAAACTTCTCATCTATCTTCTGATTGAGTTGATCTCTCACCTCATACAACTCTTTCTTGGTTACAAAGTCATGCATGGCATGATGATTTGTTCCTATACCCTCAGCAATCGCCTCGGCCTGCGCTTCAGTGAAGCCAACCACTTGTAATGATTTTGCATATTGAAGGGTGCTAAATACAACGCTACTCATTTATATCTCCTCTTAAAGCAACATTTTATAGTTTTTATAAGTAATAAATCAAATCACCAAAAGTAATGGCACACAATTTGTGTGCCATTACTTTTATTTTATTTGGAGATTTTTATTACTACTTCTTTAGTCGTAACTCTGCAGCACGCGCGTGCGCTTGTAAGCCCTCGCCGTGGGCAAGTATGCTTGCGATCTGTCCTAGCTTTTGTGCACCGGCATCACTCACTTCAATCATGCTAGAACGTTTGATGAAATCATAAACACCTAAAGGTGATGAGAAACGTGAAGTTCTCATGGTTGGTAAAACATGGTTAGGGCCAGCACAGTAGTCACCTAAGGACTCACTGGTGTAAGGGCCCATAAAAATAGCACCCGCATGACGAATTAACTCTGCCCATTGTCGAGGATTTTCCGCAGAGATTTCTAAATGTTCTCCAGCTATCGCATTCGCTATCTCACAAGCTTCTGTCATATCTTTTACTAAGATCATGGCTCCGCGATCCTGAAGTGATTGACGGATAACCGCTTGTCTTGGCATTTCTGGTAAGAACTTTTGAATGCTAGCTTGCACTTGATTAATGAAAGCTTGATCTGGACATAACAAAATAGATTGTGCCAACTCATCATGCTCAGCTTGAGAAAACAAATCCATCGCCACCCAGTCAGGATTGGTTTTACCATCGCACAAAATCAATATTTCAGAAGGTCCGGCAATCATGTCAATACCAACTGTTCCGAATACGCGACGTTTAGCAGCTGCTACGTAAGCATTCCCTGGTCCAACAATCTTATCAACGGCAGGAATCGTTTCTGTGCCATAAGCTAAAGCAGCAATAGCCTGTGCTCCACCGATGGTGAAAACACGATCCACACCAGCAACAGCAGCTGCAGCCAGAACAAGAGAGTTACGAACACCATCTGGAGTAGGAACTACCATGATGACTTCGCTGACTCCGGCCACTTTGGCAGGGATGGCATTCATCAATACTGATGAGGGGTAGGCTGCCTTACCGCCTGGAACATATAAACCAGCGCGATCTAAAGGTGTTACTTTCTGACCTAAGCGCGTGCCATCTTCATCAGCGTAATCCCAGCTATGACAACCAGATTCTAATTTTTGACGCTCGTGGTAACTCTTAATACGTGCGGCGGCTGCCTCAAGAGCATCTCTTTGATCTGTTGGTAAGCCATTGAGCGCAGCTAATAATTCTTCCTTTGGAATTTCTAAGGCTTTAACGGAGCCTGCTTGCTCTTTACTTAAGCGATCAAACTTTTGGGTGTATTCCAATACGGCAGCATCACCCCTTGTTCGCACGTCAACTAAAATTTTTGCTGCTGCGGTATCAATAGCTGCATCATCCTCCGCCGAGAATGCTAAAAGTTTTTTCAGCTCTTTCGCAAAATCAGCATCTTGGCTGTTTAGTTGACGAACAGTTAGTAATGTCATTTCGGTAAGCTCTACTAAACTTTAGAGAAAGCATCAAGTAAGGGTTGTAGCTCATCACGGCGACGTTTAAATGCTGCTTGATTCACTACCAAGCGTGCACTAATTTCACTAATCACTTCTACTTCTTTTAATTGGTTCGCTTTAAGCGTATTGCCTGTTGAAACTAAATCCACAATCGCATCTGCCAAACCAACCAACGGTCCCAATTCCATAGAACCGTAAAGTTTGATCAAATCAACATGAACACCTTTATTGGCAAAATGTTCGCGAGCCTGTTGAACATACTTGGTTACTACCCTTAAGCGCGCTCCTTGCCGTACTGCATTGGCATAGTCAAAACCTTCACGTACAGCGACAGATAAACGACATTTAGCGATACCTAAATCAATGGGGGCATACAAACCATCCATACCGTGCTCTGCAAGAACATCGTAGCCAGCCACACCAATATCAGCAGCGCCATATTGGACGTAAGTGGGAACATCAGAAGCCCGCACAATGATGACTCGAAGATTGGGGCTAGAAGTTGGCAAAATTAATTTACGTGAAGATTCTGGATCTTCAGAGACGGTAATCCCCGCCCTTGCCAACATGGGCAAAGTTTCATCAAAAATGCGGCCTTTTGAAAGGGCTAAAGTAATCATATTAGACATGTCTCTATTATTTCACGCGCGCGATATTTGCGCCTACTGCAGCTAATTTTTTCTCCATACGGTCATAACCACGATCTAAGTGATAAATACGATCAACAATTGTTTCACCTTGAGCTGCTAAACCGGCAATCACCAAACTAGCTGAAGCACGAAGATCTGTAGCCATCACGATTGCACCTGAAAGGCTATCAACTCCCTCCGTTGTGGCCGTATTTCCCTCGATCACAATGTTGGCACCCAAACGATTAAGCTCTTGAACATGCATGAAGCGATTTTCAAAAATAGTTTCAGTTACACGTGAAGTACCAAGGGCTATGGCATTCATAGCCATGAACTGCGCCTGCATATCTGTTGGGAACGCTGGATATTCAGAGGTTTTAAAACTAACTGCTTTAGGCCTCTTATTCATTTTGACGTGGATCCAATCAGGGCCAATCTCAATCTGAAGACCTGCCTCACGTAATTTATCAATCACCACATCTAGCGTATCAGGACGAGCATTCTTAATCATCAAGTCGGCGCCCAGCTCACCCATCGTACCTGCGGCGCATAAGAATGTGCCTGTTTCGATTCGGTCTGGAATGATGCTGTGCTCTGCCCTATGCAGTGATTTAACACCTCTAATGATCAGACGATCAGTACCTAAGCCCGTAATTTGGGCACCCATCTTAATCAGCAATTCGGCTAAATCAGTTACCTCTGGTTCGCGAGCTGCATTTTCTAAGATAGTCTCGCCCTCAGCCAATACCGCCGCCATGAGTAGGTTTTCGGTACCGGTCACAGTAATCATGTCGGTCAAAATCTTTGCGCCCATTAAGGAATTAGGATTCTTACCAAACTTTGCCTCAATGTAACCATGCTCAATACGGATATCAGCTCCCATAGCTTTGAGGCCCTTGATATGCTGATCTACTGGGCGTGCACCAATGGCACAACCACCCGGCAAAGAAACTTTGGCATGACCAAAACGAGCTAATAATGGACCTAAAACTAAAATAGAGGCGCGCATTGTTTTTACGAGCTCATACGAAGCTTCAGGTGTATGTATATTCGAACCATCCAAGATAACCGAAGATCGATCATCAGAGTTTGGGAAATTAACTTTCAACCCCATCTGCGCTAAGATTTTTAAGATTGTTCTGACATCTTGTAGATCTGGCAAATTACGCAAAGTGATTGGCTCAGAGCTCAAGAGCGCCGCACATAAAATAGGCAATGCAGCATTTTTAGCACCGGTGATAGTAATTTCACCCTTTAGTGTATTCCCGCCTTGAATAGCTAACTTTTCCACTGTTGATCTCTAAAGCTTTCTTAAATAGTTGGTAATGATGTCAATCGATTGCCTTACACAATCATTAGTCCTTATGATCGGCATGCTCAGCTGGAGTGAAAGCCTTAAATGACAGCGCATGAATCTCTGCCTTCATACGATCACCCAGAGCACCATATACTTTTTGATGGCGCTGCACCAGTCTTAATCCCTCAAATTCAGAGCTAACGATCGTAGCAAAAAAGTGTTGCCCATCACCCTCCACGGCTATGAACTGGCAAGCAATGCCTTGCTCTATGTAAGATTTAACTTGTTCTGGGGTTGGTAACATCTAAACTCACTTATTTTGTTAATGGCGTAATTTATATCCCGATGCTAGCATGCGCAAAGCAATCAACCCAACAATAACTAAAAAGACGCCAATGACAATCAAACTCATCCATGGCGAGACATCAGAAACTCCAAAAAAGCCATAACGAAATCCATCAATCATATAAAAGAATGGATTGAAATGAGAAACTGTCTGCCACATTGCTGGCAAGGTATGTATTGAATAAAACACCCCCGATAACATCGTGGCAGGCATGATAAAAAAGTTTTGGAAAGCCGCTAATTGATCAAACTTCTCAGCCCAAATACCGCCAATCAAACCTAAGGCACCCAAAACGGCAGAGCTCAATAAGGCAAATCCTAAGATCCAGAACGGATATTCAAAATGAATATCCGTAAACCAATAGGTAGCTAAAAGAACTCCAAGCCCCACCACTAGTCCACGAACCATTGCCGCTAAAACGTAAGCAGAAAAGAATTCAAAATGTGACAGTGGCGCTAACAATACAAAAATTAAATTACCGGTTATTTTTGATTGGATAATTGAGGAGGAAGTATTGGCAAAAGAGTTCTGTAAAAGACTCATCATGACCAAGCCAGGGATTAAAAAGGATGTGTAGTTAATAGCGCCATAAACTTTGACATGGTCTTCTAATACATGACCAAAGATCATTAAGTAAAGGATTGCCGTTAAGACGGGTGCGGCAACTGTCTGAAAGCTAACACGCCAAAATCTTTTCACCTCTTTATAAAAAAGAGCGAAAAAACCACTGCTAGAATGATGTTCTAAATTAAAAGCTTTCTGAGAAATCATGATGCACTCTCCTCACTCATGATTTGCATAAAGACATCTTCCAGATCACCATCACGGGTATCTTTATTCTTAACGCGTCCAAGCAAATTAGACGTTGTGTCTAATGCCACAATCTGCCCCTTTTTCAGCATGGCAATTCGGCCACATAATTGCTCAGCTTCTTCAAGGTAGTGGGTGGTCAATACAATCGTGTGACCTTCTTGATTCAAGCGACTTACAAACTTCCATAATGACTGACGTAATTCAACATCAACACCAGCAGTAGGCTCGTCTAAAACAATGACAGGAGGGCGATGAACAAGCGCTTGAGCAACTAATACGCGCCTCTTCATACCACCTGATAACGCACGCATATTTTGATTAGCTTTATCAGCAAGCCCTAGATGGCTCATGATTTCATCAATCCAATCAGAGTTATTTTTAATACCAAAATAACCAGACTGAAACTCTAAAGTTTCACGTACATTAAAAAAAGGATCGAATACCAATTCTTGAGGAACAATACCTAATAATCGTCTTGCAGCTCTAAAGTCTTTTTGGACATCGTGCCCCATGACTTTTGCATGACCTGAACTAGGCTTACAAAGACCTGCCAAAATAGTTATTAAAGTTGTTTTGCCTGCACCATTTGGACCCAACAATCCAAAAAATTCACCCTCTTGAATTTCTAAGTTGATGTTGTCTAGCGCTTTAAGTGAACCGTAGTTTTTACTGAGCTCTTCAAATGAAATGGCGCTCATGACAAAACAATATCAGCTAGGTCATAGACCTCAGCTAGGCTGGCTAACTTTTCCGGAATTTCAGTTAACTTTACTGTGATAGTTGCCTTTTCAGCTCTGCGCTTAATTGACAAAATAACACTTAAGGCACTTGAGTCAAATACCTTTAACTCTTGACAGTTAATAGTTAGAGAGTTGCCTGAGGAAAGTTGATTTAAGATTTTTTCAACGGCCAATAAGACATCCTCGACATTCTGATGGGAGACACTTGCTGGCAGTTGATAGACTTGGTTCATAAGGATTATTTGTTAGTCGACAGCGCTGTATTGCGATCTTGCAAAAACTTAATCAAGCCCTCAATGCCACCCTTGCTCACCTGATCATTAAATTGGTTTCTATAGGACTCCACTAACCAAGCACCTAAGATGTTGATGTCATAAACCTTCCAACCATTGGCGCCTTTTTCTAAGCGGTAATCTAGCTGAATGGGCTCACCCTTGCCAACAAAAGCGGTTCTGACAATTACATCCGTATCTTCAGCAGAAGCTCTAAACGGTTTGTATTGCACTTTTTGATCTTTTACTTGAGCTAAAGCTCCGCCATAGATACGTATCAAAAGTAATTTGAATTCTTGTGTAATTTGCGCTTGCTGAGCAGGGCTGGCTTTTGACCAATTGCGACCCATAGACATCCGTGTAGTTTTTTGAAAGTCGCTATATGGCAGAATTTTTTCATCCACTAGGGCATTAATTTTTCTAAAGTCACCTGACTGTATCGCCTTGTCGTTTTTAATAACAGTTAAAACATCTTCAACAACAAACTTAACTAAGCCATCCGGTGTTTTGATGTCCTGCGCTTGAGCCATGCCAATACCTAAGAATAGAGCCTGGAGTGCAAAAATAATTTTTATAAATAGTGAGTGCATAAATTTTTTATCTTATGTAGTGTTTATTTAGGTAGTTATTCTTGGTCTTTAAGTGGCGGTGGGTCACCATCGTAAATTTGATTACGACGGCGCTGCAAATAACCATCCCTTAAAAAACTGTACTTATCAAAAGCTGCATCTTCCAAGAGTTGGCCAGCATCTAATAAGTCAGCCCGACGATTAATGATTCTCAAACTATTAATTGCAATTTTTTCATCTGAATTTAATTTATTGGTGTTGATCATGAAATCAGTTTCCACATCAACAATAAAACCAACCGTATCTCTAATATTACTAGCCCCAAAGAAAGGCAACACAATATAAGGGCCATCACTGAAACCCCAAACACCTAAGGTTTGACCAAAATCTTCACGGTTCTTATCTAAACCCATATCAGTAGCAACATCAAATAAACCCAAAATTCCAACAGTTGAATTGATAAAGAATCGGCCAATATCGCTTGCTGCATTTGCAGGCTTACCCTGCAATAGATTGTTAGCTCCGATCAATACATCGTTAATGTTGCTAAAGAAATTAGTTACGCCTGTTCTAACAAGCTCAGGCAAAACAAATTTATAGCCCTCAGCAATTGGTTTGATGACATATTGATCAGCTGTTTCATTAAAAGAAAAAACAACACGATTGACGCGCTCAAAGGGATCAATCTTTTCAACGCGTTCGGTTTGCTGAATAGATGCACATGCCGCCATCATCAGAACTGACAACATCAGCACGCTTTTTAAAATCCGGCGAAATAATTGATCCATGATGAAATTTATTCTTATTCGTGATTTATTTAGTTAATTGACGAAAATATTTAATAAAAATTACTTTTTATCAGCAGGCCCTGAGTCTGATGCTTTGTTATATAAGAATTGACTAATCAAGTTTTCTAAAACAATTGCTGATTGGGTTTGAACTAACTTACCGCCTTGGCTAATCATCGTCTCATCTCCACCAGCCTCAATACCAATATATTGCTCGCCCAATAGTCCTGAGGTCAAAATTTTAGCAGCGCTGTCTTTAGGAAATTGATAACGAGTTTCAAAATTCATTACTACGGTAGCTTGGTAACTTTGATCATCAAAACGAATTTCTGCCACACGACCCACAACCACACCAGCACTTTTCACTGGAGCGCGGGGTTTTAAGCCGCCAATATTATCGAATTTGGCACTAACCTGATAAGTTGGCTCAAATGTAAATGCACTCATATTCCCAGCTTTTAGAGCTAAAAATAGCAGCGCCAGCAGGCCTAACGCTACAAATAAACCTACCCAGATATCTAATGATTGTTTTTTCATATTTTTCTAAATTTTATAAGACTTTATCAGCTTGAGAACATTACTGCAGTTAATAAGAAATCTAAAGCCAAAACTGCTAGGGATGCAATGACCACTGTTCGAGTGGTGGCCCTTGCAACACCTTCTGGAGTTGGCTTGGCTTCATACCCCTGAAAAAGAGCTATAAAAGTTACAGCTACTCCAAAAACCATACTCTTAATTACACCATTACCAATATCTTGAGCAACATCGACGCCTGCTTGCATCTGGGCCCAGAAAGCACCCTCATCAACGCCAATAAGGGGAACTCCTACCAAATAACCACCCATGATGCCTACAGCACTAAAAATAGCTGCCAAAATAGGCATGGCAATAATGCCCGCCCAAAGTCTTGGTGCAACTACTCTTGTGAGAGGATCAACCGCCATCATTTCCATGGCACTTAATTGCTCACCAGCTTTCATCAAACCAATTTCGGCCGTAAGAGATGTTCCTGCTCGACCAGCAAATAATAGGGCGGTTACAACAGGGCCCAACTCACGCGTCAATGAAAGAGCTACCAATAAACCTAATGCTTGCTCAGATCCATATTTGTTCAGCGTGTAATAACCTTGCAAACCTAAAACAAAACCAACAAATAAACCAGAAACGGCAATGATGACGAATGAGTAATTACCAACAAAATGAACTTGGTCTGTCACTAAACGTGGGCGTTTCAATAGAAAAGCAGAACGGCGCATGATTGTTAAGAACATCCTAGTTGCATAACCCAAGCCATATAAGTTTTGTCTAACAAATGCACCTAAGCTAGCCAGCGTATTCAAGACTGAATTCATACTGAGGCTCCAAAATCTTCAGACAAACTTTTTCCAGGGTAATGGAATGGGACTGGGCCATCTGGGTTAGCAGAAACAAATTGTTTAACAAATGGATCCGATGAGGCTCTTAAGTCATCAGGCGTACCCTCAGCAGCAATCATGCCATTTGCAATGAAATAAACGTAATCTGCAATTTCAAAAGTTTCTGGGATGTCGTGCGTTACCAAAATACTTGTCGCACCCAGTGCTGCATTCATATTCTTAATTAAGCGCGCAGTGATTCCTAATGAAATAGGATCAAGGCCGGCAAATGGCTCATCGTACATAATTAATGGAGGATCTAGAGCAATCGCTCTAGCTAAGGCAACTCGCCTTGCCATACCACCTGAAATCTGTGACGGCATTAAATCTCGTGCGCCGCGCAACCCTACTGCATTGAGCTTCATCAGGACTAAATCGCGTAAGGTTTCTTCACTAACTGGCGTGTGCTCTCTAAGTGGAAAAGCCACATTTTCAAAGACACTCATATCCGTAAAAAGTGCGCCAAACTGGAATAGCATTCCCATGCGACGGCGAATGCTCATTAACTGAGATGTATTCATCTGGCCAACATCTTGACCTTCAAAAAGAACTTGACCTTTTTGAGCGCTGACCTGACCACCAATTAGTCTCAAAACAGTTGTTTTGCCACAACCTGAACCTCCCATCACAGCAATCACCTTGCCACGAGGAAACTTCATATTTAAACCAGAAAGAATAGTTCTCTCCCCAGGCGCATAAGAAAAGTCTACGCCTTTGAGAGATACGATTGATGGATTTTCCATATGTTTATCTGATACTGCCACTGTGTTTCCTGATTCGGTCATAGTGGCAGTGTATCAATATCAATCGAAGATAAGGCGATTAACGAGGTAATACGCTTGCACCCATCAAAAACTCATCGACGGCACGAGCACATTGACGACCTTCACGGATAGCCCAAACCACCAAAGATTGACCGCGGCGCATATCACCCGCTGCGAATACTTTAGGCACATTGGTGTAATAAGCTTTTTCTCCCTCGGTGCTTGCTTTGGCGTTGCCACGAGTATCTTTCTCAACGCCAAATGCATCCAAAACTTGCTGCGCTGGAGAAACAAAGCCCATTGCTAAAAATACTAAATCTGCCTTCATCTCAAATTCACTGCCAGAGATCTCTTGCATCTTGCCATCTTTCCACTCAAGACGAACACCAATAAGCTTTTCAACTTTTCCGTCTTTGCCTTCAAAGCGCTTAGTGGCCACTGACCAATCACGATCACAACCTTCATCATGAGAGGATGAAGTGCGTAGCTTGGTTGGCCAATAAGGCCAAACCAAAGGCTTATTCTCTTCCGTTGGAGGTTGCGGTAATAACTCAAACTGAGAAATAGATACTGCACCGTGACGATTTGATGTGCCGACACAATCTGAACCAGTATCACCACCACCAATCACAATCACATACTTTCCATCGGCACGGATTTCATTCTTATTATCGCCAGCAACTTCTTTATTCTGAGGAATCAAAAACTCTAGAGCATAGTGAATGCCTGATAATTCACGGCCAGGTACTGGTAAGTCACGTGGCTGCTCTGCACCACCAGTAATAACAACAGCATCAAAATCTTTTTCAAGTTGAGCAGGAGACACTACTTTCTTAGAATAGTTTTTCACTTCTTTACCCAGTACTTCTTTACCAACAAAAGTACCAGTTTCAAACTTAACACCTTCAGCAGTCATTTGCTCAACGCGACGATCAATTAAGATCTTTTCCATTTTGAAGTCAGGGATACCGTAACGCAGTAAGCCGCCAACGCGATCATTCTTCTCATACAAAGTAACATCATGACCAACGCGCGCTAACTGCTGAGCTGCAGCCATGCCTGCAGGACCCGAACCAACAATGGCTACTTTTTTACCAGTCTTTTGCTTTGGAATTTGTGGCTTCACCCAATCATTAGCCCATGCCTTATCAATAATTGCATGTTCAATAGATTTAATACCGACCGGTGCTTCGTTGATGCCTAATGTGCAAGCAGACTCACAAGGTGCAGGGCAAATACGGCCGGTAAATTCTGGAAAGTTATTTGTGGAGTGCAATACGTCAATCGCTTGCTTCCAGTCTTGTTGATAAACCAAGTCGTTGAAGTCAGGGATGATGTTGTTAACGGGACAACCGCTATTACAAAATGGGATGCCGCAATCCATACAGCGTGCACCTTGAGTTTTTGCTTCATCATCAGTTAAAGCTAAAACAAATTCTTTGTAATGCTTAACGCGCTTTTTTGGCTCCTCGTAGTGCTCGCTGAGGCGCTCGTATTGCATAAATCCAGTAGGCATACCCATGGTTAATCCTTTATCTTTTAACTATTCAACTTAAACAGAAGCAACTTGTTTGCTACCTTGAGATTTCTCCCAAAGCTCACCCAAAGCGCGCTTATATTCAGTTGGGAATACTTTGATAAAACGTGTACGCGACTTTTCCCAGTCAGTCAAAATTTCTTTTGCACGCTCTGAACCCGTATGCTTGAAGTGAAGTTCAATCAAGTTCTTGAGGATCGCTTCGTCAGTTAAACGCTCGCCACCCTCTTTGACATTCACTGGTGCATGCCACTCTGATTTTGCTATTTTTGCTTCCTGTTCTGCGGAAGTTAAAACTGGCTCTAATGTTGCCATGCTTGTATTACAACGTTTAGCAAACAATGCGTCTTCGTCATAAACGTAAGCAATACCACCGCTCATGCCTGCAGCAAAGTTTCTACCTGTTAAACCAAGGGCAACAACAGTACCACCCGTCATATATTCACATCCATGATCGCCAGTACCCTCTACAACAGCTGTGGCACCAGAATTACGAACTGCAAAACGTTCGCCTGCAACACCGTTAAAGAACGCCTCTCCAGCAACTGCACCGTAAAGAACAGTGTTACCAACAATGATGTTTTGTGATGTCTGACCACGGAATTCATGAGGTGCGCGAACGATCACACGACCACCAGATAATCCTTTACCCACATAATCGTTACCGTCACCAACCAAATCAACTGTGACACCATGTGCCAAGAAAGCAGCAAAACTTTGACCAGCAGTTCCATTCAATTGAATATGAATCGTGTCATCAGGCAAACCTTCGTGACCATAACGCTTTGCAACTTCACCAGATAACATTGCGCCAGCAGTACGGTTAACGTTCCTAATTGGTTGAATGAACGATACGCGCTCACCTTTTTCAAGTGCTGCTTTTGATTTTTCAATCAAAGTATGGTCTAGAGCAGTTGATAAACCATGATCTTGTTTTTCAATTTGTAATCTTGGGACGCTTGCATCTACGTTAGGTGCCTGGAAAATTTTTGTGAAATCTAATCCACTTGCTTTCCAATGCTCAATGCTTTTCTTTGTATCTAGATATTCTGTATGGCCAATTAAGTCATCAAATTTTCGAATACCCAACTGAGCCATGATTTCACGAGCTTCTTCAGCAATAAAAAAGAAGAAGTTCACCACATGCTCTGGCTTACCTGAGAACTTTTTACGTAACTCAGGATCTTGTGTTGCCACTCCAACCGGACAAGTATTGAGGTGACACTTACGCATCATGATGCAACCTTCAACTACCAATGGTGCAGTAGCAAAACCAAATTCATCGGCGCCCAATAGTGCAGCAATCACCACATCACGACCTGTTTTCATTTGGCCATCTGCTTGAACTCGAATACGGCCACGTAAACCATTTAATACCAAAGTTTGCTGTGTCTCAGCCAAACCCAGCTCCCACGGACTGCCGGCATGCTTAATAGAAGATAGAGGTGATGCACCCGTACCGCCATCATGTCCTGCAATCACTACATGGTCTGCTTTAGCTTTTGCCACACCAGCTGCAACGGTACCAACACCAACTTCAGAAACTAGCTTTACTGAAATATCAGCTTTGCTATTAACGTTCTTCAAATCATGAATCAGCTGTGCCAAATCTTCAATCGAATAAATATCATGGTGCGGAGGGGGCGAAATTAAACCAACACCCGGCACCGAATAACGTAGCTTACCGATGTAATCAGACACTTTAGAACCTGGAAGCTGGCCACCTTCGCCGGGCTTTGCCCCCTGCGCCATCTTGATCTGAATTTGATCTGCAGAAGTTAAATACTCTGCAGTTACACCAAAACGTCCAGAGGCCACTTGCTTAATCTTAGAGCGTAATGAGTCACCTGCACTTAAAGGAATGCTAGCTTCAATGACATCATCACCAAGAATACTGGCAAGAGTCTCGCCTTGCTTAATAGGAATGCCTTTTAACTCATTACGATAGCGCTTGTAATCTTCCCCGCCTTCACCCGTATTTGATTTACCGCCAATACGGTTCATCGCGATAGCCAAAGTTGCATGCGCTTCGGTTGAAATCGAGCCCAAAGACATTGCACCTGTTGCGAAACGCTTGACGATTTCTTTTGCTGACTCAACTTCATCTAAAGGAATCGCCTTACTTGGATCAATCTTGAACTCAAACAAACCGCGCAAAGTCATATGACGCTTAGTTTGATCATTGATGATGTTGGCGTACTCTTTATAAGTCTGATACCCGCCTTTTTCTGGGCCTTGGCGAGTTGAATGTTGTAACTTTGCAATCGAGTCTGGTGTCCACATATGGTCTTCACCGCGAATACGGAAAGCATACTCACCACCGGCATCCAACATATTTGTTAATGTTGGATCTGCACCAAATGCCAAGCTGTGCATTTTGATAGCTTCCTCAGCCACGTCAAACACACCGATACCACCCACATTGGATGCTGTTCCTTTGAAGTACTTATTGATCAACTCAGTGTTTAATCCAATCGCCTCAAAAATCTGTGCACCGGTGTAAGACATGTAGGTTGAGATGCCCATCTTAGACATCACTTTTAGCAAACCCTTACCTACAGCCTTAGTGAAGTTTTTAACAACCTTATCAGCTGATAAGTCACCCTTCAAACCTTTGGCCATATCTACTAAAGTTTCCATAGCTAGGTATGGATGAACCGCTTCTGCGCCATAACCCGCCAATAAAGCAAAGTGGTGAGTTTCACGAGCGCTGCCAGTTTCCACAACCAATCCAGTACTTGTACGTAAACCTTTTTCAACCAAATGTTGATGAATAGCTGATGTTGCTAAAAGCGCTGGAATAGCCACGTGATCAGCTGCAACCTGGCGGTCACTGATGATCATGATGTTGTAACCAGATCCAACAGCATCAACTGCTTCTGCGCAAAGAGATGCTAAACGTGCCTCAACACCTTCTTTACCCCATGCAGATGGATAACAAATATCTAATTCATAAGAACGGAACTTCCCACCGGTGTAATGCTCAATATGACGAACCTTGGCAATATCATCAAAATCTAAAATTGGTTGTGATATTTCCAAACGCATTGGTGGATTGATATTATTGGTGTCTAACAAATTAGGTTTGGGACCAACAAAGGAAACCAATGACATCACCATATTTTCGCGAATAGGGTCGATCGGTGGATTCGTTACTTGAGCAAATAATTGCTTAAAGTAGTTGTAGAGTGGCTTATTCTTATTTGATAAAACTGCCAATGGGCTATCGTTACCCATTGACCCAATAGCTTCCTCACCTGAAGAGGCCATCGGCGCCATCAAGAACTTCAAATCTTCTTGTGTGTAACCAAATGCTTGCTGACGATCTAATAGATTAGCCGCTGGACGAATTTTTTCTGCATCATCATTGATGTCTGCTTGAGTCGCATCAATCTCATCTAATTTAATACGGACTGCTTCAATCCAACTCTTATAAGGCTTTGCTTTTGCCAAGGCATCCTTTAACTCTACGTCGTCAATGATGCGGCCCTGCTCCATATCAATCAGGAACATCTTGCCTGGCTGTAGTCGCCATTTTTTAACAATTTTATTTTCTGGGAAAGTTAACACGCCGGCCTCAGAGGCCATGATGACTAAATCATCATCTGTAACGTAATAACGTGCTGGACGCAAACCATTTCGATCAAGTGTGGCGCCAATTTGACGGCCATCAGTGAACGCAATAGCTGCAGGACCGTCCCAAGGCTCCATCATCGCAGCGTGATACTCATAAAACGCTCGTCGATTTTCATCCATTAATGTGTGTTGTTCCCACGCTTCTGGAATCATCATCATCATGGCATGTGCCATTGGATAACCGGCCATCACCAACAACTCTAAGCAATTATCAAAACTTGCTGTATCTGATTGCCCTGGATAAATTAACGGCCATAATTTTTGTAAATCCTCACCTAGGACTGGAGAACTTATTGCACCTGTTCTTGCGTTAATCCAGTTAACGTTACCTTTAACAGTATTGATTTCTCCGTTATGCGCAATCATTCGGTACGGATGAGCCAATTCCCATGCGGGGAAAGTGTTTGTTGAAAAACGCTGGTGAACAAGCGCTAAAGCAGAAACAACTCGTGAGTCTTTTAAATCTTTATAGTAAGCACCAACTTGATTAGCCAACAATAAACCTTTGTAAACAATAGTTCTTGCTGACATAGATGTAACAAAGTACTCTTTGCCATGCTGCAATTGCAGTGCTTGAATCGCATGACTTCCTGTTTTGCGAATCACATATAACTTACGCTCTAGAGCGTCTGTTGTCATGATGTCACGACCGCGACCAATGAAAATCTGACGAATAATTGGTTCTGTCTTGCGTACAGTTGGAGACATTGGCATATCCGCATCAACAGGTACATCCCTCCAACCTAAAACTACTTGGCCCTCTTTTCGAACTGTTCTTTCAAGCTCTTGCTCACAAGCTAATCTTGATGCGCTCTCCTTTGGCAAGAAAACCATACCAACACCATACTCACCGAACGGCGGCAAAATGATGCTTTGCTTAGCCATCTCTTCACGGTAAAACTGATCAGGTACTTGAATCAAAATTCCTGCGCCATCACCCATCAAAGGATCAGCACCAACCGCTCCACGGTGGTCAATGTTCTCCAAAATCTTTAAACCTTGAGTAACTATCTCATGGCTTTTTTTGCCCTTAATATGCGCAACAAAACCAACACCGCAAGCGTCGTGTTCATTAACTGGGTCATAAAGACCTTGCGCTTCTGGGCGCAATGAAGTTGAAGTAGTCACTGAATATTCCTTGGTAAGTAAATGCTGCCTTTTGATAAGACAGGAACACCCCAATAACGGGGTTTTTAATAACTATAGGGGAATACCCCCGTACTTGCAATAGAAAATAATCAGTGTCTGTCACCAATTAATCACTATTAGGTTTATTGGTTATATTAATTAGGGACAGAGTTAATCTAAGGGCGAATCTATTGGCCCTCTAAAAGTGCTTATTTGATTAAATTGGTTTAATTAACTTAGGGCGGCCAGCTCTTCTTGGAGTGAGGGGTCTGTTTGTTTTAAAGGAAATTTGCTCAAGTCCAGATTGAGTGACCAGCGGCCAACCATAATTTAAGTGATCACTTACTTTTAATAAATCTGAATTATTAATTGGCTCTATCATTCTTTTTTGCCAAGCTAATTGACGCTCAAACGGAGTATTCCCTAAGGCCCAATAAAGAGAATGATCTGAAATCCATGGCACAGTCTCAGTTCCAATGTGGTGACGGCAACTAGACCAATGCCACTTTTCTGATACTGAAACTAAACCTGCCCTCACAGGATTTTGCTCAATATATTTTTGACAAAGTAACAAATAAGGTTCCGGCTCTATTAATGCAGACTTAAATCGCCCCTCCCAAACTGTTCCCGTACGGTGATGAGTTTGATTAAATACTTGGGCGTAACGCCTTCCAACTGATTGCATTACTCGAGATGCACTTAGAGGTGTTTTAGGGGTAGCCAGAATATGAACATGGTTAGGCATCAAGACAAATGCATGTATCGCCAACTCATACTCCCTAGCCGCATCCTTTAGCCACTCCAAATAAGATTTTCTCTCATCATCCGAAAAGAAAATCTCTTGGGAGTTATTGCCTCTTACCATGATGTGTAAGGGGTAACCTGCCAATATGACTCTAGGTAACCTTGCCATACGATCTATGCAATCAATTTCTGAAATTCTTTATTGGCATAACGATCTGTCATACCTGCAATATAGTGCGAAATCCTAAGGTAGGTTTCATCATCAGGACGGAAGTCAAACGGCAAGTCAGTTGGATGCTTTTCATAATGCTGAAAAAGACTCCCAATCATTTCACCTGCATTTTTTGTCATGGCACTCACTTGAGGATGACGGTATAAATTTTTAAATAAAAACCTTTTCATCTCTGTTGCCTGCTCACGCATATTTTCAGAAAATGCTACTAGTGGTTTTTGTTTTCTGACATCTTCAACAGATAGGGGATTTGATACTCGAATACGTCTTTGAGTCTCTTTGACTAAATCATCAACCAGTATATGAATAATGTGGCGGACTATTTCATAGACTAATCTGCGACCGTCTAAACCCGGAAACGTTTTATCAACAATGTCTTTTTGATCACGCCATAAGCTTACTTCACTCATTTGCTCAATCGTTAACAAGCCGGAGCGGATACCATCATCAATATCGTGATTGTTATATGCGATTTCATCAGCTAAATTAGCTAGCTGAGCCTCTAAGCTGGGCTGAGTACCTTTGATAAATCTTTGCCCTAACAAACCTAATACTTGAGCATTTTTTTGTGAGCAATGTTTTAAAATGCCTTCACGTGTTTCGAACGATAAATTCAAACCATCCCAAAGTGCATAACGCTCTTCTAAAAAATCAACAACCCATAAACTCTGCAAATTATGCTCAAAACCACCATAAGGCTTCATACAGTCGTTAAGCGCATCTTGGCCTGCATGACCAAACGGAGTATGACCTAAATCATGAGCCAAGGAGATTGCTTCAACCAAATCCTCATTAAGATTTAAACGTCTTGCTACTGCACGACCAATTTGAGCGACTTCAAGACTATGTGTCAAACGATTGCGAAAATGATCACCTTCGTGATTTAAGAAAACTTGTGTTTTATATTCCAATCGACGAAATGCTGTTGAATGAATAATCCGATCACGATCTCTTTGAAAAGGACTGCGTCCTGATTGAGTAGGCTCGACAGGCTCAGGGTGAACTCGGCCTAACGATGCATTTTCTTGAACTGCATAACTGGCCAACGTCATAAGACTTAAGCCGCGCCAGAGGCTTCAAGAGTTTGAATCACTAGAGGCTCATCAACTGTTTTAATCGTAGATCTTCCAATGCCATCCAACAAGATATAACGAACTTCTCCACCTTCAGCTTTTTTATCAACACTCATTAAATCTATATAACGAGTTATACCTAACTTGGGTGGGGTTAATGGTAGCTTTAAAGCTGTCACTAAATTTTTAATTCTTTGAAAGTCACCTGTTGTGAGTCGGCCAGTTCGAACAGATAAGTCTGCAGCCAAAACCATGCCACACCCTACTGCTTCACCATGCAACCACTCTCCGTAACCCATACCTGCCTCAATGGCATGACCAAACGTATGACCAAAATTCAGAGTTGCACGAACGCCACCCTCTTTTTCATCAAGAGCCACTATATGAGACTTGATTTCACAAGATCTCTGAACAGCATGCTCCATTGCTTTTGGTTCACAAGCATTTAAAGGCTCAATATTCTTTTCCATCCATGAAAAAAAATCAGCATCAGCAATCGCGCCATGTTTGATTACCTCGGCCAAACCTGCTGATAACTCTTTGGGCGGTAAAGTTCTTAAGGTATCAAGATCTGCAATCACAGCTTGTGGCTGATAAAAAGCACCAATCATATTTTTTCCCAAAGGATGATTGATCCCTGTTTTGCCGCCAACTGAAGAGTCGACTTGTGAGAGTAATGTTGTTGGAACTTGAATAAAACGAATACCTCTCATATAGCTAGCAGCAGCAAAACCGGTCATATCACCAATGACTCCACCGCCTAGCGCAATTAGTGTAGTTTTTCTATCAGCACCACTTTCTAGCAATGCATCAAATATTGTTTGTAATGTTTCCCAGGTTTTGTAAATCTCTCCATCAGGCAAAATAATAAGGCGAACTTTTTGACCTAAACCCTCAAGTGTTTTTACAACTCTATCTGCATAAAGTGGAGCTACAGTTTGATTGGTAACAACTGCAGTGAAAGAACCTTTTAAATGTTTCTTATAAAGATCTGCCTGATCAATTAATTGAGATCCTATGTGGATAGGATAACTACGCTCGCCTAGCTCAAGTTCAAGTGTTTTCATTTTGACAATTCAAATTGCATCATTAACGTGTTAACCAGTTGTGAAACGCTGGGCTTACCAGTATCAATGGTGTGATGTGCAGCCTCCAAATACAGGGGATCTCTTTCTGCATAAAGTTTTTCTAATGTAGTTCTTGCGTCGCCCTGATTCAGCAATGGTCGACCCTTATCATTTTTGGTACGGAGCCATAGCTCATGAGGATTAGCCCTTAAATAAAAAACCATGCCCCTATTATGCAGATTGGTCCTATTTTCAGGCAAAAGAACAGCGCCACCACCTGTTGCCAAAACCAAATTCTTTTCTTGCGTTAACTCGTCGATGACTTGTGATTCACGCTTTCTAAAACCTGCCTCACCTTCCATTTCAAAGATAGTAGGTATCTTAACCCCGCAACGAGCCTCAATTTCATGATCCGTATCTATAAAGCGACGCCCTAATCTTTTGGCCAATAGGCGGCCTACGGTAGTTTTGCCCGCTCCCATTAAACCAACTAAGAAGATATTTTCAACAATCTCATTCACAAGTGAGATTCTACTGAGGCTTTTGACTAGAAACCAAGGTTGGCGTTAAAAATATTAATAGCTCTGTTTTATCCACAGTTTTGGATTCTTGCCTGAATAAGGCACCCAGCACCGGGATTGCACTTAAAAAGGGAGTGCTTGCCTTATCTTTTCTCTCCATATCCTGAAAAATACCCCCCAAAATAACAGTTCCACCGCTCTCAACTAAAACCTGTGTTTTGACGTGCTTTGTATCAATTGCAAAGCCTTGCTCTGTCTTAAGGCCAACGCTATCTTTATTAATATCAACATCTAAGATGATCATCTGATTTTTTTGAATTCTGGGTCGCACCTCTAATCTCAAATTAGCCTTTCTAAACTGTACTTTTGTAGCGCCCTGTCCAGCAGATGATTGATATGGTAGTTCAGTTCCCTGTTCAATTAAAGCCTGAGAATTTTCAGCTGCCAATACCCTTGGATTTGAAATAATGTTTCCCATGCCACTTGATTCCAAAGCAGATAATTCAATTTGCAATGCCCGGCCAGCCTGCTTCCCTAAAAGGCTTATGGCAGCAACGCCAGGCTCAAAGCCATGCAAACCTGCTGCAGGCAAAGAATGGCCGCCTGACAAATGCCCCGACTGTGATTGATAGGCTAACTTAGCGCCAAGATTTCTAGCAAATCTTCTTTCAGCCTCAACGATTCTTGCCTCAATCATGATTTGACGTAGCTCTGTATGTGTTTCCTGATCCTTGATCTCCTGCTGAGTGCGATCCAATTTCTTTTTTTCAAAAGAGGCAATCTCTTCAAATGGGGCTACCCATAAGATATTCCCTTCGAATCTATGACCTAAAGACCTACTTGCAAGAATGGCATTAAATACAGCCTGCCATGATGCGTCTTTCATTTGAATGCTCATCTGCCCAGCAACCCTCTCACTGAGTACCAGATTAATATCCTTGGCGTCTGCAAGCATTTGCAATAAATCGCGAACTTCAATCAAAGAGAAATTCAAGCTTAGCGTCTTATCTGAATTTAAAGATGAGCTGATTGCTTGGGACTTTGCTAAAACTGAGAATGGCGCACCTATAAAAACTCCCCCGACTGAAAGATAAGTCAGAATTTTTCTTCTATTTATCATCATGCTGGCTCCTCTCGATTGACCTGTATGGATGTGCCGGATTCAGATTCAATGATTAAATATTCATCAAATAACTCTGTAATACGCCAACCTGAATCAAATAGATGGCCAAGAACAACTAGTTGTCGATTTCCATTTAACTCAACAAGCGCTTTTGTTTTTCCTTTAGCCTTGATACTTCCCCAGTAATTGATGACTGGAAGTGATGCATCATCAATTACCTCATCATGCGACTTAACAAGCATGAATTCATTAAGCTCTTTTTTTAATAAATTAATTTCAATTTTTTGCGATTCTTGATCTCTTAAAATAGATTTAATCTCATGTTTGTATTCAAAATATAGTATTGCTAGAAGTAGCAATACGAGTAGAGACAGCCCGCATAAAGTTATTAATCCATAACGAAACATCGGCTCGTGTTTCTTAGGAAGATTGATTTTAGCTGGGCTTTTTATTTCTTTTTTATCGAAAGAAATAGCATCAAATGCATCGGAGGTAAGGTTTCGTTTAAACATCCGTACATTCTGTATTTTTTGATGTGTCATAAAAATCAGCCTTTTCTGATTTTTATGTAGGAAATGTCTTATTTCTAAGTAAAAGTACCAGCATTCTTTTTTAAATTAATTAACTCAGCTTTATCTATAATCAACCCATGAGTTCAACACGCACCCCAGTTCGACCACCCTCAAGATTAGGTACCGGAAAAACTCCGCGAAGTCCAAAGAGAAATTTGCGGCAGTTTCTGACTCGTTGGGTTATTTTTCTTGGAAGCTCTGGCCTTATCGTTATAGGATTAGTTATTGCCTACGCACTCATTATTGCGAAGCCAAATCTTCCCGATTTAGATACCATTACAGATTACAAACCTAAAGTGCCACTTCGTATCTATACCGCTGATAACGCCTTAATTGGAGAGTTTGGTGAGGAGCGTCGAAGTATCAGGTCAATTAACGAAATCCCAAGTTATTTAAAAAATGCTGTTGTTGCTATTGAGGATGAGCGTTTTTATGAGCATGGTGGAGTTGATTACTGGGGCGTTCTTCGAGCAACCTTAGCAAATCTACGCGGAAGCCTATCGCAGGGTGCGTCCACCATCACAATGCAGGTGGCACGTAACTTCTTTCTTACTAACGAAAAATCATTTAGTCGAAAATTATATGAAGTGTTGTTAGCTTGGAAAATTGAAGCCAATCTTTCAAAGGAAAAAATTCTTGAGCTTTATATGAATCAAATTTTTCTCGGGCAAAGGTCATATGGTTTCGCAAGTGCAGCCCAAATTTATTATGGCAAGGATGTGAGTCAGATCTCTATTGCTGAGGCAGCGATGCTAGCTGGCTTGCCAAAAGCACCCTCTGCCTATAACCCGGTTGTTAATTATCGGCGCGCCAAGATAAGACAAGAATACATTCTTCAAAGAATGCGTGATCTTAAAATGATTACTGAAAGCCAATACCAGTCTGCTCTTATTGAAACACTTCATGTGCGGGGCGTTGGTAAAGAATTCACAACAAAAGCTGATTATGTTGCAGAAATGGCTCGTCAACTTTTGATCAGTGAGTACGGGGATAGCATTTATACCCAGGGGATGACTGTTGTCACCACCATTCGAAGAGCAGAACAAGACGCTGCTTACTCTGCAGTTCGCAAAGGTATTATGGATTACGAGCTACGCCAGAAATATCGCGGTCCAGAGGGCTACATCAACTTACCGCAAGGGGTTGTAGCCAGACAAAGAGCTATTGATGATGCGCTAAGTGATCATCCAAGCAGTGATGATTTATTAGCTGGTGTTGTTACAGATGTGGCTGAAAAACAAATCAGTGTCGTGATTGCAACCGGTGACACCATTTTGATAAAAGGCGATGATCTTAAGCTAGCATCTGTCGCTTTATCCGAAAAAGCACAGCCAAAACAACAAATTAAACCTGGCGCTATTATTCGCGCATTCCCATCAGAAGGGCGCTGGATACTTGCACAAATGCCTAAAGTTGAAGCTGCTTTTGTGGCTGTTGACACACATGATGGCTCTATCCGTGCATTAGTTGGTGGATTTGATCACAATAGAAATAAATTTAACCACGTTTCACAAGCTCAAAGACAGCCTGGATCATCGTTTAAACCCTTTGTCTACGCTGCTGCAATTGAAAAGGGCATCATGCCCAATACGATTGCAAATGATGCCCCCCTCTCCATCAGTAGCTTAGAGACTGGCGGTCAAATGTGGGAACCAAAAAATTATGATGGTAAGTTTGAGGGCCGTATGACAGTCCGAACAGCAATGGCTAAATCTAAAAATTTAGTTTCAGTTCGCGTGATTCGAAAAATTGGCGCTCGCTATGCCCAAGACTATATTCAACGTTTTGGCTTCGAGCCCGAAAAACATCCCCCATACTTAACCATGTCTTTAGGTGCCGGCTCAGTGACACCACTTCAATTAGCTACTGGGTATGGTGTCTTTGCAAATGGTGGTTATCGAGTGGAGCCCTACCTTATTAGTAAAGTCTTAGATGCTAAGGGTAATGTGCTTTTTGAGGCGTCACCCCAAAAATCAGGCGAAAATCAAATTAGAGCGCTTGATGCTAGAACTGCCTTCGTCATGGATAGTCTTCTTCAAGAGGTGACCAAGACTGGAACGGCTGCCAGCTCAAGACCCACATTGGGAAGAAATGATATTGCGGGCAAAACAGGTACCACTAATGAATCCATGGACGCCTGGTTTGCTGGTTACCATCCAAGTGTTGTTGCAGTTGCATGGTTAGGCTTTGATAAACCCAAAAGTCTTGGCGATCGAGAGACTGGTGGAGGCTTAGCGCTCCCAATCTGGACACGCTATATGAAAACAGCCCTCAATGGAGTTCCTGAATCTCCAAGAACCCCACCACCTGGCGTAATTCAGCAAGATGGTGACTGGGTCATCCCTGAGTTTTTACCATTCTTTGGTAGAACAACTGTTCTTGAATAATGTGACACCCCAAAATTTGGTGTTAATTTAGAAACTTACTTTAAGAGTAGTTTTAGCTTGTTGACTTGCTAATCTACTTAATTCAGAAAAAAGCTCAGCGCCTGTTTTGGTATCTAGCCATAAAGGTGCGTTCATGGCCCCAGCCCATCGATAATGAAAGCCGCCCTCTTTTGCTGCAACCCAAATTTCTTGGAGTGGTGCCTGGGTGTTAACCACAATCACACTTCGATCCTCAAATTGGATATTGACAACGTTACCGCCCTGTCGGGAAATATCTAGATCTAAGTCAGTAGCCTGGAAAGCGTCCTCTAAAGACATTTCAATAGCTTTTAGAGTCTTCTCTGCAATTGCATAAAAAGAGGACTCGGTTAACGTTTCAACCCCTTGTAAATTATTGTTCATATTTTCCGTATCGGCCATGCTATAGTCAGTAATCACTTTTTAATCTAAATGTATATGCTTTTGATTGTATCTAGGACTTGGCTTATTTGTGTAGCAATATCCCTCTTAGGATGCGGGATACGAGGCCCACTAACGTACCCGAATATCCCTAACCCGCCAAATCCACCAGAAAAACCTGAACCCATGGGAAAGCAATGGCCACCCGTTAAGGAGGCCAAATGAGTCTTATTCCAAAGCTTAATGGATTTTCCATTAAGAATGATCTATGGCATGCCGAGGAAGTTTCGCTAGCAACAATCGCAGAACAGTTCGGCACACCAACGTACGTTTACAGCAAAAAAGCTCTAACTGAAGCGTTTAATGCTTATGAAGCGGCTTGTATTCGGCCTAATGGGAGCAGACGCGCTCGAATTCATTACGCCATGAAGGCCAATAGTAATTTAGCTATTTTGAATGTTTTTGCAAAGTTAGGATCAGGGTTTGATATTGTGAGTGCCGGTGAATTAGCCCGTGTTTTAGCTGCTGGAGGATCAGCAGATAAGATTGTTTTTTCTGGGGTTGGAAAAAGTAAGGCTGAGATGATCGCAGCATTACAGGCTGGCGTGAAATGTTTTAACTTAGAATCAATTCCTGAATTAACGAGACTGAATGAAGTTGCTGGTAGTTTAGGCATCAAAGCTCGTATTTCAATTCGTGTAAATCCGGATGTTGATCCAAAAACACACCCATATATTTCAACTGGTTTAAAAGGTAATAAATTTGGTATTGCCTACGATGATGTTGTTGCCACTTATAAGGCTGCTGCAGAGATGCCTTTTTGTGAAATTGTTGGCATTGACTGTCACATAGGCTCTCAAATAACAGAGCTTAGTCCTTACCTAGACGCCTTAGATCGCGTTCTTCATCTGATATCAGCTCTTGATGCTGTAGGGATCAAAATTAGGCATTTGGATATTGGCGGTGGCCTGGGCATTAGCTACACCAATGAAACACCTCCTGCTATTACTGAATTTGCCAATACCCTTCTCAACCACATTGAAGAAAAAGGATTTGGGCACTTAGAGGTTTTATTTGAGCCAGGCCGTTCCTTGGTTGGTAATGCTGGCTTGCTTTTAACAACCATTGAGTATCTTAAACCTGGTGAAACTAAAAACTTTTGCATCGTTGATGCGGCGATGAACGATCTCATGCGTCCCGCAATGTATGAGGCTTACCACGCTATTGTTGCCGTCAACAATAAGAGCTCTGCTCCTGAAGTTATATATGACATTGTTGGACCAATATGTGAATCAGGTGATTGGTTGGGTAGGGATCGCTTGCTTAAGGTTGAACCTGGGGAGCATCTGGCTATTCTTTCAGCAGGTGCCTATGGTTTTACAATGAGTTCTAACTACAACACAAGAGGTAGGGCTGCTGAAGTCATGGTGGACGGCTCAAAAATTCATTTGATTCGTGAACGTGAGACTATTCAAAGTCTTTTTGCAAATGAGAAAGTGTTACCTGCCTAGCCTTAATTAACATGGCTAAGCAAGTAGTATTTCTGTCTTACAAAGTTCCGTAGCTGTGAAGACCTGATAAGAACATGTTGACACCAATGAAAGCAAAGGTAGTCACAAATAAACCGCCCAATGCCCACCACGCTGCCACAACACCTCTTAAGCCCTTCATGAGGCGCATGTGTAGCCAGGCTGCGTAATTTAACCAAACAATTAACGCCCAGGTCTCTTTAGGGTCCCAACTCCAATAACCACCCCAAGCTTCTGCTGCCCAAAGTGCACCTAAAATCGTAGCAATGGTGAAGAATGCAAAACCCACCGCAATTGATTTGTACATAACATCGTCTAAAACCTCCAAGCTTGGCAAGCGATCAACCAAGTAGTTTTTAGCCTTCAATATGTATGCAATTGCAACCATTGCCGCTATTGCAAAAGTTCCGTAACCAATAAAGTTTGCCGGAACGTGAATTTTCATCCACCAACTTTGTAACGCTGGTACAAGGGGTTGAATTTGATGTGCGTCTCGAGTCACGCTGTACCAAAAAATAAATGCAACGGCTGCAAAAATAATCCATAGAACAAATGCGCCTAATGCCATAGATTTATAGCGAGCTTCGTAATACAAGTGATACAGGGCTGTAACTAAGCAGAAAAGAATGAAAACTTCATAAAGATTTGAAATTGGAATGTGCCCAATATCAGCGCCCATTAAATATGACTCATACCAGCGTACTAGCATGCCGGATAAACCAAAGTAAACCGCAGCCCATGACAGCTTCGAAGCAGCAGGCCCCATTTTGCTGGATCGAACTATGAATCCAAGCGTGTAGAAGAACGTGCTGAATGCAAAAAATACACTCATCCACAAAATGGCAGATTGACTTGAAATCATGTATTTCAAAAAGAAAGCTTGCTCAGCTCGAAGTAATGAACCACCCTCAGGTGTTTGATAAAAATAAATAGCCATGAAAGTGAGGGCTGTCGAACCGATCATTAAATGTCTTAATGGCGCCCAGGCCCACCCGAGGAAAGCTAAAACAGGGACTGAACAGAATAAAATAATTTGTTCGTAACTATCCATGAAGGCTGAAAATTTTATTTCAGCAAAGATGGCGCCGGCAGCCAGAGCTAAGGTGAATACATAATCACCCCACTTCAATGACCTTAAGCTGCTCGTAATGCTTTGAAGTAAGGACTGAACCCAGCCGCCCTTAACTGAACTGACGTAATTAGTTTCCATGATTTAAATCTTCCTGATACTTGTTGAACTCTTTTTCAAAATCGAGTGTCTTGCGCGAAGTGGACATCGCGAAAAGATTCTTACCGTTACCTAAACTTTTAACCCAAATACGACGCTCTGGTAGATAAAACATTGCAAAGATACCAAGCACTAATAATAAACTTCCGAAATAAACCATGTTCTTACCAGGGGATCTAGTCACCTGGAAGACGCTAGCCTTTACCTCTTCGAATGAGTCAAGCTGGAAAGTCAGGGGCGCAGGATAAAAATTAGCATCTGATAAAGCAGAAGTTGCAGCCTGAATAAACCTTTGGCTATTTTCATCTTGCTTTGCTGTTGGTAACTTTAATTGCGCCCTAGCTTCTTGCCATAGCTCCCAAATTACTCCGTTCAAAACCTTTAAGATAACTTCAGCAGCTTTCTCTCGTTCAGCTTCTGGAACAGCTCGGTCAATAAAGGATCCCAATGCAACAAAACCTCCAGGAGAGGTTCCTGACTCTTCAGCAAGCTTGATGGCAAAGTCACTGGCACCAGAAAATAATTCAATGGACCTAATTGCACTCTCTTTTAATTGTGCGATAGCCTGGGGGGATGCCACAAACCCAGACTGCTGACTGAGTGATTGTCCAAAGCGTTGAACTGCCCGTTGCCTTGCTCCCTGATCTTGTAAAAGTGTTCTGAGGGTCAACCACTCATTCAAACTTAAATTGTCGTCCGCTGGAATACGAAGGTACTTAAATTCTTCAGCTGCACTTTCTCTAACGCCCAATAAAAACTTAGGCATACCATCCAAGAAAAGTGGCTGCATATAGTTGCTGAATTCTCGGGCCTGACCAGATGCATCCCGCAACTTATATTGCACAGAAGGGCCTACGTTTTTAAGATCAGTTGCTTTACTAGTTTTTGCACCAGAACCCAAACGATTATTAAATGCTTGAGCTAAGCCAGCATCTGCTTTTTGTATCGCAACACCCCTCACATCAGTCTCTCCAGAGGCATTGGCTATATTTTCAACGTTTGTCGGTCTAAAGCCCACAAACTCTAGTGAGTAACTCGTGCCATTACTAGACTTCAAAGCTGTACTTTGACCAACCTCACCGTTAACTATAAAACTTGATTTAACAGAGTTAATTGATCCTTGTATCGGATATCCGCGTAACTTTAATTTAGAACCACCGTCTTCAAAGCTAGACTGATAAATTGCAACCCCGCGATGAATAAGTGGCTCATTCACTTTAATTTGGGCTTCAATCTCTTTACCAGTGTCTAAATCCTTAATAAGCACTTCACTCATAAAAAGCTTAGGCATGCCTGTACTGTAATACTCAACATGAAACTTTTTAAGGGCAACAGAAAAAGGTAACTCTTGAATGATGCTACCACTCGTTGCATTTAATAGAGCAGTTGAACTAGTGCCACCCTCTGGCACAAAAATATTTGCTCTATAGCTTGGATTGTCTGCGCTTAATTTATGTTTGCTTGGAATATCTGAAATAAGCATTCCTTGAGTGCTTGCTGGCAAGATACTTTTACCACCAAACCAAATTTGAGCTCTTGTAAAAAGATCTCCGTCTAACAAACCACCCAAACAAATAAAAACAATAGCGCTGTGCGCAAAAATATAACCCCACTTACTAGCAGCGCCTTTTTTTGCCATGACCTTCGAATGATCATCAGCAATTAAAGTTTTTACAGAGTACCCATCTTTTACTAAGCGTTCAGCAACGGCTGATGCAGCAGCTGAGTGTTCAAGCTTTGAAGCATATTCAAAATTGTGATGAAGCGCTCTTAACCCGCCTTCATGAACATGCTCTTTCCAAGAACGAACGTCAGCTAACATTTTCGGAGCATTTCGAGTAACGCAAAATGAAACCGATAAAACTAAAAATGCCAAAATTAAAAGAAACCACCAGGCTGTGTAAACCGCGAATAAACCTAAACCATTAAATAGCTCTGCCCAAAAAGGCCCAAACTGATTAACGTAATTTGCGTACGGCTCCCCTTGTTTAATGACGGTACCAATCATGCTTGCAATCGAAATGATTGTTAGCAACGTGATTGCAAAACGCATAGAAGATAAGAGTTCAACACTGCCGCGATTGAACTTCTTAAAAACACCGGTATCTGCTGTAAAAGTGCTCATACCCTCATCTAAAAAAATAAAGCCCACAAACTAAGTTCGTGGGCCCTTCTTTGGGGAAAACTTCAAGAAGTTTTTTATTAACGCAAGCCAGCGATATAGTCTGCAACTGCTTTGATTTCAACATCAGACATTCTAGATGCAATCCCGCTCATCTGCACACTGTTCTTCCGCTCGCCAGAACGGTAAGCTATTAACTGCGCCTCAGTATATTCTGCCCATTGGCCAGAGATGCGAGGGTATTGTGCCGGGATACCAGCTCCATTAGGGCTGTGACATCCTGCACAGGCTGCAACAGATTTACCAGCAATACCACCACGGTAAATTTTCTGACCTAACTCAATAGTTGCCTTGTTCTTTGCAGTGCCAAGTCCTGGAGTTTGCTTTTGTAAATATGCTCCAACGTCGGCCATGTCTTGATCTGTTAGGAGTGCTGAAAAAGCACCCATAATGGCATTAGGACGATCCTTGCCGGCTTTGTAATCTTTTAATTGCTTAACTGTATAGCTAGCGTGCTGACCCGATAGCTTTGGATAAGCTGCTGCTCCGCTATTACCGTTGCTCCCGTGGCATCCTATACAAGCGACGATACCCCTTTTAGGGTCACCATTACTGTAGAGGGCCTCACCCTTAGCTGCATCAGGCGCTGCCTTAGCGGGGCCTTTTGCTGGGTCTGCTGCGAAGCTTAGGCCTGCAAGAGATAACCCCAATGTAACCAATAGAGTCTTTAAAGTGACTGAAATCGTTAGACGCATGAACATTTACCTTTTGTATTTAATGCTTAAGATTCGATGAATCTTTATTTTTAATTAAACAACTAATTATCAGCGTGTGATTTTACAATAGGTCTAACCTTTTAAGCATCTATGTCTACCTTACATCAAGCACAATTTCTAATTACGATTAATCATTTGGTTGATCTGCCAACCTGGGATATCCCCGAAGTGGCGTTTGCTGGCCGTTCTAATGCCGGTAAATCAACAGCTATTAACGTACTTTGCCAACAAAATAGACTAGCCTTTGCAAGTAAAACCCCTGGAAGAACGCAACATATCAACTTTTTTGGCATTTTAACGAAAGATAAGGCTAATTTAGCTAATTTAGTCGACTTGCCAGGTTATGGTTATGCTCAAGTTGATCTCAAAACAAAAGCTCACTGGAATAACTTACTCTCAACCTATTTACAAACTCGGCCTAATTTAAAGGGTATGGTTTTAATCATGGACTCTAGAAGGGGTATGACAGATTTAGATCTACAAATGATCGAGTGGTTTACCCCCACGGGACGACCCATCCATGTCTTATTAACCAAATGTGACAAACTCAACCAATCCGAGGGTCGATTAGCTCTTAAAAAGCTTCAAAATAGGCTCAAAGAACTCAATCCAAACGGCCCATATACCGCTCAACTTTTTTCCAGCACCAAGCGTATTGGTTTGGTTGAAGCAGACTCAATCGTCGCTGGTTGGTTAGGGATTGAGGCCTCAACAGCTCATACTAGTAATGAAAATCGTATTTCTAAGAACCTAAAACCCCAACTTTCAACATAAGGTTTTATATGCAACTCTTTCACCGTCCTCGCAGATTACGCAGAACCGATTGGTCACGTCGACTAGTTCAAGAAAACACTCTGAGTAGCAATGACTTTATTTATCCAGTTTTTTTACTGGAAGGCAAAGGTCATGAGGAAGAAGTTAAATCAATGCCTGGTGTTAGTAGGGTTACATTAGATTTGTTATTACCAATCGCACAAGAATGTGTGGAACTAGGTATACCTGTGATGGCTTTATTTCCAGTCATTAGCAATGAACTTAAAACTACTGACGGTCAAGAAGCATTTAATCCCAATGGCTTAATTCCCTTGGCCATTAAAGAGCTTAAGAAACAATTTCCAAATTTAGGCATCATGACGGATATCGCACTAGATCCATATACCAGTCATGGCCAGGATGGCATCATCGATGATGAAGGCTATGTCATCAATGATGTTACTGTTGATGCACTTGTAAAACAGGCTTTGATTCATGCACAAGCTGGTGTAGATATAGTTGCCCCTTCAGACATGATGGATGGCAGAATTGCAGCCATTCGTGATGCTCTAGAGGCACATGGTTTTATACATACTCAAATCATGGCCTACTCTGCAAAATATGCTTCTGCTTTTTACGGTCCATTCAGGGATGCTGTAGGTTCAGCGGGCAATCTTGGCAAAAGTAATAAAAAAACTTATCAAATGGACCCAGCTAACTCTGATGAGGCAATTCGTGAAGTGTCTTTAGATATTGAAGAAGGCGCAGATATGGTTATGGTTAAACCAGGTATGCCTTACCTTGACATAGTTAAACGTGTAAAAGATGAATTAGGCTATCCCACTTTTGCTTACCAAGTTAGCGGTGAGTACGCCATGATAAAAGCTGCGGCAAAGAACGGTTGGATTGATGGCGATGCTGTCATGATGGAATCTTTATTAGCATTCAAGCGTGCTGGCGCGGATGGCATACTAACTTACTTTGCAAGAGATGCTGCACGCATCCTTAATAAATAAGATTTATCTCTGACCAGTTCGATTCCAACTGATTATTCCAACCGCTCCAGAAAGCGCTCAGATTTCATAAAACCTATGACTCTATTTGTAACTTGCTCTTGACCTGCTCGATCAAAAAATAAAATAGCAGGCGGTCCAAATAAACTATAGCGCCTCAGTATTGCTTGATGATCCGCAGTATTCTTTGTGACATCTACTTGAATCAATTGATAAGCCGCCAACTTGTTTGCAACATTTTTCTCGTTGAATGTTAGCACTTCCATTTCTTTGCAAGTAACGCACCAATCTGCATAGAAATCTAAAAGTACTAATTGTTTATTCTCTTTTGCTAATTTCAAAGCAATCTCTAACTGACTACTGGTTGTTACAACATTAAATACCAACCCTGATGAGAGTTGGTGCATTGCTTCACTTCTTTGTGTAGTCGTATTCATAAATATTGGTGAAGCTACCCACGCAGCGAGCGCAACTAACAGTACACCAAATATCTTTTGCACTATCAACATCCATGAGCCAGCTCTTGGCAATAAACCTTTTGCACCAATTGCAAATAACATTAAAGGCAGTCCCATACCTATGGCCATAATAAATAATAGAAGTCCGCCTAATGGTACAGATCCAGTATGCGCAATAAAAGCCAATACCCCAGCTAACGGGGCTGTTACACAGGGGCTTGCAATGAGCGTTGAAATTGCACCCAACAAGAATGATCCTATGAGACTGCCACCCTCTTGTCTTCCAGCCAACCTGTCAATTTTATTGTGTATTGATTGAGGTAAGCGTAACTCATAAAAACCAAAGAGGCTGGCCGCTAAAGCTAACAACATCAAGCTAAAGAGGCTGAGTACCCATGGGTTTTGTAAATATATTTGAATATTGCTACCCAAAGCTGCAGTTATCATCCCGGCAATACTATACATAATCGCCATGCCAAGAATATATGTGGTCGCTAGTATTGTTGCTCTAATTTTTGAGATATTTTTATGTTGCTTAGTTTTTGACCCAAACACTACACTCGACATAATTGGCAACATTGGTAATACGCAAGGAGTCAATGCCATCGCTAAACCAAGAATAAAAAAGGCCCCTATTAATATCCATGGTGAAACGTTGACTAATAGCTTGGAAAGTTGCCCGGCATCATCGCGCGCCGCCCATAAAGCACCTAAACCACCTGAATTAACAGGCGCCTCTACTGCATCCTCCGGCAAGATTCCCGCCACTACAACATTGGGGGCAGATAAAGTAAAGTTGAGCTGCATAGGTGGGTAACAGATACCTTTATCTGCGCAACCCTGTAACTCCATTTGTAAAACAAATCCTTTGCCAATTAACTCTTTATCAACTGGTAAATTTATCTGAAATAGTTTTGGATAAGTCTCTAACTCCTTGCCAAAATTTTCGTCAAATTTTATTTTTCCCTTTGGTAATAGAGGCAAACCAATTAGCGCTTGCTGATCTGGGTTTAGTAATTTGAACTTGATTGATTGTTTGTAAACGTAGTAACCATCTACCGGCTTTACTGTTATATGAACATTGGCATCACTTTTCGTCTCTGCAATTACTTGAAATGCTTTCTCAGGAGGCAAAAAATCTGTAGCATCTGCATAGTTAGTAAAAGCCATCAAATTAAATAGGCCTACAATCCATACAAAAAATATTTTCTTATTGCTCATCATGAATTCACTCCGCGCGTTTGAGTAAAAATCCATTCTGCATATGTTTCAGACACATCATTTAATTGGATAGCCACGATCTCTGGTAACTCATATGAGTGGTTTTCTTTAATGAAGTTTTTCAATGCTTCTTTTTTAGATTCAACTGTCTTAATATGGACAGGAAATTCAACTGATTTCTCGACAATACCCTTCCACTCATAAATAGAAATGCAAGCTTCTTGAATTTGCACGCATCCGGCTAAATGCTTTGTAATGATTTGATTAGCAAAGCTCATAGCCTCATCCCTAGTTGGGAAAGTGGTTATTACAAGATAAATTGACTCCATATCTAATTATCCACCAAACAAAAAAGCCTGGTTAAACCAGGCTTTTTTGTAAGTCTTTCTGAGATTACTCTGCAGTTGGAGCTTCAGTAATTTCTGGACGATCCAATAGTTCAACTAAAGCCATAGGTGCATTGTCACCCACGCGGAAGCCAAACTTAAGAATGCGTAAGTAACCGCCTGGGCGAGTTGCAAAACGTGGTCCTAATTCTGTAAATAATTTAGTTACCATTTCGCGATCGCGTAAACGATCAAATGCTAAGCGGCGATTAGCCAAATTATCTTTTTTACCTAATGTAATGAGCGGCTCAACTACACGACGCAACTCTTTAGCCTTAGGCAAAGTTGTTTTAATAACCTCGTGTTGCAACAATGAATTTGACATGTTGCGTAACATCGCTAAACGATGTGAGGATGTACGATTTAATTTACGAAGTCCGTTTCCGTGACGCATGGTGGCTCTTCCTTTCTATTATTTCTCAAGACCTGCAGGAGGCCAGTTATCTAGCTTCATGCCCAAGGTCAGACCGCGAGCGGCCAAGACATCTTTAATTTCATTCAATGATTTACGGCCAAGGTTCGGAGTCTTTAACAACTCGTTTTCTGTGCGTTGAATGAGATCGCCGATGTAGTAAATGTTTTCAGCTTTTAAGCAATTTGCTGAGCGGACTGTTAACTCTAAGTCATCCACTGGGCGCATTAACATTGGGTCAACTGCTGGTGAACGGCTTGGGGCAGCATCGCCAATAGCTTGCGTACCTTCAAGTTGCGCAAACACAACCAATTGATCAACCAAGATGCTTGCTGATTGACGAATAGCTTCTTCAGGAGTTAACACGCCATTAGTTTCAATCGTCATTACTAAACGGTCTAGGTCTGTACGTTGCTCAACACGAGCCGATTCAACTGCATAACTCACGCGGCTAACTGGACTGAAAGAGGCATCTAGAACAATGCTACCAATAGTCTTTGAAGACTCATCTTGATATTTACGTACGTTACCTGGTACATATCCGCGACCTTTTTCAACTTTAATCTGGATGTCTAATTTACCGTTTGCAGATAAGTTAGCAATCACGTGATCAGGGTTGATAATTTCAACGTCATGTGACAATTCAATATCTTTTGCTGTTACAACGCCAGCACCTTCTTTACGCAATGTTAAAAGGACTTCATCACGTTGCTGTAATTTAAAAACAATACCTTTGAGGTTCAAAAGTAGATTAACAACATCTTCTTGGACGCCGTCAATTGTTGAATACTCGTGAACAACGCCAGCAATGCTGACTTCTGTCGGAGCACAACCTACCATGGACGATAAAAGCACACGACGCAAGGCATTACCCAAGGTATGGCCATATCCGCGTTCAAATGGTTCCATGACAACTTTTGCTTGGTTCTCTGCAAGAACTTCAACAGAAATAATTTTCGGCTTCAGCAGTGTGTTTTGCATATATTTATTCCTTAAGAGGGCGACACATTAACGTGAGTAAAGTTCGACGATCAAGCTTTCATTGATATCGCCACCAATATCATCACGATCGGGGGCTTGCTTGAATGTGCCTTCTAATTTAGTAGAGTCAACTGAAACCCAGTTAATATCACCAGACTGGGCAATGAGAACTAAAGACTCTTGAATACGAGTTTGTTTTTTGGCTTTTTCACGAATTGCAATAACGTCGCCTGGGCGAACTTGCATTGAAGGAATGTTAGCAACATTACCATTCAATAAAATTGCTTTATGAGAAACCAACTGACGTGCTTCAGCGCGTGTTGAGCCAAATCCCATACGATATACAACGTTATCTAAACGAGACTCTAGCAAAGATAATAAGTTTTCACCTGTATTACCTTTACGACGCTCAGCTTCCGCAAAGTAACGGCGGAATTGACGCTCTAGAACACCATAGATACGTTTAACTTTTTGCTTTTCACGCAATTGGTTACCGTAGTCGGATGTACGCGAACCTGATGTACGTCCATGTTGACCAGGCTTAGTGTCAAGCTTGCATTTATCGGCTAAAGAGCGACGCGTACTCTTTAAGAAAAGATCGGTACCTTCCCGACGAGATAGTTTGGCCTTAGGGCCTATGTAACGTGCCACGTTTGCTTCCTTTCTATTCCTTCAGTCCAAAAACTGATGGTGAGTCCATCCTAAAAAAGCGATGGACGGTGGTCTTGATTAAAAAATTAAATACGACGACGTTTTGGAGGACGGCAGCCGTTGTGCGGAACTGGTGTCACATCCTGAATTTCAGTGATTTTTATGCCTAAAGCATTCAAAGCACGGACTGCTGATTCACGACCAGGGCCTGGGCCTTTGATCTCAACAGATAAATTCTTGATTCCACATTCAATCGCTGCACGGCCAGCAACTTCAGCTGCTACCTGTGCCGCAAATGGCGTAGATTTACGAGAACCTTTAAATCCTTGACCACCAGATGTCGCCCATGACAAAGCATTGCCTTGGCGATCAGTGATAGTCACGATAGTGTTATTGAATGATGCATGAACGTGTGCAATACCGTCCGCAATATTCTTTTTAACTTTTTTACGGGCGCGAGCCGCGTTGTTTTGTTGTGGTTTTGCCATTGTCAGCTCTTCCTAATTATTTCTTAAGTGCAATACCGGCCTTACGAGGGCCTTTGCGTGTGCGAGCATTAGTACGTGTGCGTTGTCCGCGCATTGGCAAGCCTTTGCGATGACGAAGACCACGGTAGCAACCTAAGTCCATTAGGCGCTTGATGTTCATCGTCACTTCACGACGCAAATCACCTTCTACAGTGAATCTGCCAACTTCCTCACGAAGCTTCTCTAAATCTGCATCATTAAGATCTTTTACTTTCTTATCAATAGCAACACCAGATGCATCGCAAATCTTGCGAGCCAATGAGTTACCAATGCCAAAAATAGCAGTTAGACCGATGACGGTGTGTTGGTGGTTGGGGATATTGACCCCAGAAATACGTGCCATGTAACTTTCCTCTTTTTTGAGACGGCTGCTTTATTAACCTTGACGCTGCTTGTGACGAGCATCTGAAGAACAGATAACTCTAACCACGCGCTTGCGCTTAATGATCTTACAGTTGCGGCAGATACACTTAACAGATGCCAAAACTTTCATAATTAACCTCTTCTATACAATTAGTTACTACTTCGCGCGGAAAACAATACGCGCTTTTGACAAGTCGTATGGAGTAAGCTCCACCGTTACTTTGTCGCCAGGAAGAATCCGTATATAGTGCATACGCATTTTCCCTGAAATATGCCCTAACACCACATGACCGTTTTCTAACTTCACACGGAACATAGCATTAGGTAAATTTTCTACAATCTCACCAGCCATTTGAATGACATCATCTTTTGACATATGGCTTATGAGTTACCCATTTTGAAGTTGGCTTTCTTCAATAGTGAATCATATTGTTGTTGCATCACATAAGACTGAACTTGAGCCATGAAGTCCATAGTTACTACCACAATAATTAATAGGGATGTCCCACCGAAATAGAAAGGTACATTCCAACGTAAAACTAAGAACTCTGGAAGCAAACAAACTAAAACCATGTATGCAGCACCCATTAAAGTTAAGCGCGTCAAAATCTTATCAATGTAGCGGGCCGTTTGATCGCCTGGACGAATTCCAGGAACAAATGCGCCACTTTTCTTTAAGTTATCAGCTGTTTCTCTGCTGTTAAAAACCATTGCAGTGTAAAAGAAACAGAAGAAAATAATTGCTATCATGTACATCAAGATATAAACGGGTTGCCCTGGGGCTAAAGTCGCCGCTAAATCTTTTATAAACAATGTCACTGAATTTGTTGATTCACCTGCAGTAAACCATCCTGCGATTGTTGCAGGAAATAAAATAATTGAAGATGCAAAAATTGGAGGAATTACACCCGCCATATTTAACTTCAATGGCAAGTGTGAAGACTGTCCACCATAAACTTTATTACCAACTTGGCGTTTCGCGTAGTTAACTAAAACTCGACGCTGACCACGCTCTACAAACACCACGAAATATGTAACTGCCCCAACAATGACAACTATAAAAATTGCTGAAAGAGTACTCATTGAGCCCGTACGAACCAACTCAAATAATCCACCAAGAGCACTTGGTAGACCGGCAGCAATACCGCCAAAGATAATGATTGAGATACCATTACCTAAACCACGCTCTGTAATTTGCTCACCTAACCACATCAAGAACATTGTTCCAGTAATCAAAGTTACAACAGTGTTCAATCTGAATAAAAAGCTAGGATCAATTACCAAGCCTGGTTGAGCTTCTAAAGCAATAGCAATACCAAACGCTTGGAATGTTGCTAATACCAATGTGCCATACCGCGTGTACTGGGTAATTTTTCTTTGTCCTGCTTGACCATCTTTTTTCAGGGCCTCAAGAGTTGGCACAACAATCGTCATTAATTGCATGATGATTGATGCAGAGATGTAAGGCATGATGCCTAAAGCAAATACTGAGAATCTCGATAAAGCACCACCTGAAAACAAATTAAACATACCAAGAATGCCGCTGCTCTGGCTATTAAATAATTCTGCCAATTGGTCAGGATCAATACCCGGCACAGGAATGTGTGTGCCAATGCGATAAACAATCAAAGCCAAAACCAAGAAAATCAAGCGGCGACGTAAGTCACCGAACTTGCCTCCTGATTTCAAGCTTGAGATGTTTGTAGTTGCATTGGCCATATTGACTGACTAATCCTTATGCCGCTTCAACAATTTTGCCGCCAGCAGCTTCAATCGCCGCTTTAGCACCGGCAGTTGCTAAAAGACCACGAACAGTAATAGCCATTTTTAGTTCACCAGTTTTAATGATCTTGACGCATTTAATTAAACCGGAAATTAATCCGCTTTTCTTCAACGCAACCAAATCAATCTCTGCCAAACCGAGCTTTTGAAGATCGGTCAAAGTTACTTGCCCATCAAACTGCTTGCTTAATGACACAAAGCCGCGTTTTGGTAAACGACGATACAAAGGCATTTGACCGCCCTCGAAACCAACTTTATGAAAGCCGCCAGAACGAGACTTTTGACCTTTGTGACCACGACCTGCAGTTTTTCCCAAACCTGAACCAATGCCGCGACCTACGCGACGCTTAGAATGTTTAGCACCTTCTGCTGGTTTAATTTTATTGAGTTCCATAATCTATCCCTAAGTATTACTTGATGACTTTAACCAAGTAAGACACCTTATTAATCATGCCGCGAACTGAAGGCGTGTCTTGCAATTCAGAAACAGAGTTCACGCGACGTAAACCTAAGCCGCGCACCGTTGCTCGATGATCTTCACGTGTAGCTATTAGGCTACGTACTAGTTGAATTTTTACTGTGCTCATATTTAATTTCCAGGTAATTAACCTAGGATCTCCTCTACAGATTTACCGCGCTTAGCAGCTATTTCTGAAGGAGTGCTCATTTTGCGTAAGCCATCCAAAGTTGCACGAACCATGTTGTATGGATTGGTTGAACCAAGTGATTTTGCAACCACGTTAGTAATGCCCATCACATCAAACACTGCACGCATTGGTCCACCTGCAATAACACCAGTACCATCTTTAGCTGGTGAGATCAAAACGCGTGACGCGCCATGCTGTCCAACAACTGTGTGCTGCAATGTGCCACTGCGTAATGAAACCTTAAACATCTTGCGACGAGCTTCGTCCATTGCTTTTTGTACGGCTACTGGCACTTCTTTTGACTTGCCTTTGCCCATACCGATGCCGCCATCGCCATCACCAACTACTGTTAGTGCAGCAAAACCAAGAATACGACCACCTTTAACAACTTTGGTCACTCGGTTAACAGCGATCATCTTTTCACGAAGACCGTCATCACGCGCTTCAGATTGAATTTTATTTTGCATCTTTGCCATAATATTTCCTTGAGCCTCTGCGATCAGAACTTAAGACCGGCTTCACGCGCAGCCTCTGCCAACGCTTTCACGCGGCCATGGTATCGGAAACCAGCTCGGTCAAATGCTACTTCTGTAACACCTGCCTTGATGGCACGTTCAGCGATTGTTTTACCAATTTGTTGAGCTGCAGCACTGTTTCTACCATTACCGTTCAATGCTTTTTTGATATCAGCTTCCATAGTGGATGCTGAAGCAAGGACTTTGGTGCCACATGGGCTGTAAAGCTGCGCAAACATATGCTGATTCGAGCGATAAATCGTCAAGCGATGCGCCAATTGTTCCGCAATTCTGATGCGGGTTTGGCGTGCGCGGCGAACTCGTGTTTCGTTTTTGTTCATATCTAACCCCGATTACTTCTTCTTGGTTTCTTTTAGGCGTACCACTTCATCAACATAACGAACACCCTTGCCTTTGTATGGCTCTGGTGGACGGTACGCGCGAACTTCAGCAGCTACCTGGCCAACTTGTTGCTTGTTGGCACCCTTAATAATGATCTCAGTTTGTGATGGAGTTTCTGCCTTAACACCTGCTGGCAAATCATGAATCACATCATGTGAGAAACCTAATTGCAACTTTAATGCGTTACCTTGAATAGATGCACGGTATCCAACGCCAACTAAGCTAAGCTTGCGCTCAAAGCCTAAAGTGACGCCTTTAACCATGTTATTTACTATTGCACGTGTTGTGCCTGATAAAGCATTTGACTCAACTGACTCGTCATTACAAACAACTTGCAAAACGCCGTCTTTTTGTTGCAATCCAACTAGAGGATGCAATGTGTGTGACAAACTTCCCAAAGGACCCTTAACAGTCACTTGGTTAGCAGCAATTTGTACATCTGCGCCTTTTGGCAACTGAATAGGGCTTTTACCGACTCTAGACATCTTCGTTCCCCCTATTAAGCTACGTAGCAGATGACTTCGCCACCCACGCCAATGGCGCGAGCTTTACGATCTGTCATCACGCCTTGTGGCGTTGAAATAATTGCAACACCGAGACCATCCAATACTTTTGGAATGTCATGACGGCCCTTGTAAATGCGCAGACCTGGTGTTGAAACGCGTTGAATGCGTTCAATAACAGGACGGCCAGCATAATACTTAAGGCTAATGTTTAAAACAGGTTTTGCCGCTTCTCCAGCAATCTCAAAACTATCGATATAACCTTCGTCTTTTAGGACGTTAGCAATCGCTACTTTGAGCTTAGATGAAGGCATGACAACGTTTGTCTTCTGTACCGCTTGCGCGTTACGAATTCTCGTCAGCATGTCGGCGATTGGATCGCTGATACTCATGTGTTCTCCTAATCTTTCGCCGCTTACCAGCTGGCCTTGGTTACACCAGGGATTTCGCCACGGAAGGCGATTTCACGGATTTTGCTACGGGCCAAGCCGAACTTGCGGAATGTACCGCGTGGACGACCAGTTAATGCACAGCGGTTACGCTGGCGTGTTGGACTTGCATTACGCGGAAGCTGCTGTAACTTTAAGCGAGCTTCATATCGTTCTTCATCGCTCTTAGAGACGTCATCAATAGTAGCTTTTAGTTCTGCGCGCTTTACCGCGTACTTTGCAACAGTCTTGGTGCGCTTCTTTTCGCGTTCAATCAATGATAATTTAGCCACGATGACCTCTTAATTACGAAATGGGAATTTAAACGCTGCTAACAAAGCTTTTGCTTCATCATCAGTTT
Organism: Polynucleobacter meluiroseus; assembly: GCA_945879115.1. Lineage (GTDB taxonomy): Bacteria > Pseudomonadota > Gammaproteobacteria > Burkholderiales > Burkholderiaceae > Polynucleobacter > Polynucleobacter meluiroseus_H. Next base: position 83,295 of record CAMDUR010000006.1, read on the forward strand.
TAGCTGTTGTGGTAATGCTGATATTTAGTCCACGAAGCGAATCGATTTTGTCGTATTCAATTTCAGGGAAAATGATCTGCTCTTTAACGCCAATATTGTAGTTTCCACGACCATCAAATGCTTTGCCTGATATACCGCGGAAGTCGCGAACACGTGGCAGTGCAACTGTAATAAAACGATCTAAGAATTCATACATTACTTGACCGCGTAAAGTTACCATTGCACCAATTGGGTAACCTTGACGGATTTTGAAACCGGCAATAGCTTTACGCGCTTTAGTAACAACAGGCTTTTGACCAGCAATCTTTGTAAGATCACCAACTGCGTGTTCAATTACTTTTTTATCATTAACAGCCTCACCTAAACCCATATTCAATGTGATTTTGGTGATGCGTGGAACTTCCATAACAGACTTGTATCCAAACTGCTTCATTAAGTCAGCTGAAACTTTATCTTTATAGATACTTTGTAAACGTGTTGGCATATTTATTTATCCTCGTCTTAGGCAGCTACGATAGCGCCAGTTGTCTTGAGGTAGCGAACCTTCTTGCCGTCAGCTTCTTTAACGCCAACACGAGAAGGTTTTCCGTTTGCGTCAACCAATGCAACATTGGATATAGCGATAGGCATTGTTTTATCAACAACACCACCCGTTGTACCAGCGGCTGGATTAGGTTTAACGTTTTTCTTGTATACATTAACGCCTTCAACGAGTAATTTGCCCTCGAGAATTTGTGTCACTGTACCTTTTTTACCTTTGTCACGACCAGTAGTTACTACCACTTGATCGCCTTTACGAATCTTGTTCATATCGACCCTTTAAATAACTTCTGGCGCGAGAGAAACGATTTTCATGAAGCGTTCAGTACGCAATTCGCGTGTTACTGGCCCGAAAATACGTGTACCAATTGGCTCTAATTTTGCATTGAGCAAAACGGCCGCATTGGAATCAAATTTAATGAGTGAGCCGTCTGGACGGCGAACACCTTTGGCAGTACGAACTACCACGGCGTTGTAAATATCACCTTTTTTAACACGTCCACGCGGAGCGGCATCTTTAACCGTTACCTTAATAATGTCACCAATGCTGGCGTAACGGCGTTTTGAACCACCGAGCACCTTGATGCACAATACTTCGCGGGCACCGGTGTTATCGGCAACCTCTAGTCTGCTTTCAGTTTGAATCATCTTTTTATCCCCAACTTGAGCGCCATAGGCAATCAGTCTTGGTTCCGTTGAGGGGCCCGTATCTTGCGACAAAAACCCCGGATTTATACTACTGAATTAATTTCTTTCCATATACGATCCTGGAAAGCCATCTATTATAACAGGCCTGCATTTTGTTTGCAAGCCTGTTTGCTTAGTTTTTTAGATGCCTTTTGAAGCTTCTACCAAACGTGTCACTACCCAAGACTTACTTCTTGAAATTGGCTTTGATTCTGCAATTTCAACTGTATCGCCGTCTTTAAATTGGTTAGTTTCATCATGTGCATGGTACTTCTTTGATTTGGCAACATATTTGCCATACAAAGGGTGCTTTACACGACGCTCAACTAACACTGTTACTGTTTTTTGCATCTTATCGCTAACCACGCGACCAATTAATGTACGGCGCAATGGTTTTTTTGTAGTTTCAGTCATCATTTTTGGCTCGCTTTCTGGGCAATAACAGTTTTCACACGAGCAATGTCGCGTTTTACTTTACCAAGTTGGCTAGTATCTGAAAGTTGCTGTGTTCCCTTTTGCATACGCAATTTAAATTGGGCTTTGAGCAATTCAGATAACTCGTTGTTTAAAGATTTAACGTCTTTAGCGTTTAAATCGGAAGCTTTCATTTTGTCCCGTCCAGATTAGGCGCCAATTTGGCGCACAACAAATGTAGTTTGAATAGGCAACTTAGCGGCAGCAAGTCTAAAAGCCTCGCGCGCCAATACTTCGTCAACACCATCCATCTCATATAACACTTTGCCTGGCTGGATCTCAGCTACGTAGTACTCTGGGTTACCTTTACCGTTACCCATACGAACTTCTGCAGGTTTCTGTGAAATTGGCTTATCTGGGAAAATACGTATCCAGATACGACCGCCACGCTTAATGTGACGTGTCATTGCACGACGAGCAGCTTCAATTTGACGAGCCGTTAAACGACCACGACCAACTGCTTTTAAACCAAAGTCACCAAAAGACACGCTGCTACCACGAGTTGCAACACCCGTGTTACGGCCTTTTTGTTCCTTACGGTACTTACGACGTTTTGGTTGCAACATAATTATTCTCCAGCCTTCTCAACAGGCTTTGTTACTTTGCGCACGCGTTTTACGGCTGGCTTAGCATCACCTGCTGGCTTATCACCATCTTCCTTAGCTTTACGTGGTGCACGTGTGCCTGGACGACGAGCTTTTTTCTCTTGGTCTGCTTCTGGTGAAGCAGGTGCAATTGCATTGGCATCAGCACGACCTAATGTATCACCTTTGTAAACCCAAACTTTGACACCGATAATTCCGTATGTTGTTTCGGCTTCTGAGGTTGCATAGTCAATATCAGCCTTCAATGTATGAAGAGGTACTCTACCTTCACGATACCATTCAGTACGCGCAATTTCAGCACCGTTCAAACGACCAGCACTCATGATTTTGATGCCTTGAGCACCTAAACGCATAGCACTTTGCATTGCACGCTTCATGGCGCGACGGAACATAATACGTTTTTCAAGCTGCTGAGTGATTGAATCAGCAATTAACTGAGCATCGACTTCTGGCTTACGAATTTCTTCAATATTCACATGAACTGGAACACCCATGCGCTTTTGCAACTCTTTGCGCAACACTTCGATGTCTTCGCCTTTTTTACCAATAACAACACCAGGGCGTGAGCTGTAAATGGTGATCTTTGCATTCTTTGCAGGACGCTCAATGATCACTTTACTTACTGATGCATTTTTTAATTTCTTCTTTAGGTAGCTACGAACCTCAACGTCCTCTTGCAACATTCTTGCAAAGTCTGCGCTGTTAGCGTACCAGCGTGAAGTCCAATTACGGCTTACCGAGAGACGAAATCCGGTTGGATGTATTTTCTGACCCATGTCTCTTCCTTAGTTGCTCAAAGTCACAGTAATGTGACAAGTTTGCTTTTCAATTTTATTGCCACGACCCTTAGCACGAGCTGTAAAACGCTTGAGCGAAGTAGCCTTATCAACTGTGACAACTTTTACCTTGAGCTCATCAATATCTGCACCTGAGTTGTGCTCCGCGTTAGCGATAGCTGACTCAACTACTTTCTTCATGATGAACGCAGCCTTTTTAGGGCTAAAAGTTAGTATGTTCAATGCGCGTGCAATCGGCAAACCACGAATCTGGTCAGCAACCAAACGTGTCTTTTGCGCAGAAATGCGGGCGCTGCGGTGAATAGCTTTAGATTCCATATCGTCCTCTTACTTCTTAGCTTTTTTATCGGCCGCATGACCTTTAAACGTACGCGTAAGCGCGAACTCACCAAGCTTATGTCCAACCATGTTTTCAGTGATGTACACAGGTACATGCTGACGACCATTGTGAACGGCGATTGTGAGACCAATGAAGTCAGGCAGAATGGTCGAACGGCGTGACCATGTCTTGATGGGCTTCTTATCTTTGATGGCTACTGCAGTTTCAACCTTTTTAACGAGGCTGACTTCGCAGAATGGACCTTTTTTAGCTGAGCGCGTCATGTCTATTTCCTTATTCTGTTAGCGCTTTTGACGACGTTGAGCAATCATGCTTGTCGTACGCTTATTGCGGCGTGTTCTGTAACCCTTAGTTGGCGTGCCCCATGGAGATACTGGAACGCGACCTTCACCTGTACGACCTTCACCACCACCATGTGGGTGATCGACTGGGTTCATTGCAACACCACGAACTGTTGGACGAATACCGCGCCAGCGATTTGCACCAGCTTTACCGATTTGACGTAGGCTGTGCTCTTCATTACCTACTTCACCAATCGTTGCACGACATTCAATATGTACACGACGAACTTCACCTGAGCGTAAACGCACTTGACCGTATACACCTTCACGAGCTAAAAGCACTGCTGAACCGCCAGCAGTACGAACCAACTGAGCACCCTTGCCTGGCATCATCTCCACACAGTGGATCGTGCTACCAACAGGAATGTTTCTCAATGGTAAGTTGTTACCAACTTTAATTGGAGCCTCAGAACCACTGATGATTGCCTGCCCAACTACTGCGCCTTTAGGAGCAATAATATAGCGGCGCTCACCGTCAACGAATAGCAATAATGCTAAGTTTGCAGTGCGGTTTGGATCGTATTCTAGACGTTCAATTTTCGCTGGAATACCATCTTTATCATTTCTTTTAAAGTCAACAATACGGTAATGATGCTTATGACCACCACCCTTGTGGCGTGTGGTGATATGACCGTTATTGTTACGACCAGATTTTTGGTGTTGTGGCTCTAACAAGCCAGCAAAAGGTTTACCCTTGTGCAGGTCTGGATTGACCACTTTCACCATTGAGCGACGTCCTGGTGACGTCGGCTTGGTTTTCATTAGCGGCATAATTAATTTGCCTCCGCTTCAAAGTTGATTTCTTGACCAGGCTTCAAACAAACATAAGCCTTCTTCGTGTGGTTGCGACGACCCTCAAAACGGCCAAAGCGCTTTGCTTTACCTTTTTGATTGACAACCTGCACAGACTCAACCTGCACTTTGAATAACAATTCAACTGCAGCTTTGATTTCTAATTTGTTCGCGTCGCGCATAACTTGGAAAACCACTTGCTCATTCTTTTCAGCAACCATTGTTGCTTTTTCAGAAATCACTGGGCCAACCAAGACCTGCATTAATCGATGGTCGTTTTTACGTGTAGCTATCATTTGAGCATCTCCTCAATTTGAGCAACAGCTGACTTTAGGATCAATACTTTCTGGAAATGAATCAATGAAAGCGGATCTGCGTGCTGCGCTTCAACTACACCAACCTTATGCAAGTTACGTGAAGCTAAATATAGATTCTCATCGACCTTATCAGCAATGATAAGAACAGAATCCAAACCCATTGCTTTAACTTTTTCAGCTAATAGCTTAGTCTTTGGAGCGTCAACCGTGAAACTCTCAACAATATTGAGACGACCTTCGCGAGCCAACTGAGACAAGATGGAGCGCATACCTGCGCGATACATCTTCTTGTTAACTTTTTGTGAAAAATTCTCTTCTGGTGAGTTAGGGAATATACGACCACCCCCGCGCCACAATGGTGAAGATGACATACCCGCACGAGCACGGCCCGTACCTTTTTGACGCCAAGGTTTCTTGGTTGTATGTTTAACTTGTTCACGGTCTTTTTGAGCACGGTTTCCGCTACGAGCGTTGGCTTGATAAGCAACAACGATCTGGTGAACCAATGCTTCGTTATATTCACGCTCGAAAACTTCTGGAGAAGCAGTTACGCCTGCACCCAGTTTTCCGTCAGCTTGTAGGAGCTTTAATTCCATGTGCGCGCTCCTTATTTGGCAGCAGCAGTTTTAACTGCTGGAGTGATGATGACTTTGCCGCCACGAGAACCTGGAATCGCGCCTTTAATCAAGAGCAATTTGCGTTCTCCGTCAATTCGAGCAACTTCAAGATTTTGAACTGTACGAGTCACATCACCTAAGTGACCTGTCATACGCTTACCCGGAAAAACACGACCAGGATCCTGTGCCATACCAATAGAGCCAGGAACATTGTGAGAGCGTGAGTTACCGTGTGATGCACGGCCTGAAGCAAAATGGTGGCGCTTAATAGTGCCGGCGTAACCTTTACCGATCGTTGTACCTTGCACGTCAACTTTTTGACCAACTGCAAATGTATCAAGACCAATAATGTCGCCAACTTTAAGCTCGCCGGCTTTTGCTGCGTCAATGCGGAATTCATTTAGGGCGTTACCGGCTAATACACCTGCTTTAGCAAAGTGACCAGCTTGTGGTTTAACAACGCGTGAAGCACGGCGAGTTCCGAAAGCTAACTGAACAGCTGTATAGCCATCAGTTTCTTCAGTTTTAACTTGCGCAATGCGGTTATCGCTCACGTCGATAACTGTGACCGGAACAGCATCACCCTCTTCCGTGAAGAGGCGGGTCATGCCGACCTTACGGCCGATCAAGCCTAGGCTCATATTAATACTCCAATGCTGACTACGATTGGCCAGCGGAAATTTATAAATATTACTTTTTTTAACTACTTTTCCCAGATATTTCTAGGAAGCCTGATATTGTAGCGCCTTTTTTAAAGCCCTGCAATAGCAGTTTTAACAATTACTGAAGCTTAATTTCGACATCCACACCAGCGGGAAGGTCTAATTTCATCAAAGCATCAACAGTTTTTTCAGTGGGATCAATAATATCCATCAAACGCAAATGCGTACGAATCTCTAACTGATCACGAGAAGTCTTATTAACGTGTGGTGAACGTAGAATATCAAAACGCTCAATACGAGTTGGTAAAGGTACCGGACCCTTAACAACTGCTCCTGTGCGTTTTGCAGTGTCTACAATTTCAGCGGCTGACTGATCGATCAAACGATAGTCAAAAGCTTTTAATCTAATACGAATTTTCTGATTTTGCATTTTTTATCCTAAAGAGCAGTGCGATGTTGTCGCGATATAACTAAAGAGCGCGGTGGCACGCAACATTCGCGCCACCGTGTGCAAAACTTATTATTCTAAAACTTTAGCAACAACACCGGCGCCAACAGTACGGCCACCTTCGCGGATCGCAAAACGGAGACCTTCTTCCATCGCAATCGGAGCAATCAACTTCACTGTAATCGTGACGTTATCACCAGGCATCACCATCTCTTTGTCT
>CAMDUR010000007.1 GCA_945879115.1 Polynucleobacter meluiroseus
AAGAGTTTCATTCGGCTATTCAGATAAGGCACCATTCCGTTATTGCTGGCTATTTAGCGGCCTTAAATTTTGATACCAAAGCAACAGAGCGCCCAGAAGATTACTGGCATTACGATGAGGATGCTGGTTTCTTACTCAATCAAGGGCAACCAATCATCGATGCCTTGATTAAAGCAACTCAACCAGAAAGTATGGCAAATGCCTACTCCTTTTCTTGTTACAGAGCTACGGAATATGTCATTTTATTAGCGATTGCTCGTAAATTAAATAAGGTTAATCCTAAGCTATTGAAGCGTCTCGAGGCGCGCTCAGAAAAGAAAGCGATTCGCTCAGGTGAGTTCCATGAGGTTTTCTTAAAAGAATATGGTTCCTTAGAAGAGCCGCTGCCAATGAAGTATTACGTACCTGGTGATCGAGTTTGGTTTCGCAATCCAGATAGTCGCTCTTCAGATATCTCTGGTTATGAAGGTTCATGGGTCATTTACTTAGGTCATAACTTATTTACTAACTTTTGGAAAAGAGATCAACCTTTTACTCTAGAGACCAAATGTGTAGAGGTTTATCACTGGAAAGACGGCGCTTATCTTGACGAGAGTGGTGAGCTATTGATGAATGAAAATATAGTTGAGTCATGCGTTGCTAAAACACTGGCTGATCCAAAAGAATTTCAGAAAATTCTTCAGCGCATGATGCGATACCGTGACCCTAAGGGCGTTTATGATCAAGGAGGTTGCATTGATACCTCAAGAGAATCATCCCGATTAGTTTGTCCTAGTACGAGTGACATCAAAATATCAGATTAACTCTGAAATATTGGCTGAATCAGTTGTAGGAAATTTCTGATTTTGTTGTAGGAAACTTCTTATTCTTCTGTAGGAAGATATAACTCCATATTCTTAAAAGCCCCATTTTGATTGGCTCTGTCAGATCTGTCATTGCCATATTTTGCATTTCAGATATTTTCATTGAATTCCAGCCATATACAACTTGAGTGTTGACTCCTATTCTCGTCATTCGATTTTCGATTGATAAAAATGGAGGTAAAAATGGTTCATGACAACCATGGATTAAAAAGAAGTTTGCAGCCAAGGCACATTAGATTAATGGCTTTGGGGTCAACGATTGGCGTGGGTTTATTTTTAGGGTCAGCAACAGCAATTCAGCTTGCAGGTCCATCAATCATCTTAGGGTACATCTTGGCAGGATTTGTTGCCTTTATTGTCCTAAGATCATTGGGTGAGATGGCTGTTCATGAACCAGTCTCTGGTTCATTTTCTCATTATGCAACTCGTTATATAGGACCTTTAGCGGGATATCTAGTTGGTTGGGGTTACTGGACCTACTGGATAGTTGTGGGATTGGCAGAAATTACTGCAGTAGGCGTTTATATGACGCTTTGGTTTCCTGATACACCACAGTGGATATGGGCTTTAGCATCGATCCTAGCCATGGGCGGTATTAATTTCGTTGCTGTAAAAGTTTTTGGTGAGTTTGAATTTTGGTTCTCACTGATTAAGGTAGTCGCTATTGTTGCGATGATTGCTATTGGTTGTTCCATGATTTTCTTAGGTCTTGGAAATGATGGCGTACCAATTGGTGTAGCTAATCTTTGGCAGCATGGTGGAGTGTTCCCAAACGGTGTTGAAGGATTTTTACTCTCACTACAAATGGTTTTGTTTGCCTATGTTGGTATTGAGATGATTGGTTTATCTGCTGGTGAAGCGAAAGATCCAACTCGTACCATCCCTATGGCAATTAACTCATTATCTTGGCGCATTTTGATTTTTTATGTGGGTTCACTCTTTGTGATCTTAGCGATTTTCCCATGGCATCAAGTAGGTCAGAACGGTAGCCCTTTTGTAGCCATGTTTGAGAGTATGGGGTTACGTGAAGCAGCTGGAGTCATTAACTTTGTAGTTATTACTGCGGCTTTGTCATCTTGTAACGCAGGGATCTTCAGTGGTGGCCGCTTACTTTTAGGTTTATCAAAAAGTGGTAACGCGCCAAAGTATTTATCAGAGATTTCCTCTGCTGGTGTTCCAGTTAAAGCTATTTGCCTAACAATTATGGTTCCAACTGTTGGTGTAGCTATCAACTACTTTGTTCCAGAAAAAGCGTTTCAGTGGATCACCGCTGCTGTAACACTGATTGGCCTATTGGTTTGGGTTGCCATCCTTTATACCCAAATACAGTTTAGAAAGAGTCTCACTCCCGAGGGAATAAAAGCATTGCCATACCGAGCTATTTTTTGGCCCTATGGATCATGGTTTGCCATCTTGTTTGTATTTTTCGTGCTCGGTCTAATGGCTTATTCAGAGGCAACCAGAATGGCTTTTTATGTAGGGCCACCGATTTTGATTGGATTAACCGCGTTGTATTTTATTTTTGGCTTACATAAAAGAGAGAGGAACATATCATGATAGTTGGCGTACCTAAAGAAGTTAAAAACCATGAATACCGAGTTGGACTAACTCCAGATCAAGTATTTGAATTGAATAAATTTGGCCATCAGGTATTGATTGAAAAGAACGCAGGGCACGGCATTGGCTTCCATGATGATCACTATGTCATGGCAGGTGCTGAAATAGTTGATCATGCCAAGCATATTTTCGAGAGATCCAATTTGGTCATTAAAGTAAAGGAGCCTCAGCCAGAGGAGTGCCAAATGCTCAAATCAGGCCAAACCTTATTTACTTATTTACATTTGGCCCCTGATCCAGTTCAAACGCAGGCTTTGCTTAAGTCTCATGCGACTTGTATTGCTTATGAGACTGTTACCAGCTCTAATGGCCGCTTGCCTTTGTTGGCACCCATGAGTGAGGTGGCTGGAAGAATGTCGATACAAGCTGCCGCACACCATTTAGAAAAATCTCAGGGTGGTAGAGGTTTACTTTTGGCAGGTGTACCAGGGGTCAGTGCTGCACAAGTTGTTATTTTAGGTGCTGGAGTTGTAGGTTCATCAGCACTTCAAATGGCAGTTGGATTGGGCGCTAAAGTCACGATCATTGATAAAAATATTGATCGTTTGAGAGAGTTAGATGCCCTTTATGGCAACCGTATTCACACTCTATATTCAAACACATCCAATATTGAGCGCGCTGTTATCAATGCTGATGTAGTCATTGGTAGTGTTTTGATTCCTGGGGCTTCTGCGCCTAAGTTGGTCAGTAAGCTTTTAGTTTCTAAAATGCATCCGGGTAGTGTATTAGTCGATGTGGCTATTGATCAGGGTGGTTGTTTTGAGACTTCTCGTCCAACAACTCATCAAGATCCAACTTACCTCGTTGATGAGGTGATTCACTATTGTGTGGCCAATATGCCTGGTGCAGTTGCTAGAACCTCTACGATTGGGCTTACCAATGCCACGATGCCATTTGTTTTAGACTTGGCTAATCATGGAACAGAAGCCGCATTAACTAGAGATCGGCACTTGATGAATGGCTTAAATATCTATCAAGGGCATGTTTGTTGTAAGGCAGTTGCCATTGCCCAAGGTCTGGATTATGTTGACCCTAAAACTTTGATTCATTGATGCATTAATTGAACTATTAAGTAATCAAGCAACTCCTTTAAAAAGCAAAAGCCCACTCCTACGAGTGGGCTTTTTGTTCTCTGATGAATGTATCAGTTAACTTAACTCATTACTTACTCAGATGGTATTTCTGCAGTAAATCAACCTCATTTTTAGAGCCGAGGATCACTGAGACTCTTTGGTGTAATTGCTCTGCTGGTAAAGACATGATGCGCTCTTGGCCATTAATGGATGCTCCGCCAGCTTGTTCCACTAAAAAGCTCATTGGATTAGCTTCATACATCAAACGTAACTTGCCCGGTTTTTTAGGGTCGCGCTTATCCCATGGGTACATGAAAAGACCACCACGGCAAAGGATGCGATGAACATCAGCAACCATGGAGGCAATCCAGCGCATATTAAAGTCTTTTTCACGTGCCCCCTCAGTGCCAGCTAAACACTCATCAACATAGCGTTTAACGGGTTGATCCCAATGACGCATATTAGACATATTGATAGCAAATTCTTTGGTGTCTGCTGATATTTGAATATTCTCTTTAATTAATAAGAACTCACCAGTTTCATGATCTAGCGTGAACATGTGAACGCCTTGGCCACTCGTATAGACCAAAGTAGTTTGTGGGCCATAAACAACATATCCAGCTGCCACCTGAGCTGTACCAGATTGTAAAAAGTCTTTTTCAGAGGCCGGACCTTGATGTTGCTTTTTAAGAATTGAAAAAATGGTTCCAATCGAAACATTGACATCAATATTTGATGAGCCATCTAATGGGTCGAATAAGAGCAAAAACTTCCCTGCATCATTGGCAGGATATATCGTTTCCATCTCTTCAGATGCCATAGCTGCGAGCGTTATGTCTTTACCGCATGCTTCCAAAAGAATGTCATTAGAAATAATATCTAATTTTTGTTGCGTCTCACCTTGCACGTTACCGCTACCGGCTGATCCAATAATGCCAGCCAGTGCGCCTTGCTCAACTTGCTTTGCAATGAGTTTGCATGCGCTAGCAACTGAAACTAATAGTGAGGCAGGAATTTCAGAATTGCTTTTTACACAATCTGAAATATATTTAGTGAAAGTAGTGCCTTGTGACATAAATGGCTTTCTTTAGCTATTTAGAGCTTTATTAATTACCTCAGCAACATCTGAGGATAAATTTTTATGGTCAGACACGAATTTTAGTGCTGATTTCATATGAATTTGATAACTTGGTGAAAATTGTTTCCAACGATCGAGTGCTCTAGCTAATCTAGCGGCTACTTGAGGGTTGATTTCATTTAATTCAACGACTTGTTGAGCCCAGAATTGATAGCTTTTTCCATCTGTTTGGTGGAAAGCGCCAGGATTATTCATGCAAAAAGCATGAATCAGGCTCCTAGCCCGATTAGGATTTTTGATATGGAAGTCAGGATGGTTTCTTAATTGAATAACATCTTGAAGAACACTCGAAGCGTTATTGAGTTCAGGTTGGCGTGAAGCCTGTAAGCCAAACCATTTATCAATCACCAAAGCATCATTTTCAAAATACTGATGGAAATGATCCAAGCACGCTTTTGCATATCCTGATGCATTTTGAACCATGGCTGAAAGAGCGCCATAACGATCTGTCATATTGTTGGCTGATTGATACTGCTCTAGGGCAATTTTTTGAGCTGCTTCATGCTGACTATCGAGAAGCATATTTAAAGATAGATTCTTCAGTGATCGTTTGCCAGCGCTAATAGCATCTGCCGTGTATGGCTCTGCTGAACTATTTCTTTGATAAGTCTTTAGCCACTCGTCCTGGAGGTTTAAAGCTAACTGAGATCGAATTTTTCTGCGAGATTGATGAATGAGTTGTGGATCTATGACAGCTACTTGTTCATATAAATAGCTCTCTGCAGGTAAGGTGAAAACTAAATCCTTAAATGCAGCATCTAGTTTTTCATCATTTAAAACGAAGCGAAGTGCCTCGATCAAAGCTGGATCAAGATCACGATTATTTAAAATAGCTTGAATGAAAAGCTTTTGAGCTGCTTCCCAACGGTTGAATGCATCGTCATCTTCCCTTAGCAAGGTAAGCAATTCCTCTTCGCTTTGCTCAAAATCCAAAATGATGGGTGCAGAAAAGTGGCGATTAATAGATAGAGTTGGTTTTTTACTGAGACCCTTGATAGTCAATGTTTGTTTTTCATCGTGTAATTCAAATAAATTTTCTTGCCCGATTTGATCCGTGCCAAGCAACTTATAAAGTAGCGGTATATGAAAGGGTAGCTTTTTAGCTTGTCCTGGGGTGGCAGCACAAGATTGGGTGAAGTGCACCTGATAGGTATCTCCATCAAATGACTCCTTCACATGAACTCTTGGTGTGCCAGCTTGGCTATACCAGCGTTTAAATTGCTCTAAATCTTTATGGTTGGCATCAGCCATCGCCGCCACAAAGTCATCGCAAGTGACTGCTTGGCCATCATGCCTTTTAAAGTAGAGATCCATTCCTTTTCGGAAGCCATCTTGCCCGAGAAGCGTTTGCTGCATTCGAACAATTTCAGCACCTTTTTCATAAACGGTGACTGTGTAAAAGTTATTAATTTCTTGATAGCTATCTGGGCGAATAGGGTGAGCCATTGGACCAGCATCTTCTGGAAACTGAACTTGTCTTAAAAGTCTGACATCTTCAATTCGCTTTACAGCTTTGCCGGAATCGCTACCCATCTGATCAGCTGAGAATTCTTGATCTCTAAATACGGTTAAACCTTCTTTTAAAGAAAGTTGGAACCAATCTCTACATGTGACACGGTTACCAGTCCAGTTGTGGAAGTACTCGTGTGCAACAACACTTTCCACGTTTGCATAATCAACATCTGTGGCAGTTTCTGGATTGGCTAAGACAAACTTGGTATTAAAAATATTTAAACCTTTATTTTCCATGGCTCCCATATTGAAGTCGCCTACAGCAACAATCATGAAGCGATCGAGATCTAATTCAAGGCCATATCTCTTTTCATCCCATCTGATTGATGCAATGAGTGACTCCATGGCATGTTCTGTTTTTTCAAGATCTTTTGCTTCAACCCAAACTTGTAATAATTTATCTTTACCAGATTGACTCTTAATGTTTCGCTCAATAGCTTCTAGCTTTCCGGCAACTAAGGCGAATAAATAAGAGGGTTTTGGAAATGGATCTTCCCAAACGGCGGCATGCCAGCCATTACCCGACTCTTCTTCTTTAAGCAGATTGCCATTAGATAAAAGGACTGGAAAGTCAGTCTTTAAGGCTCTCAATGTGACTTGGTAGGTAGCCATCACATCTGGGCGATCTAAAAAATAGGTAATCTTCCGGAACCCTTCAGCTTCACATTGCGTAAAGAAGTTGCCATTGGAAACATAAAGTCCCATGAGTGAGGTGTTCTTATCAGGGGCACATGTGCTGGTGATACTGAGTTCAAACTCATCGGGAAGATCATGAAGTGTTAGTGTTTCAGGAGTTAGCTCATACCCTCGGTATGGTTCATCATTAATTCTGACGCTCACTAATTCTTGTTCTTGACCATTTAAGATCAGTGTTGAGTTCACACCGACCAACTTCTTACTGATCGTCATGCGATTGACGGCGATTGTCTTTGCTGGATTTAAAGCAATATCTAATTTGACGGATTTAATACTGAAAGCAGATTCTTGATAATCACTTCGTAAAAAAGTCACTGAATTTTCTGTGCGTGCCATAAATATTTTCTTAAATGTTGATTACTAGTAGAAGAAGATCGTCGCCAAGCCTATGATGATAAAAATAATAGCTGCTATTGCATGAACCCACTTAACTGGAAGTGCATTTGTAAACTTTTGACCTAGCCAAACCGCTGGAGCATTGGCAAGCATCATGCCAACCGTTGTGCCTAAAACAACTGCCATTAAATCATCATAACGAGCTCCAAGCGCTACTGTAGCAACTTGGGTTTTATCTCCCATCTCAGCTATAAAAAATAACGATGTTGTGATGGTAAAAACCTTCCAAGAGCTATGAGCTATCGGTGTTTTTTCATCATCATCTAATTTGTCGGGGACCAAGAGCCATAGCCCTAAAGCTATAAAACCACCCGCTATGATCCATCTCATGAGTTCAGGGTCGACCCACTGAGCTATGGCGCTTCCAAGCCATGCAGCGATTGCATGATTAAAGACTGTGGCAACAAAAATGCCTGCAACAATAGCCCAATGGTGAGTTTTATATTTTGCGGCCAATAACAGGGATAAAAGCTGGGTTTTATCACCAATCTCGGCTAGTCCGACAATACTGGTTGCCAGAAGAAAAGAATTTAAATCCATATAAAGCAATCACTTAAGGTAAATTATGAGAGATAGTTAAAAGCTATATTAAAAATTAATAAATACAATTTAACTATTACATGGGTTTGGACCTAAACTTCTCTCGTCAGCTTAAGTTGTAGTTAAGGGTTTGTAAGTAAAAACCCGATACTGCAATCGTAACCGACTTAGAAATTTAACCTATCGATAGGAGCATTAAATGCCAACATTAAAAGGTAGTAAAACAGAAGAGTGCTTGAAAGAAGCTTTTGCTGGTGAGTCAATGGCTAACCGCCGTTACTTGTATTTCGCGAACATGTGCGATATCGCTGGTGAGAACGACACAGCAGCATTGTTCCGCTCAACAGCTGAAGGCGAAACTGGCCACGCACACGGTCATATGGAGTTCTTGATCGACGGCGGCGCAGGCGAGCCAGGTACTGGTCTTCCAGGCCGTACACCTAAAGAAGCTTTAGAAGCTGCTGTTCATGGCGAGACACATGAGTACACAGATATGTACCCAGGTATGGCTAAGACAGCACGTGACGAAGGTTTCGACGAAGTTGCTGACTGGTTCGAGACATTGGCAAAGGCTGAGCGTTCACACGCTAACCGTTACCAGAAGGCTTTGGATGCATTAGCAGCTGGCTAATCATTTATTGATTGCCAACAAGGCTTTTTAAAGATTCCCGGAGTTATTTTTATAACTTCGGGACTCTCATAAAAAGTCTTCGTTAGAAGACTTAAATAAAAAATATAAAAATAAAGAAATAGGAAAAGTAACATGAGCCAAAAAGAAGGCAACTTAGAAGCCCCAACACGACACGCACTAGACTGGAAAAATCCTGACTTTTATAACGAAGAATCGCTCAATAAAGAATTAGAGCGAGTTTTTGATATTTGTCATGGTTGCCGTCGTTGCGTTAGCTTGTGCGGTTCTTTTCCAGCTCTTTTTGACTTAGTAGATGCAACCGAGGACGGTGAAGTTCATGGCGTTGATAAAAAAGACTACGATAAAGTTGTAGATCAATGTTACTTGTGCGACCTTTGTTACATGACAAAGTGTCCTTACACACCACCTCACGTTTGGAATTTAGATTTTCCACATTTGATGTTGCGTGCGAAAGCCCAGAAACATAAGAACGGTGAAACATCATTCCGTGACAACATCTTGTCATCAACAGACAAGATGGGTAGCTTTGCAGGTATTCCGATTGTGACGCAAGCTGTGAATGCCGTGAACAGTACTAAAGTCATGCGAACAGTGATGGAAGCAACATTAGGTGTTGATAAGAACGCTTGGATTCCAAGCTATGCTCCAGAAACGTTCAAACAAGTGGCAAAAGAATCTTCAGCATGGCCCGTTAAAGATGGTGCTAAGACACCAGGAAAAGTAGCGGTTTACTCAACATGCTTCATTAACTACAACGAGCCAGGTATTGGTCAAGATCTTTTGAAGTTATTGGCTCACAATGAGATCCCTTATAAGCTTGTTGAAAAAGAAGCTTGCTGCGGAATGCCTAAATTAGAGTTGGGTGATCTTGAATCTGTTGAAAAGAATAAAAATATCAATATTCCTCAATTGGCTAAATTAGCAAAAGAGGGTTATGCAATCGTTACTCCTATTCCTTCTTGCACCTTGATGTTCAAACAAGAGTTACCACTCATGTTCCCTGAAGAAGCAGATGTGCAATTGGTTAAGGATGCGATGTGGGATCCATTTGAGTACATCGTTGCGCGTAATAAAGATGGTTTGTTGAAAACTGACTTCAAGGTCGAGTTGGGTAAAGTTAGTTATCACGTACCTTGCCACTTGCGTGTTCAAAACGTTGGTAAGAAAACGGCTGAAACATTGCAAATGATTCCTGGTACTGAGGTGAATGTGGTTGAACGTTGTTCAGGTCATGCAGGAACTTGGGGTGTTAAGAAAGAGTTCCATGAAACGGCTATGAAAATTGGTAAGCCAGTATTTAAAAATATGGCAAGCAATGAGCCGGATTACATCAGCTCTGATTGTCAGTTGGCTGGGCACCATATTTCGCAGGGTATGGAAGAGAACAACTTGAAAAAGTCACAAATGGCTCACCCTATTACTCTTTTAGCTAAGGCATACGGCCTTACATCAAAATAATTAGGATTGGTAAAAAATGGAGACAACAATGAGAAAAATTAAAAGAGAAGAGTTATTAACTCTTGAGGGTTACTACAAAGCTCGTCCAGAAATGCGCCAACGTGCGATTGCTGAGCGTAAAAAGCGCACAGTGATCTTAGGTGAGCACCTCAATATGATTTTCGAGAACAAGTATTTGATGCAATATCAGATTCAAGAGATGTTGCGTGTTGAGAAGATCTTTGAAGATGAAGGTATTCAAGATGAATTAAATACTTATAACGATCTAGTGCCTGATGGCTCTAATTTCAAAGTAACAATGAAGTTGGAATACATCAACGAAGCCGACAGAAAAATTGCTTTGGCAAAGTTACTAGGTATTGAGCATCGTGTTTTCATTGAAGTTGAAGGTCAGGCACGCGTTTACGCCATTGCTAATGAAGACTTAGAGCGCACAACAGCTGATAAAACTTCATCAGTTCACTTCTTAAGATTTGAGCTAACAGAAGATATGAAGAAGTCACTCAAAGCGGGTGCACAGATGAAGGTGGGTTGTGATCATAAAGAATACCCATTCCATCTTGAAGGCTTGCCAGAGGAAACTTTAGCTTCTTTCTTGGAAGATTTGTCTTAATCAGTTAAAGATCTAGTCAGCATCAACAATAAAAATGCCGCTTTAGCGGCATTTTTATTAATTGTTACTTCCAACCTAATTCATGTTGTATAAATTTCTGTGCATTAATTGATGGTGGATTCTTAAAAAATGTTTCAGTATCTATTAGATCCGAACAAATACCCTCTGAAATAAAAATCACTCGATCAGCCAAGCGTTCAATTTGTGCCAGCTGATGAGATGTAAAAATAATTGAGCAGCCTTGAGTCGCTAGATTCTTAATAATCTCTTCAACTTGGTCTGTTGAACCTGGATCTAAGTTGGCGGTTGGCTCGTCCAACAAAATAACCTTAGCATTTTGCAGTCGAGCTCTCGCAAGGCTTAAGCGTTGACGTTCACCAGCTGATAGTTTTAGCCCCGGTTGATTAGCTAGGTGCAATAAGCCCACACTGGCTAATGTCACATCAATGTCTTCATTACTGATATGACCTACTGATTCCGCATCTTTAATGATCTCCAAGTTAGCTTTAACGCTGGCTTTGATGAGAGGCGTATGGTGTAAAACTAAGGCTGAGTGTAAAACATCGGGGCCCGGTAAATAGACGCCGGTATCAGGAGCAATAAGACCATGCAGTAATTTTAGAAGTGTTGTTTTACCGGACCCATTGGGGCCAATCACAGCAGTAATCCCATTTAATGGAATGCTGATATTGGCGGATAATATTTTTCTATCGCTTCTGAATATTTCAATATGTTGAAGGTCAATATTTTTAGGTGTATTACCTTGGGAAGCACTCGTTGATAGCGGCTTATCCATAACGTTTCTCCGCAATCGTCTTAATGATAAAAATTAAGAAATTAGCCACTATGACTACTAGTAATAGAACCATGCCGAGTGCCAAGGCCATTGGTAGATCACCTTTGCTCATCTCAAGCGCGATGGCTGTTGTCATGGTCCTAGTAGATTGATCAATATTGCCACCCACGATCATGACTGCACCGACTTCTGATATAGCTCTTGCGAAGCCAGCTAGGAGAGCAATGGATAAAGAAAAACGAGTATCCCAAGTAAGCCACTTAAGTTTAGCTACTGTTTTTAATCGAAGGGCCGTGAAGGTTTCACCATGGATCTGCCAAGCATCTTCAATAATCTGTCTTGTTAATGCCGCAATAAGAGGGATCGTTAAGCAGGATTGAGCCATGATCATCCCCTTAACAGTAAAAAGCCAGTTCAGATCTCCCATGGGACCGGTTCTTGATAATAGTAAGTAGATAACAACGCCCACAATCACCGTTGGCACGCCCATTAAGCTGTTCAGAAGAACTACAACAGCTTTTCTACCCGGAAACTTATAAATAGCAACAGCTGCACCAAGAGGAATACCAATGAGGCAACCAACAAGTAGTGCTGAAATGCTGACTTGGAGAGAGATAAAAACGATGCCAAGTAATTTGGCATCGAGTATTCCTAATAAATGAAAAGCATCGCTAAATGACGAAAACATGCCGATAGCTTAATGCTTTTATTGAAATAGGGTTATTTTTTGGCGTTTGCAAAAAATAACTGTTCGCCACCGACCTTGTAGCTATCAATTCTGTCTTGACCTTCTTTTGAGGTAAGCCAATCAATGAATGTTTGACCTTCTTGTTTTTTGACGTGAGGGTGCTTTTCAGAACTAACTAGCATCACACCGTATTGATTAAATAGCTTCGGAACACCTTGAACCAAAATACTGAGTTCACCTCTATTTTTAAAAGCCAACCATGTGCCACGGTCAGATAGGATGTATCCATTCATGCCTGATGCTGTATTCAGGGCAGGTCCCATGCCTGAGCCTGTCTCCTTATACCAATTCAAGTTAGGAGAAACTTCAATACCGGCGTCTTTCCAATAGCGGAGCTCAGCTGCATGTGTGCCACTCTTATCGCCGCGTGAAATAAAGTTAGGTTTTGCTGCGAAAATTTTCTGAAAAGCAACAGTGATATCTTTGCCACCATTGATTTTTGCAGGGTCTGCTTTAGGCCCGATTAACACGAAATCGTTGTACATGATTTCAATCCGCTTATTAGCAAATCCTTGTTCAACAAATTTTTCTTCAGCTACCTTGTCGTGAACAAATACCACATCAGCGTCGCCTCTACGGCCTATGTCTAATGCTTGACCAGTGCCCACAGCAACCACTTTGACCTGAATACCGGTTTTCTTCTCAAATGCCGGAAGAATATGCGCAAATAAACCTGATTGTTCAGTCGATGTCGTTGACGATACCGTAATTGATTTTTGAGCATTTGCAAAGCTAATGCTCGAAACGATCAAAAGTGATGTTGCTGCTAATTTGAAAAAATTACGAACTTTCATATTGTCTCCTTGATAAATATAGCTATATCATCAATACTTATAAAATATTTATCAATATGCAAATAATTACATATGCGAATTAAGATTGCCCCACTCATTTCAATTAGCAAAAAGACATCTCTTTCTGATGAGGATATCGATTTAAGCTCAGTTGCAATCCTTCTGCGTGGGATAAAAGAAGGGCGATCCCTGCAGTCTGCTGCAGATAGCTCCAATGTCTCTTATAGAACCCTATGGAATAAATTAAAGGCAGTTGAGGAGTCACTTGGATATAGTTTGCTGCATAGCGTTAAGGGGCATGGATCTACTTTGACAGATTTAGGCATTACCTTATTAAAAATAGTAGATGACTTAGAGCGAGAATATAAAAGTATCAATCAATCTCAGGCAGAGCGTTTTCAGGTGAAGCTAGATGGATTAGAAAGTTTTGATAAGAAAAAGTGGGTGGTTTGTGCCAGTAATGATCCTTTGCTAGAGGATGCCATTTCAAAAAGTAACTCATTTGATTTAAAAACGATGGGATCGGGTCAATCCTTAGAGCGATTGCTATCAGGTGAGGCTCATTTGGCTGGTTTTCATGTACCAGACGATCAAAGTATTCAGGGGGTTAGAGAGCGTTTGTCCTTAAAAGGTATCAAGGCTTACCCGGTGATGAAGCGCACGCAAGGACTAATGGTTCAAAAAGGCAATCCTCTAAGGATTCTTAAGTTAACTGACTTAGCCCGTCCAGAAGTACGTTTTATTAATCGACAAAAAGGTGCGGGAACTAGACTGTTACTAGATAAGCTATTAGATTCTCAAAAGCTTCCCGCAGAAAAAATTAGAGGTTATGGGCGCGAGGAGTTCACTCACACTGCCGTTGCTACAGCCATTTTGGCTGGAACCGCTGATGTGGGGCTAGGGCTTAAAAGTGTGGCTTTAGACCATCGCTTGGATTTTATAAGTTGGGGTCAAGAAACTTACTTTATTGCTATGAGCCCGGATATGGTGAAGCTCAGTGCAGTGAGTGAATTGATAAGACAAATCAGAAATGGCGCACGTGAAAAGATTGGATATGAAGAAGTTAAATTGCGCAAAAGTACCAAAACCGAATAATAAAAATAACAATAACTAATTGGGGATAAAAGACGTATAAAATCTAACTGAAATGAGATATTTGATAAAACGCCAATTCGTCCACTTGATTGCCATAATGGCTATCTTGACGGGATCTTTGGCTCCGACTATCTCACAAGCAATGACTCTTAACGATGCCTATAAAGGTTTTACAGCAGAAATTTGTACGACCTCCGGCGTCAAAATGACCCAACAAATGGGGTCTACTCCAAATAGTGAAGAATCAAAAAATATCAGTAATCATTGCCCATACTGCTTAATGCATGGCGCTTATGCTTTACCTGTTAACAATACTTTGACTTTTGCCAAGCCAGAATCTCATCAGTTACATCCGCAGTTATTCTATCAATCACCTAAGCCATTGTTTGCTTGGGTATCTCTCCCCTCAAGAGCGCCTCCCTCTCTCGCTTAATTTTTTATTTCAGTGCTAGCTCGCAAGAGCTAGTTACTGGTATTTACGCTTTTTTGCGTCAAAAAATTATGTGAATTAGAAGGACTTTTTATGAAGTTAATTAAATTAACCCCCCTCGCCATGGTTGCATCAATGTTGATGTCCAATGCTTTTGCCAATGAAACTGTTCTCAAAGATGTGGTTGTGACAGGATCTCCAATGACCACGCCCGTCACTGTTGAAATGGATCCCAAAGTTCCTCGTCAACCATTACCAGCTCATGACGGCGCTGACTTTTTGAAATCAGTCCCTGGATTTAGTGTCATGCGTAAGGCGGGTACTGATGGCGAGCCGAATTTTCGTGGGATGGGGGGGATCACGTATAAATATTTTGGCAGATGATCAAAATATATTTGGCGGTTGTGGTCAGCGTATGGATTCACCAACTGCTTATATTTTCCCCGAGATTTATGACAAAGTGACTGTTGTTAAGGGGCCTCAAACAGTTCTTTATCCAGGGCATGGTTCTGCAGCAACAGTGCGCTTTGAGAAAGATGCAAAAACTTATGAGAGGCCAGAATATGATGTTCATACTTCTGGATTAGTAGGCAGTTTTGGTCGGCATGATGAAGTGATTGATGCGAATATTGGAGATAAAGGGTATTTTGCTAACTTCACTGGATCTAACTCACATTCACAAGACTATAAAGATGGTAGTGGTAATAAAGTCCATTCACAGTACAGTCGCTATAGTGCTGGCGCAGCATTGGGTTTGACGCCTGATGACAATAAGCGTTTTGAGTTATCAGCTGGTAGAAGTAATGGTTATGCAGCCTATGCTGATCGCTCAATGGATGGCACAAAGTTCTTGCGTGAAAATGTTGCCCTAAAGGGACGGCTAAAAAATATATCTGAGATTGTTGAAAAGCTGGAAATTCAAGCTTCAAGAAATACTATATTCCACACCATGTCAGAAGCCATGAGAGGAAATCCTAGTTCGTATATGGATGTGACGCATGAAACCAATGCATTACGTTTGGTGTCAGACTTAAATTTAAGAGCCAGCACTAAAGCAAAATTAGGCGTTGATTACTCAGAATCGAAGCATGGTGGAAATATGCCAGGTATGGGGGCCATTGCTATCACAGAGGACTCGGAATTTAAAAATACCAGTGTATTTGCAGAGGTGACTGAGCAGTTAAACAAAAACCAAAAGGTAGTCGCAGGGTATCGTGGAGATTTTTGGACTGTTTTAGATAAACGCTCTGCTATGTCATCAGATACATCTGGGCAAAAGCGAAAAGAGCTAATGAATAGCGGTTTTTTAAGACTAGAGCAGGATCTAGAGTCACTTAAGGCTTCGAAAGGTTTTATTGGAGTTGGCCACTCAGAAAGAATGCCTGACTATTGGGAGTTAATCTCATACAGAAGAGATGGTTCGGCAGGTATGAATCCAATGATGTCTAACAATCACAGTTCATTTCAGTCGACTAAAACAGAAAAAACAAATCAGATTGACATGGGTTTAATTCAAAAATCTGACTTATATGACTTCAATGCATCTGTTTTTTATAACCAAATCAATGATTTGATTCTGATTGATGCTAGAACTGGGTATACATCTGGAATGTATAGCACTGCAACGGCAAGGAATGTTGATGCCCACACTTATGGCGCAGAGCTTGGCGCAGGATACGAATTAACTAATACAGTCAAAGTTAACTCAAGTCTTTCTTACGTTAAAGGTAAAAATGAAACTGACGGTTTGCCATTGGCTCAATTGGCTCCATTAGAAGGTCGCTTATCTGTTGGCTATGATGATAAAAAATATTCCTATGGCGCGTTGCTTAGATTAGTGGCACCTAAAGATGAAGCAACTGTTGGTCAGGGTAATATTTCAGGTCAGGACGTTGCTAAATCAGGAGGCTTTGGTATTTTCTCTCTAAATGCAGGGTATAAGCCCAATAAAAAGACTGTAATAGCTGCAGGTGTTGATAATTTATTTGATAAAACCTATGCTGAATTTATTAGCCGTTCCGGGTCTTCAATTGATGGATACACTCAAACTACTCGCGTTAATGAACCCGGTCGTACAGCTTGGTTAAAAGCAACAATTGCATTTGATTAACGTTCTAAAGCCCTGCGTTGGGCAGGGCTTTTTTTTTGGATTTAAACTGAATCAACTAACGGAGAAGTAAATGAAAAAAGTATTAAGTTTCTTATTGGTCACGTCATTATTCATTGCTAGCTCAGCACATGCTAGCAATGAAACAAAAGTAGGCGCCTTGAAAATTGAAAATCCTCAAGCGAGATCTACAGTTCCTGCTCAAAAAATGAGTGGTGGTTTTATGAAGATTGAAAATGATAGTAATGCTGCTGACAAGCTCATTTCTGCATCTTCATCAGTATCCAAATCAATGGAACTTCATACTATGTCCATGGATAACAATGTGATGAGGATGCGTGAGGTCAAGTCAATTGATCTTCCTGCCAAGTCAAAAGTTGAGCTCAGACCAGGTGGCTTGCACTTGATGTTTATTGACTTAAATAAACAGTTAAAAGCTGGCGAGATTATTCCTGTCAAACTCAAGTTTGAAAAAGCTGGTGAGGTGGAGGTAAAGTTTCAGGTGATGGGTAATAAGCCACCCGATCATGGACAGCCAGGACATGATCACAAAAAAGATCATTAATCCTATCTAAAGCAACAAAGAGCCGCGATTGCGGCTTTTTTATTGCTTGGTTAATCAGTCTGCGCCCCCTCATCCCATGAGAAAATATCAAAAATATATTAGCTAATAGCCAATTCACTTAATTAAGAAAGTTTTACATGTCTGATCAGCAGTCACCATTGTGGGATGCCATCATTGTTGGAGCAGGTGCCGCTGGTTTGTTCTGTGCGGGTGTAGCTGGTCAGCTTGGTAAAAAAGTGTTGTTACTGGATCACGCTGAGGTTTTAGGTGAAAAAATAAGGATAAGTGGTGGTGGAAGATGTAATTTCACAAACATGTATTCCAGCCCAGCTAATTTTTTATCTGAAAACCCTAATTTTGTAAAAAGTCCCTTATCTAAATACACATCTCAAGACTTCTTAGACTTGGTTAAAAGTTACAACATTCCTTTTCATGAAAAACACAAAGGGCAATTATTTTGCGACGTATCGGCCAAGCAAATCATTGAAATGTTATTTAGTGAATGCCAAAAGGGTGGTGTAGTTATTCGCCATCCGATCACTGTTGAAAGCATTCAACAAGAGACAGATAAAAATTGGGTGGTGACTACCAATCAGGGTATAGAGAAATCAAAAGCTCTGGTGATGGCGACTGGCGGTTTACCGGTTCCAGCAATTGGCGCAACAGAATTTGCTCTAAAGATTGCAGAGCAATTTCATTTACCGATCGTTCCCGTAAGGCCTGCATTAGTGCCATTGTCTTTCACATCAGAGGAGTTTGCCAATTTGAGTGAGCTTTCAGGTTTAAGTGTTCCGGTGAAGGTTGCTGCTGGTCAAAAAGGTCAGCGTTATGGTACCTGTCATTTTGATGAAGATGTTTTGCTGACTCACAAGGGCTTATCTGGGCCTGCCATTCTTCAAGCGAGTAGTTATTGGCACGAAGGCGAGGGGATCGAGATTAATTGGTTAAATGATATTGATTGTGATGAGCTCTTTAATGATGATGCTAACCGCCTGAAATCAACAGAAACAATCTTAGGTATGGTATTTCCGCAGCGGCTTGCCAAGTCGTTTGCGGAGCAGAAAAATCTTTTAGGCCGTAAATGGGCTGAAGTTGGTAAAAAAGATCGTCAGGCACTTAAAGATCTATTGACTCAATGGGCAGTCAAACCTGCCGGCACTCTTGGTTGGAAAAAAGCAGAAGTCATGTTGGGTGGTGTTGATACCAGGTCACTCGATGGACAAACCATGATGTCTAAGCAACACCCAGGTTTATATTTCATTGGCGAATGCGTTGATGTAACAGGACACCTTGGCGGTCATAATTTTCAATGGGCTTGGTCAAGCGGTTACGTTTGTGCCCAAGCTCTTTAATTGAATATGCATATTTATCTTGAGTTTGTACCTGCGAATGTAGTTTTAAGTGTGCCAATCATTTCTTCCACACTTTTAAGAATGGCAACGCCATCTAAATGATCACCATTTAAAAAGCCATGATGATCTGCTTGGTGTAAAAATGACAATAACTTGTCATAGTAACCATCCCAGTTACCGATGATGATAGGTTTGTTATGAGCTTTGACCTGGCGTCCCGTCCAAACTTCAAATAACTCATCTAAAGTACCAAGGCCGCCTGGTAGGATCAGAAAAGCATCAGACTTCTCAATCATCAAACGTTTTCTTTCGATGATGTCATCCACCAAAAACAACTCGGTTAGTTCTAGTTGAACTGGTTCACGTGAAGTTAACCCGGTTGGAATGATGCCAATGACACGTCCGTTTGATTCAATCGCAGCTCTAGCGACACTGCCCATTAAGCCTAATCTACCACCACCAAAAATTATACTGAAGCCTTCTTCTGCTAAGGCCCGTCCAAGATCTGCTGCTTTTGCAATGATATTAAGGTTATTTCCATCTTTGGAGCCACAGAAAACACAAATAGTTTTATTCATACATCAAGCATAATCCATGCTGATTACCATTTCAGGTTTATGGTCAGAAATATATAATGATCTAAGTTACATTGTGTCCTCAATTGATTCATTAGGAAAACATGATTTCTTCAGTTATCGCTATTAGTATCGGAGCTTCCCTTGGGGCGGTATCACGCTGGCTGCTAGGTCTTGGCTTTAATGCTATTTGGGCAACGATGCCTTTAGGAACTTTGATAGCTAATTTAGTGGGTGGGTATTTAGTCGGACTTTCTGCCAGTTACTTTGAGGCGCAGGGTCATTTGCCACCAGAGTTAAAATTACTAGTGATTACTGGTTTCTTGGGAGGCTTAACCACCTTTTCAACATTTAGTGCTGAAGTAGTTCTAGTGATGCAATCAGGTGATTATTTAAAAGCTTTTTTAACGATTGCTTTTCATTTACTAGGTTCTTTGGCTCTCACCATATTGGGTATAGCCACTTATAATTGGTTGAAATAATTTATTAAGGAAAAATATGATTTTAGAAATCGCTGATATTAGTATTGACCCAGTAAACAAAGCTGAATTTGAGCAAGCAGTCATCGCTGGTGTTGCAGAGGCTATTGCTCCTTCCAAAGGATTTCGTGGCTATAAACTCAATGCCGGCATTGAAAATCCAGGTCGATATATTTTGATGAACTATTGGGATACGCTAGAAAACCACACTGTTGACTTTAGAGAATCTGAAGCCTTCACTCAATGGCGCTCTCATGTAGGAAAATTCTTTTTGAAAGCGCCTACCGTAGAGCACTTCACATTAGCAAGCAAATCATAGAGCTATAGATTTAAAGATCTCATATTAAAAAAGCCTTGATAGTTATCAAGGCTTTTTTGTATTCAAAGAGAACTTACTTAATTAAGATTCCATGACCGGAATTTGCTCTAGTTTGGTTGCATTCTCTTGTTCAAGATAGCGTGCCAAGAAAGCACCTTCAGAAGAGAGTGGCAACTTGACCCAAACTGTATAGCCGGCGCCTGGCACTACTCGCATTGGCTCACCTTTGGTGCTAAAAATTTCTTCTATGACAAAGTCAGTGTTACCGCTTGGTTGGATGATTTCAAGCTTGTCGCCCACTGCAAATTTATTCTTGACTTCAACCTTAAAAAGACCTCTTGCGGCATCTACCTCAAGTACATTACCAACGTAGATACTGCGACCTGAAATTGAAAAGCCGCGTAGATAGTTTTGATAATCTTGATCATGATGGCGCACATAGAAGCCATCGGTGTAGCCACGATTCGCAAGGCCTTCAAGGTGTCCCAATAAGACAGGATTAAATGGTCGACCTGCTACGGCATCATCAATGGCTGAGCGATAAGCTTGAGCTGTTCTGGCTACGTAGTAAGGTGACTTGGTTCTGCCTTCAATCTTCAATGAGTCAATACCCATTTCAGTTAAGCGTTGCACGTGCTCAATAGCACGCAAGTCTTTAGAATTCAGAATATAGGTGCCGTGCATATCTTCTTCAATCGGCATCCATTCCCCAGGACGATTTCCTTCTTCAAGAAGATAGATATCGCCAGTCGCATCCTCATCAGCTTTGGCTACTTTGTAGTCCCAACGGCAAGAGTTCGTGCAAGTGCCTTGGTTAGGGTCACGATGATTGAAGTAACCTGACAACAAGCAACGACCAGAGTAAGCAATACATAATGCGCCATGGATGAAGACTTCAATTTCCATTTCTGGGCAGTCTTGGCGGACAGATTCGATTTCATCTAAGGACAACTCGCGCGACAAAATCACTCGACTGATGCCGACTGAGCGCCAAAATCTCGCAGCTTGACCATTGACCGTATTCGCTTGAACAGATAAATGAATCGGCATATCCGGCCAGTTTTCACGAACTAACAGGATCAAGCCTGGATCTGACATGATCAAAGCATCTGGTTTGAGGGCCATAACGGGGGCCATATCCTGTACATAGGTGCGTGTTTTCGCGCCATGGGGCAAGATATTAGAAACAAGGTAAAAGTTTTTACCTTGGGCATGAGCTGTTTCAATGCCCTCACGCAAAACGTCAATACTGCCAAAGTCATTATTACGAACGCGCAAAGAGTAACGAGGCTGCCCTGCATAAACAGCAGTGGCGCCAAAATCAAAGGCGGTGTTGAGCATGGCTAAGCTGCCCGCAGGTGCCAAAAGTTCAGGTGTTTTCATAGCCCGTATTTTATGTGTTTTCAAGCAATTTCGCTCTTAAACCGCCTAAAACCTGAGGGGTATTTCAGATCATGAGTTAAAACGACTGAATTTCAGGGCTTAAAAAGCCTTGTAGACAGGTTAAATAGCTTAGAAGCGCTCTGTGGGACCTAAGTGGCGCCACTGACCAACTGGCAAACTACCCAATGGTATTTGCCCAATCCGGATGCGCTTTAAACCCACAACATGTAAACCTACCAGCTCACACATGCGGCGAATTTGACGTTTTTTACCTTCACGCAACACAAATCTCAATTGATCTGTATTTTGCCAACCCACTTTTGCGGGCTTTAAGACCACATCATCGAGTGAGAGTCCGTGATTAAGAAGGCGCAAACCTTCCGGTGTCAAAGTGCCCTCCACACGAACTAAATATTCTTTTTCAATTGGACTATTTTCACCGATGAGTAGCTTGGCAATTCTGCCATCTTGAGTCAGTACAAGGAGGCCGCTAGAATCGATATCCAAACGCCCTGCAGGTGCTAAGCCACGGGTATTAAACTTTCCTGGTAAATGAGCCGATAACTGATGAACAAACTGATTCTCAGGAATGATGAGTGAGGCCGCAGGTTGGTATTCACGATCCTCATCAAAGTGAGAGATAAAACCTACTGGCTTATTTAAGATGATGGTGTAACGCAAGGCTTGCTGAGCAACAGCTGCTTTCTTGAGTTCAATTTTTTGATTGGGGAAGGCGCGGGCACCTAATTCACTGACCACTTCACCATCAACCAATACCAAGCCTTGCTCGATATAGTTATCTGCCTCGCGTCGTGAGCAAATACCTTGCTCAGACATTAATTTTGATATGCGTACTTTTTCCACAGCTGTGATTATCTCTTATTGTGGGGGCTTATTTTGACTATTTTCTTTAAATGACTCTGTTAACGCAATCTGGAGCTTGGCGTGTATTTTCACCAGCTGCTTACGAAGTAAGTAAATAACACTAGCCATCAAAACACCTAAAACAAGCAACATGCCAGCTGGAGGCAAAATACTGGAGCTGAGTGCTGATACCAAGATCAATAAAGCAACGACAGCTAAGACTGGCATTAACTGAGAAAATAATTGATGGATGGCAGCTCTTTCACCTTCAGAGTATTCGCCTGAGTTAAGTCGTACATCAGCCAAGATCATTCCCAGTGCTTCTAACTTTCTATAAATAGCGAACAAGAAGGGCGCCGACAACAAAATACTCATGGCCCACATCACCGCTTGTTGATAGGCCTCTCCAAACCAATCTAAATGACTGGTATCGATGTACTCATTTAAAAATGTGAATAACTTAGAGGCAGATAAGAATAGGGCAATAACGATACAAGCATTAACAAAAACATGAAAAGTAATTCTTCTTACAAATGGTCGAATATCGTTACGCAACTGATTGTCAGAGCGGATTTGACTGATCCATTCAGAATACTGAGTAAAGACGTTTTTAATAGGGCTTGGAATCAGTGATCCTACTTTTTGACTAAATGGATCAGAGGCCTTGATCAAATACGGTGTAAAAAATGTAGTGATGGTTGAGACAGCCACCACTATTGGGTAGAGGAAATCGCTGGTGACAGAAAGCGTTAATCCCAGGGTGGCGATGATGAATGAAAATTCACCAATTTGAGCTTTACCCATGCCCACACGCATCGATGTTTTGCCATCATGCCCTGTGATAAATGTTCCCATGCTGCAAGATAAAACTTTGCCAACAATCACTGCAATACTAATGATCGTAATAGGTAGGGCGTATTGCCAAATGATGGCTGGGTCTAAAAGCAAACCAATCGTTACGAAGAAAATCGCAATAAACATATCTTTGACAGGTTCAATCAATTTCTCAATCGTATGGATATGTCTTGATTCAGCCATGATGGCGCCAATTAAGAAGGCGCCTAATGCAACGCTGTACTCCAACTGAATCACAATCAAACAAAAGCCAAAGCAAAGACCAAGGACCGTGATTAATAACATCTCTTTACTTTGGAACTTGGCTACTAAATTCAGAAGGCGTGGAACTAATAAAATACCCGCTGCCAAAGAGACTGTCATAAATAAAATCAATTCACCAATCGTCATGGCGGCATCGATTGGCTCTAATTGACCTGTGGTCGCAATACCTGTGAGCATCACAATCAAACTAATCGCTAAAATATCTTCTACGATCAAAATACCATAAATAAGAGTGGCGAACTTTTCTTTCTTAAGACCTAACTCTTCTAGTGCTCTAACTGTGATCGTGGTTGATGAGATCGCCATCATGGCCCCCAAGAACAAGGAGTCCATCGAGCTCCATGAGAAAAAGCGACCAATTTCATAGCCCACCCAGATTAATAAAACAATTTGGGACAGGGCCGCTACGAATGCTGTAGCCCCAACTTTGGCCAGCTTGCGAAGGCTAAATTCGAGGCCTAAGCCAAACATCAAAAATACAACTCCAAGCTCGCCGAGAGTCTTAATCGTCTTTTCATCAGAAATAAATGGAAAAGGAGTGGCATAAGGGCCGATAATGAGGCCCGCAATGATGTAGCCCAAAACAACTGGTTGTTTGAGGTAGTGAAATATGACGGTAACAACCCCAGCGACCAACATGATCACTGCCAAGTCTTTAATAAAATCGACACCGTGCATCGTTTTTTCTTTCTTTTTAATTCAACCGCGATAATGTCATTATGGCTTTAATTGTTCTAACTAACGCAAAACTGGCATTTGGCCACGTTGACTTGCTAGCAAACACTTCTTTTTCCCTGGAATCTGGTGAAAGGATCGGGCTCATCGGCCGTAATGGCACGGGCAAATCCTCTTTACTCAAAATTTTAAATGGTCTAGAAAAGCTGGATGATGGAACTCTGCAGTATCAACAGGGTTTACGTATGGCTTATGTTGCTCAAGAGCCTATTTTTGACTCCCAAGAGACTGTTTTTAATGCTGTAGCCAAAGGCGTCACAGAAGTTAAATCTCTACGAGAAGAATACGAAGAATTAAGCGTCGCTGAATGGGATGATGACTCCCACCATCGTTTAGACGAAATTCAATCGAAATTAGAATCTATGAGTGGATGGAATTGGGAGCAGCGTGTTCATGAAACTCTTGATCGCTTACATCTAAATCCAGAGATTGCTATCGGTGATTTATCAGGCGGTAATCGTAAGCGAGTCGCTTTAGCTCAGGCTTTGGTAGCTGTTCCTGATGTCCTATTTCTGGATGAGCCTACCAACCACTTAGACTTAGATTCAATCACTTGGTTAGAAGAGCTGCTAAAGACTTTTAAAGGCTCGATTGTTCTCATTACGCATGATCGAACATTCTTAGATGCGGTGAGTACTCAAATTGTGGAATTGGATCGTGGCATCTTAAGATCCTATCCGGGTAACTTTTCAGCCTACGAAGTTTTAAAAGAGCAAGAGATTGCATCTGAAGGTCTTGCAAATGCCAGAGCAGATAAGCTCTTAGCGCAAGAAGAGGTATGGATTCGTAAAGGTGTTGAGGCCAGAAGAACGCGAAGCGTAGGACGCATTGCACGTCTAGAAAAGCTACGTGTCATTCGTGCTGAGCGCAGAGATGCTATGGGGCAAATTAAGTTGGCGGTTTCTTCAGGAGATCGCAGCGGCAAAATCGTGGCTGATCTAGAAAATGTCTGCAAGTCTTACGATCGTCCGATTGTTAAAGATTTCACCGCAACTATATTGAGAGGCGACAAGGTTGGTTTACTTGGCCCTAACGGTGCTGGTAAGACGACCTTACTTAAACTGATTCTGGGAACCATCCAGCCAGATAGCGGCACAGCGACGATGGGATCCAGAATTGATGTGGCCTATTTTGATCAAATGCGTGAGGGGCTAGATCTCAATGCCACACTTGAAGACTACATTAGTCCTGGTAGTGAGTGGATTGAGATTAACGGTAACCGTAAACATGTCAAAAGTTACTTAAATGACTTTTTATTTTCTCCAGAGAGAGCGGGGTCTCCTGTATCCACTCTTTCAGGCGGAGAAAGAAATCGACTCTTATTAGCCAGATTATTTGCAAGACCGGCTAACGTCCTTGTTTTAGATGAGCCTACCAATGACTTAGATATTGATACGCTCGAACTCTTAGAGCAATTACTACAAGACTACAAAGGTACAGTTTTCTTAGTGAGTCACGATCGTGCATTTTTAGATAACGTAGTGACCAGCATCATCGCTTACGAGGGTGATGGCTTTTGGAGAGAATACGAAGGCGGTTACGAGGATTGGAAGATTCAGAAAAAGAGAACTGAAGAATATAAAGCAGCACAATCCAATGGCACCCCACAGGTGCAGGTTGCTGATCAGTCTAAGTCTGATAAGGTTAGCGCATCAAAAGATGTATCTACTCCCAAATCAAAATCAAATGTTCAAAAATTAAATAGTAAAGAGCGCCAAGAGTTAGAGGAAATACCCGCAAAGATTGATGCACTCGAAAAAGAGCAAGCTGAAATTGGTGTTAGTTTGGGTGATGCTGATCTTTATAAAAATAAACCTGATCAAGTCATCCAATTTCAGGGGCGCCTCAAAGTGATTGAGGACCAGCTATCAAAACTAATGCTTAGATGGGAAGAGTTGCTTGACCGTTGATCCACATAGATCAACGGATTACTCGAATATTCAAGTTAAATATTAGTACTTAATAGGCTAATAAACCAGCCAAACGGATAAGACTTAACTCCACAATCCTATTATTATTCCCTATAGATGTAATTTCTATCATTTAGCGTATATATTTCATTAATCTTATTTCGAGACTCTTATGAGAATTTTTTTGGCTGCGCCCCCTGTCTCCGCTTTTGCAATGGTGATGGGTCTATCTGGATTATCTTTGGCGTGGACAAAATTCTCTCAAGTTACCCAATTAAGTTATGCCCAAGACTTTGCCCTTGCATTTGGTGCTTTGGCAGCGCTTGTCTTTGTTGTCTTAGCTATGGGATTACTTCGTAAGCAAATTCAGCAACCTGAAAAATTAATAGAAGAGTGGAATCATCCCGTTAAATCATCTTTTTTTGGTGCCATTTCAGTGGGTGTTTGTTTACTTTCAGCAGTCATTTTTAATTACTCACCCATCATTGCAGAATATGTCTGGATTTTTGGAGCATCACTTCACCTAATTGCTATGTTGGCAGTCTTAAACGCTTGGGTTCATCGCGAGTCTCTTCAAGATTCACATGCATGTCCAGTTTGGTTTATTCCTGCTGTTGGTAACGTGGTTATACCTTTGGGAGGTGTGAAGCTAGGCTATATAGAAATTTCTTGGTTCTTCTTTAGTGTGGGACTTATCTTCTGGTTAGTGTTGTTATCCCTAGTGATGTATCGCTTGATGTTTGTCCAGCCACCTTTACCTGACCGCCTGAAGCCAACTATGGCGATATTCTTAGCGCCACCTACAGTAGCTTTCTCTTCATGGTTAGCTTTGACATCACAAACTGGCGATCAGCCTTTGGATCCAGCTGGGCATCTTTTAATTGGAATAGGTTTTTTCTTTGCATTCTTTTTATTAACCCAGTTTAAAAAATTTGCGCAACTACCTTTTTTCATGTCATGGTGGGCTTACTCTTTCCCATCGGCATCTTTCACAATTGCTATCTTTAACTATGCTCAGTTTTCCCCATCGGCTATATACCTTGCCTACGCCTCCATTATTTTCACAACGATATTAATCTCAGGATTATTTGTTAGAACTTTGCTGGCAATTAAGATGAAAGATCCACAGTGGGTAGATTGATACCTTCTGATCTTATTAACTGCCGTTTAAGTTCAGTACCTCTGCCGCTACTGTAACCACCTAAAGTGCCATCAGATCTGATCACGCGGTGGCATGGGATAAATACACAAATAGGATTGGCGCCAATGGCGTTAGCAACGGCTCGAATACTTTGCGGCCTTCCAATAGCTAAGGCAATATCTTGATAGGTTTTGACTGTGGCATACGGTATGGTTAATAAGGATTGCCAAACCAATTGTTGGAATTCAGTTCCTTTGGGTTGTAATGAAAAATGATGGTGGTTTTTAAATAACTCATCAACCGTCTTTTGACTTGTTGGGTTGGTCATTACATCTTGAGTCATTGGGTATCGTTTCCCACCTAAGAACTCTAATCTATAAATAAATTGATCTTGGTGCTCAAGAATGGCCCACCCCCAAGGAGTCATACAGTTCCCAGAATGGACCTTTCCAATAATTTTTGATGATGAGTTAAGTTGCGTCATGGACTCAGTTTAATAAGATAAACCCTCTTTTGGATGTAGTTATTTGTTGAGAATGATTCTCATGTAGTATCTTCATTCATTCAGCACAAGCCAGCCATAACCCCTCTAGCGAGCCAGTGCCTATTGCTATAGGAGCGCGTATGTGCAGTCAAGTCATTGATATTCGTCAGAGTTTTGCTTCTTTAAGGCTTGAAAAAAAGCTCAGACATCGAGAAATTTCCAAGTTTCTCGGAATCACCGAAGCTGAGTTGATTGACGCTCATGTTGGAGTTTCTAGGCTCACGGCAATGAAGTCATCCCCGCATCTTGCCAGAGCAACTCGTTTAAAAAAACCTTATTGCGAACTCATATCCCAAATGGAAGGATTAGGAGAGGTCTTAGCTTTAACTAGAAATGAATATGCTGTTCATGAAAAGGTGGGCACATACCAACATGTCTCAAAGCAAGGAGATGTTGGTGTCGTTCATAGTGATTTAATTGATCTTCGACTTTTTTACAAATATTGGGAATTTGCTTACGCATTCGAAGAAGGTAAGGGTGATGCTTTGCAACGTAGCATCCAATTCTTTGATGAGTTTGGAACAGCCATACACAAGATATTTCTTTTGCCGAGCAGTGAGCATGATTATTTTGAGCAATTAGTAGATGACTTTTCTGACATAAATCAAGACTCAGGAATTCATGTGCAGGAAAAATTGCAAGACACTTCCTCATGCAAAGAAACTTTTGCAGAGGACTTTTCTTTAGAAGAATTTAAGCAGGACTGGTCTCAAATGGCCGATACACATGAGTTCTTTGATCTTCTTAAGAAGCATGGGCTAAATCGATTACAGGCTCTTGAGTGCATTGGTAACCACTACGCACAGGCATTGACTCAATCGTCGATGCGTCAGGTTTTTGAATCAGCAAAAGATCAAAAAATACCTTTAATGATTTTTATCGGCAATCGTGGAGCTATGCAGATTCATACGGGCTTCATTCATCGGATAGTTGATGTCAAAGCTTGGTTCAATATTCTAGATCCGGGATTCAATCTCCACTTAGATATTGAGAAAATTCATCAGATTTGGTTGGTTAGAAAACCTAGTAAAGATGGCGTGATTACTTCAATGGAGCTTTTGGATAACCAGGGAGAGATGATTGCTTTGGTCTTTGGTGAGCGACACTTAGGTGAGCCTGAATTGCCAGCATGGCGTCATTTAGTCGAGGGAGCATTGGAGGATCAATCTAATCAA
This sequence comes from Polynucleobacter meluiroseus, assembly GCA_945879115.1. GTDB lineage: Bacteria > Pseudomonadota > Gammaproteobacteria > Burkholderiales > Burkholderiaceae > Polynucleobacter > Polynucleobacter meluiroseus_H. The sequence goes on from CAMDUR010000007.1 coordinate 28,690, forward strand.
GAGTTAAGTATGACGGATTGATTAATAAGAATTCGGCACTATTTTGATAAAAGGCTTAAAATGAGGTTCTGATATGCATATATCGGGGCCGACATGGTTTCGACGTGGATTACAAAGCATGGAGGGCATACCGAGGACCCGTCATCTCGTAAAACAATGGGACTGCTATAACTGCAAACGACGAACGTTTCGCACTAGCCGCTTAATTGCGGTTGCCCCTGAACTGATTCTCTCTTGGGTCAGCTAACGCAAGTTAGATCAGGGTCATTTACAAGAGATAAGGTTACATAATGTCACGATGTGTAACTCGAAAATTTAGTGAATCGCTAATTAGTAACGTGTTGGTCCGTGACTGATTGGCTAAACTAAATGACACAACTAAGTATGTAGAACTCTATGTAGAGGATTTGCGGACGCGGGTTCGATCCCCGCCGGCTCCACCAAAACTAAAAGCCAACCTTAACCGGTTGGCTTTTTTCATTAAAGTATTAAACAGCCAATCTCCATAGAGACGTTACTTCGGCAGCACGAGCGCGATACAAAGGATCCTGCGTATCTAATGCTTTTGCATGAGTAGGTCTCACATCGTAGCGGCCCATCACCTTCAAGCCCCCAGCTTCAATCCAAGCTAATAACTCAGCTCTAGTTCTAAGGCCGAGATGCTCTCCGAGATCAGACAAAATTAACCAGCCTTCACCACCAGCAGTTAAGTGCTCTGCTAATCCAGATATAAATCCCTTGAGCATTTGACTGTCGGGATCGTATACAGCGTATTCAATTGGTGAACTTGGTCTTGCAGGAACCCATGGCGGATTACAAACAATTAATGGGGCTTTACCCTCAGGGAATAAATCAGCTTTCATGAGTTTGACATTTTTCTTAATGCCAAGACCCTCTATATTTTCTTCTGCACATTCAAGAGCGCGATCATCTTGATCTGTAGCTATTATTTTCTGTACGCCACGTTGCGCTAGCACCGCTGCTAAAACACCTGTACCTGTACCAATATCAAATGCTAAGGAGTTGCCGGTCATAGCAGCAGGGAACGGCGCTTTTTCTAAAAGACCTAAGTATTCAGAACGAACGGGGGCAAAAACACCATAGTGAGGATGGATGCGACCATCACCCAAATCCTTGATGGCATCAATCGCCATACCGTTCTTACGCCACTCGAGTGAACCAATAAATCCTAAAAGCTCTCTCAGCGAGGTGACATACGGCTCGGTCACTTCTCCATAAACAGCTGAGCAAGCTTCCTTAACATCTGGGGCGCGGCGCAATGGAATACTGTGATCAGGTTCAAACTGAATCAGCAACATACCTAAGGTGCGGCTTCTCTGAGATTGAGCTTGGCGATGCAGGTGGAATATTTCTGACATGGGCTTAGCCAATGGAATGAGGCCTTCACCAGGTTGACGCGCTTTTGATTTGTTTCTGACACTTTTCTTAGATGGTTTGTCAGCGCGTCTGGCTAATGCTTGAAGGAGCTGCTTGGCATTTTGAAAATCGCCACGCCAAATAATGCCGGTACCTTCACAAGCTAATGTATAGGCTTCATCTGCAGTTAGCGTGTCATCAGCAATGATTAACTTTTTAGGTGCTGGAGTGCCTTTTTCTGAACGCCAGCGGCAAGAGTGAGTGACATCTCCTTCATCCCAAGTGATGATCGGTTGATCTGATTCATGAAGATATGATTTATGCACGGTGTTCACCTGCCAAAATTTGTGTCGCTAAAATTTCAATTCCTTTGGCAGATAAGTCTGCAGTTGTGAAGCAAGGTGCTTTTTCGTAATGAATATAGTTAGAGTTCTGAGAGCGTTTGTAAAGGGCGTCGTAGTGTTTCTCAAGCAACTCAGAAACGAGTTGGGTCCATTCTTGATTGAGAATGAGATTTCTCCAGTGCTCTAAGGTTTCTTTACCATGAAGTTCTTTTAGAAAATCTATCGTGCGAATTAGATTATCAGGCTGATTGATGAAATAAGGGTAGTCATTAATTAAAAAACTCACGCGCGCCTCTGTACTTGCCTCAATTCGAACGCAAGGACTACTTCTCATGCAATTGAGCAAAACATCAGGCACATGGACGGATCCAATTTTCCTGCTTTCAGATTCCACGAACACTATTTTTTGAGGATCTAACTCTTTCAATTGAGTCAAGATCAAAGTCTCAAACATTTTTTGACTGGGTTGAGGTGAGTCGGGAAGATTACCTAAAACAGAGCCTTTATGTTGGGCTAAGTTTTCTAGATCTAAAACCTGAGCGCCTAATTCAAGGAGCTTCTCTAGAACCTTACTCTTACCACTGCCAGTCATACCAGTGATGACTTGAAATTTAAATTGAGGTGGTAGTAGATCAAGCTGATCAATAACACTTCGTCTGTAAGACTTATAGCCACCCTCTAAGATATGTGCGTTCCAACCAATTTGTCGGAAGATATGCGTCATGGAGCCGCTTCTTTTGCCACCCCTCCAACAATAAATCAGCGGCTTCCAGTCTCTAGGTTTATCAAGAAAGTTATTTTCAATATAGTGGGCAATTTTTTTAGCAATGTACGCAGCACCCAATTTTTTAGCTTCAAAAGGTGACACTTGTTTATACATGGTGCCAATCACGATGCGTTCTTCATTAGTTAACACTGGGAAGTTAACAGCACCCGGTATGTGATCATCCATGAATTCATCAGGCGTGCGCACGTCTATGACTTCATCAAATTCTTGAAGTTGGGTGACGTCAGCGGTGATGGGTGATTTCATTGAAGTATTAGGCGCGTGAATGGGGATTGCCTCAATTCTCCCACGTCAATGACTATGACCGGAAAAACTCTGACTAATTAAGCTTTGGATTTAGGTATTAAGGAAAAATAATGGCGTGAAGTTCATGGGGGTGATGAATGATGAAATCTGCGCCCCAATCTGAGACTGGCTCATCACAACCGCAGTAACCGTAAGCCGCTGCAACAGTTTTCATACCTGCGGCGCGACCAGCCTTAACATCTCTTAAGTCATCCCCCACATACAAACATTGCTCAGGGTTCAAACCACAAAGCTCCGCAGCTTTCAGAATCGGAGCAGGGTGAGGTTTAGCAAATGGGGTCGTGTCACCGCTGATGTTGGCTTGGCTGCGTTGGTCCAAACCCATCAACTTTAATAGAGGCGTTGTGTACCGTTCTATTTTGTTAGTCACAATACCCCAAGCCACTTCTTGCTTTTCTAATTGGATAAGAAGCTCATCCATGCCATCAAATAGTTGGCTATGAACACAAATATTCTGAGCATAGTTATTTAGAAATTCATCGCGCAAAGTTTCAAAGTCTGGATGCTCAGGACTGTAACCAAATGCCCCCTGAATCAGTCCTCTTGCTCCGGCAGAAGCTCTTGGTCGTAATTCTGTAAAGGGAAGCTCAGGCAGGCCTCTTGTGCTTCTTAGAAGATTGGCAGCTGCAACTAAGTCAGGTGCAGTATCTGCCAAGGTGCCATCCAAATCAAAAAAAACACCCTTAAATAAGGGGGACGGAAATGGTTTCATATTATTTTTTGGTGCAAGCGACCAAATAATTAACGTCGGTATCCCGACCTAATGAATAAACCTGCGTGATAGGGTTGTAACTAAGACCAATGATTTCATTCATATCACAACCGGCTTCTCTGACATATTCACCTAACTCTGATGGTTTGATGAACTTTTTGTAGTCATGAGTACCCTTGGGGAGTAAATTCAAAATATATTCAGCGCCAATAATCGCAAATAAATAAGATTTTGGATTTCTATTCAGGGTGCTAAAGAACACTCGTCCACCTGGTTTAACTAACTGAGAGCACGCTTTGATAATGCTGAGCGGTTCTGGGACGTGCTCGAGCATTTCCATACAAGTAACGACATCGTATTGCCCAGGCTCTTTCACAGCCAAATCCTCGGCACTGATGTATTCATACTCAACTTTTACGCCGCTTTCAAGGCCGTGGAGATCTGCCACTTTGAGAGCTTTTTCTGATAAATCAACGCCCTTGGCAGTTGCACCAGCTCTTGCCATGGCCTCAGTTAGGATGCCGCCACCACAACCAACATCCAATACCTTCTTGCCAGCAATAGGAATGTGCTTCTGTATCCAGTCCAGGCGGAGTGGGTTGATGGTGTGGAGAGGCTTAAATTCGCTAGTTGGATCCCACCAGCGGTGGGCCAGGGCGCTAAATTTGTCTAACTCGTTTTGATCTGCATTCATGGCTCTATTCTAAACAAGCCACCAATTAATTGTTTAATCCTGGTTGAGATAGGCTCGCAGGGCCACTTATGCCAATAGGTGTCAATTTTTAGGTGTAAAAAAACCCGGTTAAAACAACCGGGTTTTCTTGGCTTGGTAAGAATTAATTCTTACGTGTACCAATGACTTCGATTTGAACGCGACGGTTCTTAGCGCGACCATCATCTGTCTTGTTATCAGCAACTGGCTGAGATTCGCCTTTACCTTCGATCTGGATACGGCTATCAGCAATACCTTTGCTGACTAGGTACTTCTTAACAGCATCAGCGCGACGTACTGAAAGTTTTTGGTTGTAAGCATCTGTACCAACTGAGTCAGTGTGACCTGTAGCAATAACAACTTCTAAAGCCAAGCTCTTGATTTGACCAGATAGGTTATCTAAGCTTGTTTTAGCAGCTGGTTTCAATACTGCTTTGTCAAAGTCAAACAATGCGTCAGCTGTGTAAGTTACTTTAGCGGCTGCTGCCGCTGGTTTTGCTGCCGCTGGTTTTGCTGCCGCTGCTTTAGCAATGGCACCGTCACAACCTGGAGCAGCTGTCGCTGGTGTCCAGTTGGCATTGCGCCAGCAAAGTTCATTTGTACCGTTTTTCCAAACTGTACCTGAGCCGTTGACCCAGTTATCAACGTTTTGTGCAGAAACGCTGGCACTGATTGAAATACTTGCAATAGCTATAAGTTGTAGTAGTTTTTTCATTTTTCTCTCTAGTTATCTGTGTGGAGGCCAATTGAATATGGACTTCATAAGTTTATCACTTTAATTATCATAAAAGGAACTAGGCAGTGATAAAATTGTTGTATGGAAATCACACAAAATAACGCTGCAAAAGAGACATTACCAATATCCTTAGAAGACGAAATGCGTCGTTCTTACCTCGATTACGCTATGAGCGTAATTGTGGGTCGAGCTTTACCCGATGTGAGGGATGGCTTAAAGCCAGTCCATCGTCGAGTTTTGTTCGCCATGCATGAGCTCAATAATGACTGGAACCGTGCCTACAAGAAGTCTGCCCGTATTGTGGGTGACGTAATCGGTAAGTACCACCCCCACGGTGACTCAGCTGTTTACGACACGATTGTTCGTATGGCTCAGAACTTCTCCCTACGGTACATGTTGGTCGACGGTCAAGGTAACTTCGGTTCAGTCGATGGCGATAACGCTGCGGCGATGCGTTATACCGAAATCCGTTTGGCGAAGATAGCCCATCAGCTATTAGACGACCTCGATAAAGAGACGGTTGATTTTGGCCCGAACTATGACGGTAGCGAAAAAGAGCCACTCATTCTTCCGGCAAAAATCCCCAATCTCCTCATCAATGGCTCGTCAGGTATTGCGGTGGGTATGGCGACAAATATTCCGCCTCATAACTTAGATGAAGTGATCTCAGCTTGTTTGCATCTGTTGAGTAACCCAGAGTGCACCATCGACGATTTGATGGAAATCATTCCTGCTCCTGATTTCCCAACAGCCGGCATCATTTACGGTATCCAAGGCGTCAAAGATGGTTACCGTACTGGTCGTGGTCGCGTTGTGATGCGTGCCAAGACTCACTTCGAAGATATGGAGCGTGGTTCTCGCCAATCCATCATCGTTGATGAGTTGCCATACCAAGTTAATAAAAAGACTTTGCTTGAGCGCATCGCTGAATTGATTACTGAGAAAAAAGTCGAGGGCATTTCTGATATCCGTGACGAGTCTGATAAATCCGGTATGCGCGTTGTGATTGAACTTAAGCGCGGCGAAGTTCCAGAAGTGGTTCTCAACAACCTTTACAAATACACACAACTACAAGACACCTTTGGTATGAACATGGTGGCATTGGTGGATAACCAGCCACGCTTGTTAAACCTCAAGCAGATGTTGGAGTGTTTCCTTTCTCACAGAAGAGAAGTGGTTACCCGTCGTACTGTTTTTGAACTACGCAAGGCTCGTGATCGCGGTCACGTGTTGGAAGGTTTGGCAGTCGCATTGGCGAATATTGATGAATTCATTCGCATCATTAAAGCTGCGCCAACGCCGCCTGAAGCAAAGCGTGAATTGTTACTGAAATCATGGGACTCAGAAGTCGTTCGTGAAATGTTATCTCGCGCCGAAAAAGATGCGCCCGGTGGCTATAACGCCTTCCGACCTGAAGATTTAGATCCTGCAGTAGGGATGCAGGCTGATGGCTTGTACCGTTTATCCGATGATCAGGCTCAAGAAATTTTGCAAATGCGTTTGCAACGTTTAACAGGTCTTGAGCAAAACAAGATTGTTGATGAGTACAAAGAAGTCATGTTGGTGATTGCTAATTTATTAGATATCTTGGCAAAGCCAGAGCGCATTACAGTCATCATCACGGAAGAGCTTAACGCTGTTCAGGCTGAATTTGGTCAGGCAGGTAGCGACAACGGCCGTCGTTCACGCATTGAAATGAACGCGACTGAATTGTTTACCGAAGATTTGATCACGCCACAAGATCTCGTTGTGACTTTATCGCATGGTGGCTACATGAAGAGCCAGCCGCTATCTGAGTATCGTGCTCAGAAACGTGGTGGTCGCGGTAAACAAGCAACTGCTACTAAAAACGAAGATTGGATTGATACTTTATTCGTAGCTAATACTCATGACACCATTCTTTGCTTCTCGGATCGTGGACGCATGTATTGGTTAAAGGTTTGGGAGTTGCCGCAAGGCGGTCGTGCTTCACGCGGTAAGCCGATTGTGAATATCTTCCCATTGGTTGAAGGCGAGAAGATCACTGTGATTCTTCCAATCAAAGCTTACGAAGAAAATAAATACGTTTTCATGGCCACTCAAAAGGGTGTTGTGAAGAAGTCTCGTTTATCTGATTTTTCAAACCCGCGTAAAGCCGGCATCATTGCTGTGGATTTAGATGAAGGTGATCATTTAGTGGGCGCCGCTATTACGGATGGTCGACATGATGTGATGCTCTTCTCTGATGCAGGTAAGGCAGTCCGCTTTGATGAGAACGATGTGCGACCAATGGGCCGAACAGCTCGTGGTGTGCGTGGTATGAACCTAGACAAGACTCATGGTGTCATTGCTATGCTGGTAGCCCCTGCTGAGATCGAAGGTCAGGAAGCTAATCCAGAAGAGCCAAGCATTCTTCCAAGTAGTGTTTTAACTGCCACTGAAAACGGCTTTGGTAAACGTACGCCTATTTCTGAGTACACACGACATGGTCGCGGTACGAAGGGCATGATTGCTATTCAGACAACTGAGCGTAACGGCAAAGTAGTAGCAGCTGTGCTTGTTTCTGAACAAGATCAGATCATGTTGATTACAACAGGCGGCATTTTAGTGCGCACACGTGTATCAGAGATTCGTGAGATGGGCCGTGCTACTCAGGGTGTTACCTTAATCAATGTGGATGAGGGTACTCAGCTATCCGGTCTTCAGCGTGTTGCTGAGAGTGATGACGATGAAGAAGATGAACTTGGTTCAGAAGAGCAAACAACTTCAGATCAAGCTGTAGCCGCTGATCCGGCCGTTTCAGGAAATGAGGGCGTGGAGCCGGAGAATGGTTGATCATCGGGTTTTTAACTTCGCTCCTGGACCGGCAACGCTCCCGGAGGAAGTTTTAAAACAAGCTGCTGATGAAATGCTCAACTGGCAAGGTTTGGGCATGGGTGTGATGGAAGTCAGTCATCGTAGTAAAGCTTTTATGGCTTGTTACGAAGAGGTTGTGGCTGATTTACGTGAACTCATGAATATTCCTGATACCTATGCCGTTCTACTACTGCAGGGTGGCGCTATTGGTGAAAATGCAGCTATCCCCATGAACCTCATGCCCCTTGCAAAAAATGGACCTAAGGCTGATTTTGTCCTAACGGGTATTTGGACAGAAAAGTCTGCTAAAGAAGCGGCTAAATACGGTCAAGTTAATATTGCTGCATCAAGTGCCGCTGATGGTTTTAAATCTATTCCTGATCAAAAAGATTGGCAGCTATCCGATGATGCTGCCTATGTTCACATTTGCACCAACGAAACAGTGGGCGGTGTTGAATTTCAATCTATTCCTAAAGTAAACAAACCCCTGGTAGCTGACGTTTCAAGCAACATCTTGTCTCGAGTTTGGGATGTTAATGATTTTGGTGTTTTATTTGGGGGAGCTCAAAAAAATATTGGACCTGCTGGTCTAAGTATTGTGATTGTGCGTAAGGATCTATTAGGTCATGCAATGCCGATTACGCCGATGGTGTGGGATTGGGCTAAGCAATCTGAACATGATTCAATGCTCAATACTCCTCCAACTTACAGCATCTATTTAGCAGGTCTTGTATTTAAATGGTTAAAACGCCAAGGTGGTGTTGCTGCCATGGAAAAACAAAATATCGCCAAATCCAATCTTCTATATAACTATATTGACCAAAGTAGTTTTTTCACAAGTAAAGTAAAGTCAAACTGTCGCTCTAGAATGAATGTCACTTTTTTCCTTAAGGATGAAAGTTTGAATGATGCATTTGTTGAAGGAGCTGCAAAGCTTGGCCTAGTGAACATCAAAGGACATAAGAGTATCGGTGGCATGCGTGCAAGTATTTACAACGCTATGCCGATGAAGGGTGTTGAAACTTTGGTCGATTACATGAAGGAGTTCGAACGTGGCTGCTGATGACAAAGACCTTGCACCCTTACGTGCTCGTATTGATACGATCGATCAACAACTGCTTGATCTTTTAGCGCAACGTGCTGAGGCAGCTCAAGCCGTTGGAAAAGTAAAGCATGCTATCGATGCAAGGGCGCCTGTCTTTCGTCCTGAGCGTGAAAAACAAGTCATTGAAAATTTAATATCAAAAAATAAAGGTCCGTTGACATCTGATGGTATTGCCTATATTTGGCGAGAAATCATGTCAGCATGCCGCGCTCTTGAAGCGCCTGTTCGGGTAGCTTATTTAGGGCCACAGGGTACTTTTTCTGAGCAAGCCGCCTTCGCACAATTTGGACAATCTATTCAAGCTGTTCCATGTGCCAATATTGACGATGTATTCAGAGCTGTCGATGCAGGCTCCGCTGACTTTGGTGTTGTCCCTGTAGAAAATTCTTCTGAGGGCGCCATTTCTAGAACACTTGATTTGTTGTTAGATACGGATCTCAATATTACGGGTGAGGTATCTCTCATCATCCAACATCATCTATTAACCAAGACGGGTGATTTAAATGGGGTCACTCGTGTTTGTGCACATCCTCAGGCATTAGCCCAATGTCAACGTTGGCTATCAAGCAATGCTCCTAAGTTAGAGCGTCAGGCTGTTAGCAGTAATGGTGAAGCAGCCCGTATGGCTGCCTCTGATGCAACGCTGGCTGCTATTGCAGGCACGTCAGCACAGCAACAATACGGTTTACTACCTGTTCAAAATTTGATTCAAGATGATCCACATAATCGTACACGTTTCGTTGTAATCAGCCGTGGTGCTTGTGAGGCATCTGGTAAGGATCAAACGTCTGTCATTTTGTCTGTTGATAACAAGCCTGGTGCTGTTCATCAACTTTTAGCGCCTTTGGCTAAGCATGGTGTTTCCATGAATCGTTTAGAGTCTCGCCCTGCGAGACGTGGTACTTGGGAATATTTTTTCTACATTGATATGGATGGTCATGCCAATGATCCTAAGGTGGCCGCAGCCTTGGCTGAGTTACAAAAAGAAGCCGCATTCTTTAAGAAGCTGGGCTCATACCCTCGTAGTCACTAAATCAAGAAAGAGTTGCGATGACCGATAAGCTTGAGCAAAAAATTGGTTTAAGTTACGTGCGTGAGATCGCACCGTACGTTGGTGGTCGCCCCATCAGTGAAGTTGCTCGTGAGTTTGGTTTAGATGAAGCGAAAATTGTTAAGTTGGCATCGAATGAAAATCCTTTGGGTATGCCAGATTCAGCAAAAAAAGCGATGCTAAAAGCTGCCGAGGATTTAGCGCGCTACCCAGACTCCAACGGTTTTGAATTAAAAAATGAATTAGCTAAAAAGTTTTCCGTACCATTTGAGTGGATCACTTTAGGTAACGGTAGTAATGACATCCTTGAGCTAACCACCAGAGCAGTTGCTCACGAGGGTGATGAGATCGTTTTTTCAAAACATGCTTTTGCAGTTTATCCACTGGCTACCCAGGCGGTTGGGGCTAAGGCAGTTGAAGTACCTGCTACTTCGGAACTTGGTCATGATTTACCTGCCATGCTAAAAGCTATTACTGCTAAAACACGTTTGGTATTTGTCGCTAATCCTAATAATCCAACGGGTAGCTTTTTAACTGCAAAAGCCATTGAGCAGTTCATTGAGCAAGTGCCAGCGCATGTTGTGGTTGTGGTCGACGAGGCTTATAACGAATTTTTGACCCCGGCACAGCAATACAACGCTGTTGATTGGGTGCGCCGCTTTCCGAATGTGATTGTTTCAAGAAGTTTTTCAAAAGCCTATGGCTTAGCTGGACTTCGAATTGGTTATGGCATTGCGCAAAACAATTTAACGGATTTGTTAAATAGAATCCGTCAGCCATTTAACGTCAATAGCTTAGCTCAGGCAGCAGCTATTGCAGCTCTGGGCGATCAAGAATTCTTAAAAAAATGCTATGACCTGAATCAAGCTGGCTATGCTCAGTTAACGCAGGCGTTTGACCAAATGGGTTTGAAATACATTCCTTCATCAGGTAACTTTGTTTTAGTGAAAGTCGGCGATCAGGCTGACTCGGGGTCTAAGGTCAATCTAGAGTTATTAAAAGCGGGTGTGATTGTGCGACCAGTTGGCAATTATGGTTTGCCAGAGTGGTTGCGTATTTCGATTGGATTGCCAGAAGAAAATGAGATTTTTATAAAAGCACTTAAGAATATATTGAATGAAAATCGTAAATAAATGAGCTCATTTTCAAACACCCTCTTAACAAATAAAAATATCACCTTGGGTATTGTGGGTGTAGGTTTAATTGGTGCATCGATTGGTTTGGCGCACCGCGAAGCCAATACTTTTACAAAAATATTAGGTGTAGGTCGATCAAAAGCTAATTTAGATCAGGCTCTAAAAATGGGAGCCATTGATCAAGCTGTCAGCCTTGAGGAGTGTGCCAAGCAAGCGGATGTGATTGTGGTGTGTGTGCCAGTAGCTCAGACATTTTCAGTCCTGCATGCAATCGAGCCTCATATCAAATCAAAGGCATTGATCACTGATGCGGGAAGCACTAAGTCTGATGTGATCATGGCAGCTAAAACTGCTTTAGGTGACAAGGTTGCGCAATTTGTACCCGCTCACCCAATCGCGGGTGGTGCTCAGCATGGCGCTGAATCAGCTAAAGCCAATTTATATCAAGGTAAAGAAGTTGTTCTTTGCCCACTTCAAGAAAATCACCCAGAAGTAGTTCAAGCCATTGATGATTTCTGGAAGGCAACAGGAGCAGTCACTAGCAGAATGTCGTCTTTGCAGCATGATGCGATTTTTGCATCTATTTCACATTTGCCGCATATTCTTTCTTACGCACTGATGTTGCAAGTCGCTAACTCAGAGGACGCTAACATTAAATTAGATCTTGCTGGCGCTGGCTTTAGAGACTTCACCAGAATTGCAGCATCTAGCCCAGAAATGTGGCGCGATATTTGTGTGGCCAATAAAACAGCGATTCTTAAAGAACTAGATAACTACTTAGTGCTGACGAAAAATCTTAGAGAGATGATTGCTAAGGAAGATAGCGATTCACTTTTAAAAGCATTCACAAGAGCTAGCGCGGAACGTCAAAAATGGGAAGGTCGTTGATGACGACTTCTTCCGGATTAAATTCTGACTGTATTGATTTAGGTCCATTCAAAAAAGCTGAGGGTGTTGTAGCGTTACCCGGATCAAAAAGTATTTCTAATCGCGTTTTACTTCTTTCTGCTTTAGCCAGTGGCACAACCCGCTTAAAAGGTTTGTTGGATGCTGATGACACCCGAGTGATGCGTGATGCGCTCAAGACTTTGGGTGTGGGTATTGATGAGTCAGGTGGTGATTGTGTTGTGGTCGGTTGTTCAGGGCGCTTTCCAAAAGACACAGCTGATTTATTTATGGGTAATGCCGGAACAGCCATTCGTCCATTAACAGCGACCTTGGCTATTCTCGGTGGTGACTATCGCTTGCATGGTGTTCCACGGATGCACGAAAGACCCATTGGTGATTTGGTGGATGGTCTTCGTATGGTGGGAGCAAAAGTAGCTTATGCACAAAATGAAGGCTACCCCCCGCTAAAAATATCAAAAGGTCAAATTCGTACGGATGAAATTATTCGGGTACGTGGTGATGTATCCAGTCAATTCTTAACGGCACTTTTGATGTCTCTACCATTGGTAGCAAAAAATGAAATCTGTATTGAAGTCCTTGGAGAGTTAATTTCTAAACCCTACATTGATATCACCTTAAAGTTGATGAGTCGCTTTGGCGTTGAAGTACGCAATGACAATTGGCAGCACTTTTATATCCCGGCTAATCAAGGGAATCCTTATGCTAGTCCTGGAACATTGCATGTAGAGGGTGACGCCTCATCAGCATCTTATTTTTTAGCGGCAGGTGCAATCGCCAACGGTCCAGTTCGAGTGACTGGTGTGGGTCGTAATAGTATTCAAGGGGATGTGGCATTTGCTGAAGCGCTCAATCAGATGGGCGCTAATGTCATGGCTGGAGATGATTGGATTGAGGTCAGAGGTGTGGATACACCGAGCGGCCGTCTGCAAGGCATTGAGCTTAATTGTTTAGCTATTCCTGATGCAGCGATGACTTTGGCAGTCGCCGCATTATTTGCAGAAGGCTCGACCAAGTTAACTGGCATTGCTAGTTGGAAAGTGAAAGAGACTGATCGTATTGCTGCCATGGCAAAAGAATTACAAAAGATGGGAGCTTTGGTTGAATCAGGAGATGACTTTATAAAAGTCACGCCACCAATCAATTGGCAGACTCCAGAATCTGGCATTGATACTTACGATGATCACCGCATGGCCATGTGTTTTTCTCTGGCGGCATTTGGTCCCCATGCGCTTCGTATTAATGAACCTGATTGTGTGGCTAAAACTTTCCCTGATTATTTCAAGGCTTTTGGGCAAATAGCCCATTCATAAGGCCAATAAAAACTCTAATTGGGGCGTCAAAATCATCCAAATCCATCTTTTTTTAGCATCTAATATTCCACATTAAGAAATATTTTAAGAAAAATTCAGCGAAAATAGACTATTAAATCCCGCTTAAATCAAAAAATAATCTCGCCGATGACCCCAACAACCTCCTTAGATATTCCAGTTATTGCCATCGATGGCCCTACTGCGTCTGGCAAGGGAACTGTTGCGCAGAAAGTGGCCGAGCATCTGGGTTATCACTATTTAGATAGTGGTGCACTGTACCGATTGGTTGGTTTAGCGAGCTTTAAAAAGGGTATTTCAACTGCTTCTGAGCAAGAATTAGCCCCTATTGCAAAGAATTTAAGTGTTATATTTCAAGGAGATAGGATAATTCTTGATGATGAAGATGTGAGTGACCAGATTCGCCAAGAAGAGATGGGTAGAAGGGCTTCTGAAGTGGCTATTCATCCGATGGTTCGCCAAGCTTTAGTGACCAGACAGCGTGCTTTTAGACAAAAACCGGGTTTAGTTGCTGATGGCAGGGATATGGCCAGTGTTATTTTTACGGATGCAGTGACCAAGGTCTATTTGACAGCCAGCGCCGAGTCGAGGGCTGAACGGCGCTATAAACAATTGATAGCTAAGGGCTTTTCTGCTAACATTCAAGTCCTTTTACAGGATTTACGTGACCGGGACGAACGCGATGCAAATCGCAGTAGCTCGCCACTTAAGGCTGTTGAAGGGGCTCACTGCCTCGACACCACGTCTATGACAATTGAAGAGGCAGTGAATCAAATTCTGAAGTGGCATCAAGTTAACTAAATAAGTTAACTGAGAAACTGAAGATGTTTAGGAGTCAGTCCTTGCAACGCGAGTACTGGCATTTGCAATCTAACCCGTCGAGTCTTTTGACGGCTTTATAGTGAAAACACATGTCTGAATCATTTGCAGCTCTATTTGAAGAATCCCTAGCCCGTTCCAATATGAAGGCAGGTCAAGTTATTTCCGCTGAAGTTGTGCGTATCGATCACAACTTTGTAGTGGTAAATGCCGGTTTGAAGTCTGAAGCTTTTATCTCTGTTGAGGAATTCCTTAACGATCAAGGTGAAGTAGAAGTTCAACCAGGCGATTTCGTTTCTGTTTCGATTGACGCATTAGAAAACGGTTACGGTGACACAGTGTTGTCACGTGACAAAGCGAAGCGTTTAGCTTCTTGGTTAAACCTAGAGAAGGCCTTAGAACAAGGTGAACTCGTCACTGGTTCTGTAACAGGAAAAGTTAAAGGTGGTTTAACTGTGATGGTTAACGGCATCCGTGCTTTCTTGCCAGGTTCTTTGTTGGATACGCGTCCTATTAAGGACACTACTCCATACGAAGGCAAGACCATGGAGTTCAAAGTTATCAAGCTCGACCGTAAACGCAACAACGTTGTGTTATCTCGTCGTGCTGTAGTTGAAGCTAGCCAAGGTGAAGAGCGCGCTAAGTTGCTCTCCAACCTTAAAGAAGGCACTGTTGTGCAAGGTATTGTTAAAAACATTACTGACTACGGTGCGTTCGTTGACCTCGGCGGTGTGGACGGCTTGTTGCACATCACTGACTTGGCATGGCGTCGTGTGCGTCACCCGAGCGAGATGTTGACTGTTGGTCAAGAAGTTACCGCTAAGATCCTTAAGTATGATCAAGATAAGAACCGTGTTTCATTGGGCATCAAGCAATTAGGCGATGACCCATGGGTTGGTATTGCTCGTCGTTACCCACCAAACACACGTTTATTCGGTAAGGTTACAAATCTTACTGACTACGGTTCATTCGTTGAAATCGAAACAGGTATCGAAGGTTTGGTTCACGTTTCTGAAATGGATTGGACTAATAAGAACGTTGCTCCAAGCAAAATCGTTCAGTTAGGCCTAGAAGTTGAAGTGATGGTTCTTGATATTGATGAAGACAAGCGTCGTATTAGCTTGGGCATGAAGCAATGTAAAGCTAACCCATGGGACGAATTTGCTCGCATCCACCAAAAAGGTGAGAAGTTAAGCGGCGCGATCAAATCTATTACTGACTTTGGCGTATTCATTGGTTTGCCAGGCGGCATCGACGGTCTAGTTCACTTGTCTGATTTGTCATGGCAAGAGACTGGCGAAGAAGCTGTTCGCAAGTACAAAAAAGGTGACGAGGTTGAGACGGTTGTTTTAGCTATCGACGTTGAGAAAGAGCGCATCTCTTTGGGTATCAAGCAAATGTCTGGTGACCCATTCAATAACTACACATCTTCTAGCGACAAAGGCAGCATCGTTGACGGTACTGTGAAGAGTGTTGACGCTAAGGGTGCTGTGATTCAGTTAGCTGATGAAGTTGAGGGCTATTTACGCGCTTCTGAGATCTCAACTGACCGCGTTGAAGATGCTCGTAACTTACTAAAAGAAGGTGACGCTGTTAATGCAATGATCATCAATATTGACCGTAAGTCACGCAACATCAACTTGTCAATTAAAGCTAAAGATAGTGCTGATCAGCAACAGACTATGAGTAAGATGCTGAACGATGGTAGCGCGGGTACTACGAACTTAGGTGCCTTGTTAAAAGCTAAGATGGACAATCAGGGTAACTAATTAGTACCTTGGTTTAATGTAACGGAAAATCCCCATTCTTTTTTTGAATGGGGATTCTCAAAACTAGAAAAAAAGAATATTGTTTAGTTATGGACGATTTAGAACGCAGTGATTCTTCGACGATCACACGATCAGAATTGGTAGAGCGCCTGGCTCAGGCATTCCCGCAGCTATTGCCGCGGGATGTTGAGCTTGCCGTCAAAACTTTGCTTGATACGATGTCGCAAGCCTTAGCTGAAGGTAAGCGCATTGAGTTGCGAGGTTTTGGTAGTTTCGTCATGCACCACCGTCCACCGCGTCAGGGTCGTAACCCTAAGTCTGGAGAAGCCGTCATGGTTCCAGAAAAACATATTCCTCACTTTAAGCCTGGCAAAGAATTAAGAGAGAGAGTTGATTTTCCTAAAAAGGATGAATCCTCAGAATGACCGCGTTTCTTAATGCCGCAATGAAATCTTTGCGGATCATTGGGCGAATCATCTTATTTACTCTTTTAGTATTACTCGCCTTAGGCAACACCCAAGAGATTAGCTTTCAATTGATTCCCGGTTTAGTTTGGGAAACCCCCCTTATATTGGTTCTATTTGTGGCATTTTCTTGTGGTATTTTGCTCACGCTATTAAGTGGGATCTCTTTAAGCCGCTTTAAAAAAAGTCGTTCATAAATCGTGTTGAAAATTGAAACCTGGTGGTTGTTCGCCCTCCCTATTATTTTTGGCTTGGGGTGGATTGGCGCTCGTTGGGATATGCGTTTAGAAAAACGTGAAGATGAAATTGATCGCTTAGCTCAACAGAAATCTACTTTTAAAGGCCTCAATTTATTACTCAATGAAGAGCCTGATAAAGCCATTGATGCTTTGGTGCAAATTGCTCAGCTAGACCCTGAGACAACTGAGTTGCATTTCGCCTTAGGAAGCTTATTTCGTCGTCGTGGCGAAACAGAGCGGGCTATTCGAGTTCATCAGCATTTAGCAAGTAGTGAAGGTTTACCTTCAAGACACCGAGATCATGCAGCTTATGAATTGGGCCGAGATTTTTTAAGGGCCGGTTTATTGGATAGAGCTGAAAGCTCTCTTTGCCAAGTAGGTAGCCATAGTAAATATGGTATTCCGGCTAAAGAAAGTCTTTTGGAGATGTATCAGATCGAAAAAGATTGGGCGCAAGCCATCAATTCTTCAGTAGAGTTAGAGGCGCTTCAGAATAAAAGTCTGCATAAAGAAATAGCACACTTCAATTGTCAGTTGGCTGAAGAGGCTCTTCAGGCTAAAAAGAGCGATCAGGCCTTAGATTACATTCAACAAGCTATGGCAGCAGTTCCTAATCACCCTCGTGCCACGATCTTGATGGGGGATTGGTTGGTCACTCAAAATCAATTGCAAAAAGCCCTGGATACATGGTCTGAGATTGCAAAAAATCATGTGGCTTATTTAGCACTAGTGGCTGATCGTTGGATTGATGTACACAAAGCCCTTGGTAAGCCGCAAGAGGGTTTACAAGTCCTGATAGATGCTTTGGAAACACAAGCTGGTGGAGAGTTATTAGATATCACTTTCAAGCACGTCATGGCTATACAAGGAGTGTCCCAAGCAGAAGCCTTGATGACGAGTGTCATGGACCACACACCCAGCTTAACCGCTATGGCTTTAAGAGCGCAAGCACGCCTGATGTTGGCTGAAGTTGCTCAAAATGACAAAACTGCCCAAGAGATAAAAGCTTCGTTGGGATTATTAAAACAAAGAACCAATTCTTTAGCCCGTTACACTTGTGGCAACTGTGGTTTTAGAGCAAGACGTTTTTATTGGCAATGTCCAGGTTGCAATTACTGGGAATCGTATTCACCAAGACGCGGCGAGGGTGCAGCTCCATCTGGACGCTCAATTTAATCAGGCTATCAACTTCAAGTTATTAGAAAATATAGATCATGGACATCCAATTATCTGCAACTGATATTCAAAAATTTCGCCAAGCTAGATTGCTAGTTGTGGGGGATGTTATGTTGGATCGTTATTGGTTTGGTGATACTGAAAGAATTTCCCCTGAAGCCCCAGTACCTGTTGTCCATGTTAGCAAGGTCGATGAGCGCTTAGGTGGCGCTGCCAACGTCGCACGCAATGCAGCCAGTATGGGTGCTCAGATATCGATCTTAGGTGTTGTTGGTGATGATGAGCCGGGAAGACGAATTGAAGAATTACTCAAAGCCCAGAGTGTGAAGAGCTTCTTACAAAGAGATGCCAGCCTGCCTACAACCGTTAAATTAAGGGTCGTCGCACGCCAACAACAATTAATACGTTTAGATTTTGAGCAGGCACCGACCCATGAAGCGTTACTCAATAAATTAGAACAATTTCAGTCATTATTAAAAGATGTAGATGCCGTTATTTTCTCTGACTACGGTAAGGGTGGTTTAACGCACGTCACTCAAATGATTGCTGCTGCAAGAGCTGCCGGTAAAGTGGTATTGGTTGATCCAAAAGGTGATGAATACAGTAAATATCAAGGGGCATCCATCATTACTCCTAATCGTTCTGAGTTAAGGCAGGTCATTGGTCGCTGGAAGGATGAGGCTGAGTTAACTCTTAAGGCGCAAGAATTAAGAGAGCAACTAAAACTCGATGCACTCTTGTTAACAAGATCTGAAGAGGGCATGAGTTTATTTACGGCTGCTGGCGTTGAACACGTTAAAGCAGTTGCCCGTGAAGTATTTGATGTGTCAGGTGCTGGTGATACAGTCATTGCGACGATGGCAGTAGCACTGGCTGCGAAGTGGCCTGCTGGCCAAGCGATGAAGCTGGCTAATAAAGCAGGTGGTATCGTAGTTGGTAAATTGGGTACAGCAACAGTCTCTTTAGAGGAATTGCAATGACGTATATCGTAACTGGTGCAGCTGGATTTATTGGAGCAAACATTGTCCAGGCGCTCAATCTGCGCGGCATTAAAAATGTGATTGCGGTTGACGAATTAAAGCCTGCTGATAAATATCGCAATCTTGCTGATTTAGAGATTTCTGATTACTTAGATAAGTCTGAATTTGTTGAAGCGTTTGCTAGGGGTAAGTTTGGCAAAGTAGAAGCCATCTTTCATGAGGGCGCTTGCTCTGACACCATGGAAACTGATGGTCAATACATGATGGCTAATAACTATCGCTACTCAATAGATTTATTAGATATCTGTACCTCTCAAAGAGTACCGTTTTTATATGCCTCTTCAGCAGCTACTTATGGTGGCTCAGACATATTTAAAGAAAATCGCGAGTACGAAAAACCGCTGAATGTTTACGGCTATTCTAAGTTTCTATTTGATCAAGTTGTGCGACAACGTATTGCAGAAGAGCAAACATCAGCCCAAGTCGTAGGATTCCGTTATTTCAATGTATACGGTCCCCGTGAGTCTCACAAGGGACGCATGGCTTCGGTTGCATTCCATCACTATCACCAATTCTTAGAGTCTGGCACTGTCAAACTATTCGGTGAATATGGTGGATATGCTGAAGGTGAGCAAAAAAGAGACTTTGTATCTGTGGAAGATGTTGTTAAAGTCAATTTATTCTTTCAAGAGAACCCAGACAAGAGTGGTATTTTTAACTTAGGTACGGGTCGAGCACAGCCTTTTAATGATGTTGCAAGATCAGTGATCAATTCTTTAAGAGCGCACAAAGGTGAAAAAGAATTTTCATTGCACGAGTTGGTCGATGAACACTTAATTGAGTACATGGCTTTCCCGGATGCATTAAGAGGGAAGTACCAGTCATTCACTCAAGCTGATTTAACCCAATTAAGGGCTGCAGGATATACAGCAGACTTCTTAACGGTTGAGCAGGGCGTCAGAAAATACATCAATTGGTTGTCAGATAATTCTGATTTTTTAGCTCAACCTATTTAAGCGTTAATTTTTGTCAACTATCACGTTGACTCCACGTTAAACAAAAGCCTCATCATTTCGATGGGGCTTTTTACTTTATGAGGAGTTATATGTTGTCAAATTTATTGTTTAAAACAGTTAAAGTTTTTCTTGGTGCTATTCTTGGTTTAGCTATGTTGATGGGCCAGGCCCATGCAGCTGTTGAGGTGAACTCAGCCGATCAGACTGCTTTAGAGTCGGTTAGAGGTTTAGGACCTTCCAAAGCTAAAGCCATTCTTGCTGAAAGGAAAAAGAATGGTCCCTTCAAAGATTCTAATGACTTGCATACCCGCGTTAAAGGCATTGGTGAAAAAACAGTTGAACGTTTGATGAGCAATGGATTAACAGTTAATAGTAAGAGTTCTGCCTCTAATCAAGAACCTAAAAGAGATCTCAAAAAAGAAAGCAAAAAAGAAAACACCAAGGAAGGCGCAAAGGAAAAGACCCCTCGAAGAAGCAATAAAGAAAAAAGTGAATCTGGCGAAGTCAGTAAAGCCAAAAAGACAAAAGAAACAAAATAAGCCCAGCTAATTAGTTACTGATCTTTTTATAAGACATATGTCGGTGATTGAAATACATTAAGATACTGACATATGTCTACAAATCATCCTAACTACCCCACAATTGCCCAAACAGTTGGTCACACGCCGCTTGTTCGCTTGCAAAGAATTCCTGGTGCGGGTAATACTGAAAGAAACAACATCATATTAGGTAAGCTAGAGGGTAATAATCCCGCCGGCTCTGTCAAAGATCGTCCTGCTTTATCCATGTTCATGCGTGCTGAGGCCAGGGGCGACATCAAGCCTGGTGATACATTAATTGAGGCAACCAGTGGCAACACTGGCATTGCGCTAGCTATGGTTGCCGCCATACTTGGTTACAAAATGATTTTGGTCATGCCAGAAAATCAAAGTATTGAACGTCGTCAAAGTATGGCTGCTTATGGTGCTGAGTTGATTTTGGTGCCATCAAAGGGAGGCATGGAGTACGCTAGAGACTATGCCACTCAACTTCAAAAAGAAGGTAAGGGCATCATCCTTGATCAATTTGCAAACAAGGATAACCCCCTTGCTCATATTGAATCAACTGGCCCTGAGATCTGGGATGATACCCAAGGTCAAATCACTCACTTTGTTTCATCGATGGGAACCACGGGCACCATTACAGGTGTGTCTATCTATTTAAAAGAAAAGAATCCGCTGATCCAGATCATTGGTGCGCAACCGGAAGATGGTTCTCAAATCCCTGGCATCCGTAAATGGTCTCCCGAATACATACCAAAAATCTATGCAGACGCTAAGGTCGATCGCATTGAATATGTCAGCCAAGCAGCTGCTGAAGATATGGCAAGACGATTAGCTAGAGAAGAAGGTATCTTCTGCGGAATCTCTGCGGCAGGGGCATTGGTTGTCGCCCTGCGTGTGGCTGAGCGGATTGAGAACGCAACGATTGTCTTTATTGTTTGTGATCGAGGTGACCGTTATCTCTCCACGGGAGTTTTCCCAGCTTAAGTAGCCTGCGTTGCAGGCTTCTTTTTTGTTTTATTCTTGGGGTTACTTTTTTTAGTGGGCTTATTTTTCTTTTTGGCACTTGTCTCATTGATGGGCATCTCACCCCTTAAGACTTCTGCAAATTCTGCTACTGACTGTGCATAAAAGAAACTTCGGTTGTATTCACAAATAGCAATAAAGTTTCTTAGGCCAACAACATACCTAACATCAGTGCCGCCATCATTACCTGGGATTGGTAAATCAACGATCAAACTAGGAGTGTCATTGGGTAAGTCAGTTTTATCAATAATATTTTTGGTAACTAAATCGCCTAATTGAAGTTTAGCCACAGGTGCGCCATCAGCTAGTTGCTTTGCAGACACAGAAGCTTCTTCATCATCTTTTAAATCAAAATAAACAGGCTCTCCATTAACCCAGCCATGTTCTTTTAGAAAGTTAGCAACGCTAGCAATAGCATCTTCAGGTGAATTGCGAAGATCAATCTTGCCATCCTGATCTCCATCAACAGCAAATCTTAAAATACTTCCAGGCATAAACTGTGGCAAACCAATGGCGCCTGCATACGAACCACTTTGAGTGAGACATTTTTTAAAAGCAACTGCTTTTGAATTCTCTTTCCAGCAAAGAACGACTAAATCTTCGAGTTGATTCTTAAATAATGTTTCGCGTGTTTTCTTATTAGGAGTTTCTGGATAACTAAATCCAAGAGTCAGCAAGGTATCTCTGACCGAAAAGCTTCCCATATTTCTGCCATAAATAGTTTCTACTCCAATAATGGAAACAATGATCTCTCCAGGGATGCCAGTTTTATCTGATGTTTTCTGAATAAAATCTTGATGCTTTTTCCAGAATTGCTGTCCCGCAGCAAACCTTCTAGGTTCGATGAATCGGCTTCGATACACTTTCCAGTTTTTCTGAAAGCCAGGAGCGGGAGGTAAAACTAATTTTTTGACGCTGGGGACAGTTTTAGCATCCTGAAAAGCACTCTGTAAGTCAGCTAGTGGAATATGATGTCGAAGAGCTAACTGCTCTAAAAAAGGCTTTAAAGATTCTGGTTTTTCTTCGGATTCAATAATAAGGGTGGGCTGACTATTGGGCTGACTATTAGGCTGACTATTAGGCCCAGTATTCTCTGTTGTTGAACTTGTTTGTATGCTTGGAAGATTGGCGCAGGCTGATAGAAAACTCACAGTCAATACCAAAAAGAAAGCTCTTTTGTATTGGAGAGCTAGTATCAGATCAAAAGTTAAATGGGTAAGAGTTTTAAGCAATGTATTTATTAGAATTAGTTGAATGATGTTGAGTAGAAAAATATTACCTTAAGTAGACCGAGTAATTATCCACCGATTTTTTCAGATTGATATGAGTACTGCATACATAAGTCACTTAGATTGTTTACAACACGAGATGGGGCAACACCATCCGGAATGTCCTGAGCGTTTACAAGCTATAGAAGACCAATTAATCTTAAGTCGGATTGATTATTTTTTTACTCGTATTTCTCCTCCGCTAGCAACTGAAGATCAGTTAGCCTTAATTCATACTCAAGAGCATATTCAGCGCATTAAAGCCTTGTCACCCAAAGAGGGATATTCAAGTATTGATGGGGATACCAATATGAACCCTCACACTTGGAATGCAGCCCTTCGCTCTGCTGGCGGCGCAATTGCTGCGGTGGATGCAGTCATGCGAGGTGAAGTAAAAAATGCATTTACCTGTTTAAGGCCCCCTGGGCACCATGCTGAACCTGACCAGGCCATGGGCTTTTGTTTTTTTAATAATATTGCCATTGCAGCTAAACATGCTATGGAGCAGTACGGCCTTGAGCGTGTCGCAATTGTTGATTTTGATGTGCATCACGGTAATGGCACTGAAGCAGCATTTAAGGATGATCCGAGAGTATTAATGTGTAGCTACTTCCAGCATCCCTTTTACCCCTATACAAAAACAAATCCCAATCTCCCTAATATGCTAAATGTGCCACTACCTGCCTATTCAGCAGGTCAGGCAGTTCGAGAAGTGATTGAGCTCCAATGGCTACCTCGTTTAAGAGAATTTAAGCCTCAGTTTATTTTTATATCAGCTGGATTTGACGCCCATCGTGAAGATGATATGGGTCAGATGGGCTTAGTAGAGGCAGATTACGCTTGGATGACTCGTCAATTGATGATTATCGCTAAGGAAACTGCCGAGGGTCGAATCGTTAGTTGTTTAGAAGGGGGTTACAACCTGTCAGCCCTTGCGCGTAGCGTGGTCGCTCACCTGAAAGAATTGGCAGACCTTTAACCCTGTTTAGCCTCAACTAATTTTTATTGCATATGTTATAAAATAACGACTTACATGCTTTATTTGTTTTTAAAAAGAATTCCAATATCAATTAATATGTCACTTAAGTGATAGTTAATTGACTCGTATTGAAGTTACCATTGATTAATATACAGCCCCAAGTAACTGGATCAACCTATGAAAATTTTAGTCGCTGTTAAGCGGGTTATAGATTACAACGTCAAGATTCGCATCAAATCTGATCATTCAGGTGTTGAGACTGCCAATGTGAAGATGAGCATGAATCCCTTTGATGAAATTGCTGTTGAAGAAGCTGTTCGTCTC
The DNA here is from genome assembly GCA_945879115.1 of Polynucleobacter meluiroseus. GTDB lineage: Bacteria > Pseudomonadota > Gammaproteobacteria > Burkholderiales > Burkholderiaceae > Polynucleobacter > Polynucleobacter meluiroseus_H. The sequence continues at coordinate 52,630 of CAMDUR010000007.1, forward strand.
AAAGAAGCCGGTATTGCAACTGAAGTCATTGCTGTTTCTTGCGGCCTCACTCAAAGTCAGGAAACACTCAGAACGGCGATGGCTATCGGTGCTGATAGAGGTATTTTGCTTGAAACAGAAGTTGAACTTCAACCTTTGGCAGTTGCTAAGCTCTTAAAAGCGATCGTTGATAAAGAGCAACCAGATTTGATCTTCTTGGGTAAGCAAGCAATTGATGACGATAGCAACCAAACAGGGCAAATGTTGGCGGCTCTGCTCAATTTGCCTCAAGCGACTTTCGCTTCTAAAGTTCAAGTTTCTGATGGCAAAGTGACTGTTACGCGTGAGGTGGATGGTGGTTTAGAGACCTTATCTCTTACCCTACCTGCAGTGATAACCACGGATCTTCGCTTGAATGAACCGCGTTATGCCACGCTTCCCAACATCATGAAGGCCAAGAAAAAGCCTCTTGAAATCCTTAAACCAGAAGATCTTGGTGTGGATATTGCCCCTCGAATGAAAACATTAAAAGTGATGGAGCCACCAACTCGTAAAGCTGGAGTTATGGTGCCTGATATAAAAACGCTGATCGAAAAACTTAAAAATGAAGCGAAGGTGATTTAAATGACTTGTTTGGTAATAGCAGAGCACAATCACCAGGTGTTACATGTCGCATCACTTAATGCTATTGCTGCTGCGTTGTTGTGCGGTGGTGATGTTCATGTTTTGGTATCTGGCCATCATGCTGGTGAGGTTGCAATAGCGGCTTCAAAAGTTTCTGGTGTGACAAAGGTCATTCATGCAGATGCGCCGCATTTAGAGAATCATCTGGCTGAAAATTTGGCTGAACAAATTCTGACACTTGCACCTAACTACACTCATATTTTGGCACCTTCAACTGCGATAGGTAAGAATGTTTTACCGCGTGTTGCCGCTAAATTAGATGTTGCTCAAATATCAGATGTTACAAAAGTGATTACAAGTGATACTTTTGAACGCCCTATATATGCTGGAAATGCCATTGCAACTATTCAGTCAATGGACGCCATAAAAGTTATCACAGTTCGAACCACGAGTTTTGATCCAGCTCCTGCTACTGGAGGTTCTGCAAGTATTGAAACTTGTTTGGCAGTTGCTAACAATAGCCAATCAGGTTTTGTCAATCGCGAAATCAGCAAATTAAGTCGGCCTGAATTATCTGCCGCGAAAATTGTGGTGTCTGGTGGCAGGGCTTTGGGTTCAGGTGAGCAATACGAATCAATCTTAGGTGCGTTAGCCGATAAACTTGGTGCTGCCATGGGGGCTTCTCGGGCTGCTGTTGATGCAGGATACGCGCCCAATGATTATCAAGTTGGCCAAACTGGAAAAATTGTAGCTCCCGAGCTTTATATTGCCATTGGAATTTCGGGCGCCATTCAGCATCTAGCGGGTATGAAAGATTCTAAAGTGATTGTCGCTATCAATAAAGACCCTGAAGCTGCAATTTTTAGTGTCGCTGATTACGGATTAGTTGCTGATTTATTTACAGCAGTTCCCGAATTAATTGCAGAACTAGGTTAATCCTTTTTTAAGGCATCAAATGACGTATAAAGCACCAGTCAAAGATATGCTATTTGTTCTTCAGAATATCGCAGGTGTTGATGAAATTACTCAGCTACCTGGTTTTGAGGATTACGATTTAGACACTGCTGCAGCAGTGCTTGAGGAATCTGGAAAGTTTTGCAGTGAAATTTTAGAACCATTAAATTGGGATGGTGATCAAAATCCTAGCTCTTGGAAAAATGGTGATGTTACAACTACACCCGGGTTCAAAGAAGCTTTTAAACAATTTGGCGAATCGGGTTGGCAAGGTGTTATTCACCCAATTGAATTTGGTGGTCAAGGTTTCCCGAAAGTTATTGCAACACCTTGCGCAGAAATGCTTCATGCTGCAAATATGTCATTTGCCCTTTGTCCGTTGTTAACGGATGGTGCTATAGAGGCTTTGTTAACAGCTGCTAGCTCTGAATTAAAGCAACGCTATATTCCTAAAATGGTTTCTGGGGAGTGGACTGGAACCATGAATTTAACAGAGCCACAAGCTGGTTCGGATTTAGCTGCTGTTCGAACTCGAGCAGAATTGCAGAATGATGGCTCCTACAAAATTTTTGGAACCAAAATTTATATTACCTACGGTGAGCACGATATGGCTGAAAATATCGTGCATTTGGTACTAGCCCGTTGTCCTGGTGCGCCTGAGGGTGTTAAAGGAATTTCACTATTTGTGGTTCCTAAGTTCATGGTTCATGACGATGGGTCGCTTGGAGATCGAAATGACGTGCACTGTGTCTCTATTGAGCACAAATTAGGTATCAAGGCTAGCCCAACAGCTGTTCTTCAATTTGGCGATCATGGCGGTGCAATTGCTTATCTAGTTGGAGAAGAAAATCGTGGCTTAGAGTACATGTTCATCATGATGAATGCAGCTCGTTTTGCAGTTGGTATGCAAGGTGTAGCTATTGCTGATCGCGCTTATCAACAGGCTGTTTGGTATGCCAATGATAGGACTCAGTCAAAAGACTTAGCAGGTTCAGCTGAGCCAGTTGCAATTATTCATCATCCTGATGTCAAGCGCATGTTGATGACCATGCGTGCTTATTCCGAAGGCGCTCGAGCTATGGCTTATGTGGTAGCTGCTGCTTGCGATCAGGCGCATCATTCGGCTGATGAAGCCATCCGCAAAAAGAACGCCGCTTTTTATGACTACTTGGTACCCATTATTAAAGGATTTGCGACTGAAATGTCTGTCGATGTTGCTAGTTTAGGCATTCAGATACATGGGGGTATGGGCTATATCGAGGAAACTGGCGCTGCGCAATACTATCGCGATGCACGTATCTTGCCGATTTATGAAGGCACCACAGCTATTCAGGCGAATGATTTGGTGGGCCGTAAAACATATCGCGATGGTGGGCAGGTTGCAAAATCAATTGCCGCACTCATTCAGGAAACTGAAAATGAACTTCAAGCAAGTGGCTCGATAGAAGCTAAAGCAATGCTCAAACATTTGCATGCTGCTAGGGTTTCTTTTGAGTCAGTTATTGAATATGTTGTTACAAACTTTAAATCTGACATAAAGGATGTTTTTGCTGGTGCAACAACTTACTTAAAATTAGCTGGTACCTTATTGTCTGGCTGGCAAATGGCAAGAGCCTTATTAGTTTCAGAGAAAAAAATAGCAGAAGACCCAGATTTTTACTCTGCCAAAATTGGCACTGCCCATTTTTATGCTGAATATCTTTTAAGCCAGGTTCCAGGGATGGCATCTGCAGTATTGAGCGGCGGTCCTGCTGTTAACCAACTTAGGGCAGATCAGTTTTAATTTGCAATGATGTTCAATAAAAAAGGTGGCAATAGGCCACCTTTTTTATTGAACTTAAATTTATCTGATTACTGAGAAATTTTTCTAGCTTCTTCAAACTGACTGATGAAATGTTGCTCAAATGCAATCGCTAATCCAACCATCATGACTGCCGCGCCAATCATGAGACTTAGAATGACGCAAAGAATAACCAACCAACCTGAGTCACTTTTATGTGAGCTATTGGAATTAAATTGTGCATCCCACTTTTCATCTGGGCGCAAGCCAAAGACAATGGTTGTGAGCCAACTCGCTATGAGCGAGATAAATCCATATGCGGCCAAAGCCCAACCTAGGGCAGATGACATGCCACTGGCGCCTAATAGCTTCCAACCCAATATGCCACTGAAGAGCCCCACCATATGGAGCCATGCCCAGATATTTAATAATCCCTTGAGATAGAAAACATTTAAACCTGTGCCAGGGGCTAAAAAACCCAAAGCGCAAAACAATAATTTATTTTTATGCATGACTGCTATTGTATGGAGTTAATCGAAAAAAGAGCTGGTATTAATTCTTTTGAGAAAAACTAAGTACTTCACCATCTCGAGTCATGATGATTAAGCGATCACCATCTCGAACCATAGTTCTGTAATTACTCAAGTAATTTAAAAACTTAGTTTCTAATTCAGCCAGATTTGATGAGCATGATTTTCGAGTGCTGGCTACTTTATCGAGAACAAGCCCCCAATCGCTGCTGATAATCTGTCCTGTGAAGTTATTGCAACCAGTGGATCCCGAGGCTGTTTGACCATTAGCGGAGATATTTAGTGAGATAGCTGTACCATTTCCACTATGTGGAATGCCGCGTTGGCGTGTTTTACCGTCATTGGGGCTGGTGTAGTGCCACCTGATCAGTTCCCATTGGGTGCCAGCTAAATCTCTGACTGGCGGGCTATTAACCGCGCTGCAAGTCGGCATGACCTGCGCACACGCCCCAAGTGTCAGAGTTAAAACCAATAAAAGTGCCTTATAAATAGGGCGAGACCACGTTTTAGACATGCTGTACCTTAATAATTTAGCTTTGCTAGTGATTATGCGATAGAATATGTGGTTTATTTCAGAATTGTAAGGAACTCACATGGTCGTCATTCGACTCGCACGCGGCGGTTCTAAAAACCGTCCATTCTTTAGCATCGTTGCTACTGACAAACGTAATCGTCGTGACTCAAATTTTATTGAGCGCATTGGCTATTACAACCCAAGCGCTGTGGAAACAGAGCAGGGCTTTCGTATTGCTCAAGACCGTTTGACATACTGGCAAGGTGTTGGTGCTCAATTGTCACCAACTGTTGCTCGTTTAATCAAGGGTGCTCCAAAAGCTTAAGTCTTGGATGATGGTGTTTTTTGACACCATCAAGGTTCCATTTTTTATTAAATCATTCTTCGGGGGCGCTCATGACACAAACAATGAGTCCTCCGGATGACTTAATCTTAGTCGGGCACATACTCGACGCTCAAGGGATTAAAGGCTTGGTGAAAATCAAACCTTATTCAAAAGATCCTGCAGCACTTTTTTCTTCAGCAATTGTTTGGTTAGTGAAGCCTCCTGAGATGGCGGCATCTTCACGCCCTTTTGACGTTAAAACTGCTAAAGAGCATAGCGGCCACGTCTTGTTAACCTTAGATGGGCTGACTGATCGTGACCAAGCCTTAGCACTTAAGGGGTCTGAGGTTTACGTCAGTCGAGCTGATTTCCCAACTGAAGAGCCTGATAGCTTTTACTGGGTTGACCTCATCGGTTTACCTGTCTTCAATCTTCAGGGTGACAGTTTGGGTTTGGTCTCGGAGTTGATGGATAACGGCGCTCAGTCTATTTTGTGTGTTCGCGCTCCTGATCAAAAAGAAGATCGATTGATTCCCTTTATCGAATCAGTGATTCAATCAGTGAACAAAAACGCCGAGGACCCCGACAGAAAAATCATCGTAGACTGGCAGTTAGATTGGTAAGTTAGGCTGTTAAGTAAGTTATAAAAAAATAAGCAAATAGGTTAATTGATGCGCTTTGATGTGGTTTCCATCTTTCCTGAAATGTTCTCAGCCATTAGTGCTTGGGGCATCACTGGCCGCGCCTTAGAGCAGGGCTTGGCGGCCATCAAAACATGGAACCCTAGGGATTACACAGCAGATACTCGCAGAACGGTGGATGACCGCGCCTATGGGGGTGGGCCAGGCATGGTGATGATGGCCAAACCTCTGGAAGATACTTTAGATGCGATTGCCCAAGACCAGGGTGCACAAAAAAGCGCAGTGATCTTGTTATCCCCTCAGGGTGAGCGATTTAACCAAAAAATAGCATCAGAACTGCTTGATTTAAGGACTGTGACCCTTATTTGTGGGCGGTATGAGGCCATTGATCAGCGTTTGGTCGAGCGAAGGGTAGACAGGGAGATCAGTATGGGTGATTTCGTGGTTTCTGGCGGCGAAATCCCTGCTATGGCGGTCATGGATGCAGTTATCCGAATGATCCCGGGAGCCCTTGGAGATGCTGATTCAGCAGCTCAAGATAGCTTTATGGATGGTCTTTTGGACTGTTATCACTACACCAGACCCGAAAATTATGAAAATTTATTGGTTCCAGACGTGCTTTTAGGCGGACATCACGCTAAAATAGCAGACTATCGTCGGAAACAATCTTTGGAGCTGACGTTAAAGCGGCGACCTGATCTAATTGATCAAGCTCGTCAGCAAGGCTTGTTGAGTTCTGCAGATGAAGCTTATTTAGCGATTTTGCAAAATCAAACAGGGTTTTAAACCGCATCCTCTTCCAAGTCCGCTGGTTATCCAGTTCGGAATACAACGTTGGTAAGATGCTATAGGAGTTGTAATGAATATTATTGAATCAATTGAGCAAGAAGAGATTGCTCGTTTAACTGTTAACAAAACTATCCCAGCTTTTGCACCGGGTGACACAGTGATTGTTAGCGTTAACGTTGTTGAAGGTACACGTAAGCGTGTGCAGGCTTACGAAGGTGTTGTGATTGCCAAGCGTAACCGTGGTTTGAATTCAAGCTTTATCGTTCGTAAGATTTCATCTGGCGAAGGTGTTGAGCGTACATTCCAAACTTACTCACCAGTAATCGCTAGCGTTGAAGTTAAACGTCGCGGTGATGTGCGTCGTGCTAAGTTGTATTACTTGCGTGATCGTTCTGGTAAATCAGCACGTATTAAAGAAAAGTTACAAGCGCGTACCAAAGCAGTGGTTGCTGAATAATCATCTTGCAAGCGTTTGTAGATCAAAGGCAGCTTCGGCTGCCTTTATTTTTTCTATAAACTAAGAACATGTCAACAAAGTCACACTCTCCATTTGATCCTAAAGCGGTACCCGTTGTAGCTCGGGATAGCCATTTGCCTGCAGTTCATACGGATCTCCTCTGTATTGAAGCAATACGCACCCGCTTTACAGAAAATAAAAGTTGGGCTGTTGAAGTAACCGATGAGAACCGTGCTGCAATGTCTGCAAATGGTGCGATGACGGGTGGGCGAGGAAGTGTCCCAACACCTGCCGCAGTTTTGATACCGCTGATTGCTTATGAAAACGAATTAACAATTCTACTGACCCAAAGGACAGCTCATTTATATGATCATCCTGGACAAATCAGTTTTCCTGGTGGTCGGTCAGATCCCAATGATCTATCTGCTGAGTTCACCGCCTTACGAGAGGCTGAAGAAGAAATAGGATTACCGAAAAATAAAGTTGAGGTCTTGGGGTGCTTGCCCAATTACCTCACCATTACGGGTTACCAGGTGACTCCTGTTGTCGGACTTGTCACGCCAGGTCATACCTATCAGGCTGATGAATTTGAAGTGGCTGACATTTTTGAGGTGCCCTTAAGTTTCTTGATGAACCCCCATCATCATGAACATCGACTATGGCAAAGCCCTGATGGCGAGCGCCGTTTTTATGCCATGCCTTATGAAAATAAGTTCATTTGGGGCGCAACTGCGGGTATCCTACGGAATCTATATCATTTTTTACGAGCATGACATTTCTATCAATTCTTTTTGCGCTCATTGCTGAGCAATATAAACCTGTAGAAAAAGACCACTGGATTCGCCGCTTATCAAAAGCTTGGTTAGATTTTGTGGTTCGTAATGTTGACTCAGGTACTGAGCGAAGCGGGCGCCTAGCCTGCTTGGCAGCATTCATTCCGCCAGTGATCTTAGTCTTGGCGATTCATATTACTTTGCTATCTATCCAACCGCTATTGGCGTTTGTATGGAATATCTTGATTGTTTATTTGTATCTAGGATTTAGACAATTTAGCCACCCGTTCACAGCTATTCATGAAGCTTTACTCGAGCGAGATTTAGATCTTGCTAGAAAGATTTTGGCTGAGTGGCAAGGGGATGGTATCAATACAGAAACCATGACGGAGTCCGAAGTGATTCGTATAGCTTTAGAGCGAGCCATTGTCGGATCGCATCGTCATGTGTTCGGAGTTATTTTTTGGTTCATGTTGCCGCTAGGTCCAGCAGGTGTCGTACTTTATCGATTGGCTGATATGGCATCTGAGCGTTGGCCATCTCAGGCAAGCGCCAACCTTGGTCTTGCTGCTAGAAAATTCTTCCATGCGATTGATTGGTTACCAACAAGATTAACTGCCATTGGATTTGCCATTGTTGGTAATTTTGAAGATGCCGTTTACGCTTGGCGCTTCCACTTAAAGAAATGGGCGAATGAGTTAGAAGCAGTTATTTTGGCCGCTGGTGCTGGGGCGTTAGGTGTCCGTCTAGGCTCTCCATTACCTGAACCCGATAGCAATGAAGCTATGCGCATGGCTGAAGCAGGTGAACCGCCGATCATTGATATTGGCGTTGAAGCATCCGTTCGGAGTATGCGTTCAGCCGTAGGCTTGGTTTGGCGAGCAGTGATACTTTGGTTAGTTTTAATAGCCTTGATGACTATTTCAGTCTGGCTTGGATAGTATCGGCATTATGTGATTCGTGGCGCAGTTGACGGAATAAGTCCACTCGCTGCGCTGAGATAGTCCCCGTATTAACTGCTGCTCGGATCACGCAACCTGGCTCATCGCCATGACTGCAATTATGAAACTTACACTGACCCAGTAGCGGTCTAAATTCAATAAAAGCATGTTGGAGTTCACTTTCGGATAAGTGCGCTAAGCCAAATTCTTGGAAGCCTGGTGAGTCAATCATGGCGCCTACAAATCCAGATGCATCACCGACTCTTGCTGGTAAGTCGTAATAACGACAAGCTGTCGTTGTATGTTTACCACTATCTAATTTCTTAGAGTGCTCTTGCGTTTGCGCAACTGCATCGGGGATGAGAGCGTTCAACAAGGTTGATTTACCCATGCCTGATTGGCCAACAAGAACGGAGACTTTTCCATAAAGGTGCTGCGCTAATTCTTGTACAGACGCAGGATCATGTTTGACCGACATTTCATGAACCGGATAACCCATAGCGATATAGGGCTCTAACATTTTGCGAGCGGCTGGCAACTTATTCGGTAAATCACATTTATTCAAAATAATACGAGGAATAATATCTGCTGTTTCTGCTGCAACAACGGCTCTACCAAGTAGATCTGGAGAAAAGCCTGGTTCGGTAGCTAACACAATCAAAATTTGATCAACGTTACTGGCAATCGATTTACTCTTATAAGCATCCGAGCGATAAAGTAAATTTTTTCTGGAAGAGATAGCATCGATCACCGCTTGCTCGGGGCCAGTTTCAGTGACTTCTAAGACATCGCCGACTGCACCTAAGTGTTGCTTGCCACGCGAGGTGACTTGATAGAGAGCTTTAGCATCGCCGCCATCAGCGCCAATCATTCTTGCAAGATAGTGACGACCATAGGAGGCGACAAGTAAGGCTTTGAATGATTTCATTAATAGCTATCTTAATCCCTTAATGTGCAAGCTTTTGTAAGTGTGCAATTCTTAATGGCGCAGGCGGATGAGAATCATAAAATTTGGAATACAAAGGATCCGGCGTTAAGGTTGCTGCGTTATCTTGGTAGAGCTTGACCAATGCCGTAATCAAATCATGAGCTGATGCTTTTTCTGCAGCAAAAGTATCGGCTTCATATTCATGTTTGCGCGAGCCCATGCTGTTGATTGGGGTCAAGAAAAACCCAAAGACGGGCATCACCAGCATAAATAAAGCCAATGCCAAACCAGCGTTGTAGCCATTTAAATCAGGCATAACGCCTAGGCCTAAATAGAACCATGCTTGGGTGGATATCCAACCCAATAGACCTAAGACTACAAAACTTAAAGCAAAAGACTGGATCAAGCGTTTACGAATATGTTGGCGTTTGAAGTGACCCAACTCATGAGCTAAGACAGCCTCGATTTCTTGAGGGTTAAGTCTTTCAATGAGCGTATCAAAAAACACAATGCGTTTGGCTTTGCCCATCCCAGTGAAGTAGGCATTGCCATGAGCACTTCTTTTACTACCATCCATGATGAATAGACCTTGGCTGGTGAAGTCACATCGATGGAGTAATTGTTCGATACGGTCTTTTAAGGGGCCATCTTCTAATGGTTTAAATTTATTGAACAGGGGTGCAATAAAGGTTGGGAATAGCCACAACAAAAGTGCATTGAAGCCTACCCAAACAAACCAAGTCCAAATCCACCAATATTGACCAGCTTCCGTCATGAGGGATAAAACCACCCATAGCAATGGTAATCCAATGGCTAAACCCAAAAGAATGCCTTTGATGGAATCCATGATGTACAGCTTGGCAGTCATTCGATTAAAACCAAATTGCTCCTCAATACCAAATTGGCGATAAAGAGAAAAAGGCAGATCAATGATTCCGGTGATGACGCTGATTAAAACCAGAAGAGCAATTTGTTGAGGAATCCCTGGGCCAAGCAACTCAAGACTTGCATTGTGGATGATCTGTATGCCACCCAAAAGAGTAAAGGCGATCAAAATAGCTGCTGAAAGGCCAATTTCAAATAAACCTAAGCGTAATTTAGCCATTGTGTAGTCGGCGGCTTTATGATGCTCAACTAATGAGACTTTGTTTGCAAAGTCGCTAGGCACTTGGTCCCGATGTTTGGCAATATGCTTAATATGGCGACCTGCTAAGTAATAGCGGGTTGCGGTGCTAAGGACCAAGCCCAAAATAAAGATTAATGTAAATGTCATGAGAAGATTATAGGGATGAGTACAACAAGAAAGAATGACCGTTTAGTTTGGGTGGATATGGAGATGTCTGGATTACTACCAGACACCGACCGAATTTTAGAAATAGCCATGATTGTGACAGATGGCGACCTGAACATTATCGCTGAAGGCCCAGTTTTGGTTGTTCATCAAGAAGATGCTGTTTTAGACGGTATGGATGCTTGGAATACAGGAACTCACGGAAGATCTGGCTTAATTGATAAGGTGAAAGCTTCGACCCTCACAGATGTTGAGGTAGAGGCTCAGTGCATTGCCTTTCTCAAAGAACATCTAAAGGCTGGTATCACTCCGATGTGTGGCAATACGATCCACCAAGATCGACGTTTTATGTACCGCTATATGCCTAAGCTGGAAGCTTATTTCCACTACCGTAATATTGATGTTTCAACGATTAAAGAATTATGTAAACGTTGGCAACCAGAGATCGCTAAGGGCTTCTCTAAGCAACAGGCTCATACGGCACTGGCTGATATTCTTGAGTCGATTGAAGAGTTACGTTATTACCGCGAAAAATTATTTATTCCTACTGTGGGGGACGCCCCCATTGCTGAAGGTAATTAAATGTTTTTAAAAATTGCTGCCATCATCACGCCAGTTGTTCTAATCATCCTTGTTGGTTGGTTGTATGGTCGCAAAACTCATCCTGATATGTCAGGCATCAATAAAGCAACGATTGATGTCATTGCACCTTTATTGGTGACCTCAGCTTTTATTAGTAGAGACTTTGAGCTGTTAGAGCACTGGAACTTATTGCTTTGTGGAGTCGCGATTGTGGTGGGTTCAGGTATCTTAGCTTGGCCGATTGCCAAAATCTCAGGCATGGATCCTAAAACCTTTATGCCACCCATGATGTTCAATAACTGCGGCAATATGGGTTTGCCTTTAGCCGTTTTTGCTTTTGGCTCAGTCGGATTGGCTCCGGCAGTAGCCTTGTTTGCGATCTCTAATTTATTGCATTTCACATTGGGCGTTAAGCTCGTTAATCCCAAAGCTTCAGTCAGTGGTGTCTTTGCTAACCCCATGGTCATTGCCACCATTCTTGGAGTTTTTTTATCGAGCACCAAACATCTTTACACCTTGCCCGAACCCCTTTACCAATCGATCAAACTTTTGGGTGATGCCACCATACCGCTCATGCTCTTCTCACTCGGTGTTCGGATGAAAGATGCCAACCTAAGACATTGGCGTGAAGGTTTCTTGGGCGCTGTGATTTGTCCTATTACCGGCATCATGATTGCTTTGTTGATTTCACCACTGATCGAGATGACTGATTTACAGCGAGGCTTGTTATTTGTATTTGCCAGCTTACCGCCTGCGGTACTGAACTTCCTGGTGGCCGATCGCAATAAGCAAGATCCAGAACTGGTGGCATCGATTGTCCTACTTGGCAATCTATCAGCTATGTTCTTTGTACCAATCGGTCTTTATTTAGGCTTGAGGCAAACTTAGCAAGCCCAGATAAAACGATCTAGCTTTTAGCCCTAATCGCTGACTTAGGTCTAAAAGCTTTCAGAACCGCTTCATTCGTTTCAATGTAAGGCCCACCGATCAAATCAATGCAATAGGGTACTGCTGCAAAGATGCCTGGCATGATCGATTTGCCATCACTGTCTTTCAGACCTTCCAATGTTTCCTGAACAGCCTTTGGTTGCCCCGGTAAATTAATAATCAGGGCAGCGTGACCATCAATCTCCCGAAGGGCAGCAACCTGCCTAGACAAAATAGCCGTAGGAACGAATTTAAGGCTGATTTGGCGCATTTGTTCACCAAACCCTGGCATCTCACGGGTAGCAACCGCTAAAGTCGCCTCAGGCGTCACATCACGTCTGGAGGGTCCTGTACCACCAGTGGTTAGAACCAAGTCACAGCCCACCACATCAATCAACTCAATAATCGTTTTAGAGATCAGCTCTTTTTCATCCGGAATGAGACGAGACTCCATATGCCATCGGGATAGCAAGGTTTTACTGAACCAATTCTCCAAAGCGGGGATACCCTCGTCTTGGTAAACGCCACTGCTGGCTCGGTCAGAAATAGAGATCAAGCCAATCCAAACTTCATCAGGATGTTGGCGATTCTTGTTTTTTGAATTTGTAATATTTGTACTCATGTTTCAATTCTAGCTATGATTGCGGTATGTTTTCACATACACCCCAACAATTACAAGAATTAGTTTCTTATTTATTGTCTGAAGCCAAGGCTTTGGGCGCCACAAATGCCGCTGCAGAGCTCTCTGAAGGTAATGGTTTATCCGTCTCCGTTCGTAAGGGCGATATCGAAACCATTGAGCAAAATCTCGATAAGCAGGCAGGGGTCACCGTTTTTATCGGTCAGCGTCGCGGTAACGCAGGCACCAGTGATTTTTCTAAAGAATCACTAAAGGCCAGCGTTCAAGCAGCCTTTCATATTGCGCAACATACGGCAGAAGATGATTGTGCTGGCTTAGCCGAAGCTCATCTATTTGAAAAAAATCCAAAAGATCTTGATTTGTTCCACCCATGGAACATTACAACTGCTGATGCGGTTGAGATTGCTAGAGATGCTGAACAAGGCGCCTTTGCAGTTAGTAAGAACATTTCCAATAGTGACGGTGCCTCCGTGTCTGCTCAGCAATCGCACTTCATGTTGGGGACTAGTAATGGTTTTATGGGGGGCTATGCTATTTCAAGGCATTACATTTCATGTACGCCAATCGCTAGCGCCTCCAATAAAAAAGGCGCCGCTATGCAGCGTGATGATTGGCACACAACGTCAAGGGCGCCAAGTGATTTAGCCGATCCAAAAACAATTGGCGCCTACGCTGCAAAAAGAGCTCTCGCTCGATTAGGTGCTCGGTCTATTTCAACACGTCATTGCCCGATTATTTTTGAGGCGCCGTTAGCCGCTGGATTATTAGGTGCCTATGTACAAGCTACATCGGGTGGTGCTCTTTACAGAAAATCAAGTTTCTTATTAGATAGCATTGGCCAGCAAGTATTCCCGAAGCACATCGACTTGTATGAAGAGCCACATATTCCTCGACTAACTGGCAGTGCGCCGTTTGATGAAGAGGGTGTTAAAACTCGATCTCGTAAAGTGATCGATGCGGGAGTGGTACAAGGATATTTCTTATCCACTTATTCAGCTAGAAAGCTGGGCATGAAAACCACGGGTAACGCGGGTGGTTCACACCAACTACAACTCAAGAGTCGTCTTACAAAACCATCTGATAACTTACCAGCACTTTTGAGAAAGATGGGCACTGGTTTGTTAGTAACTGACTTAATGGGCCAAGGCGTGAACTATGTCAATGGCGATTATTCTCGTGGTGCTTTTGGCTACTGGGTTGAGAACGGTGTGATCGTTCATCCTGTTGAAGAAATCACGATTGCCGGTAACTTAAAAGATATGTTCAAACAAATCGTGGCTATTGGTTCTGACACGATTGTGAGAGGCACTAAAGAAACAGGCTCGATTCTGATTGAGAATATTGCGGTGGGTGGTCGTTAATTAGCTAATTAACTAAGCCAGTTAATTAGCTAAGCCCAGTAATAATTAAAGATTACTTTCGTAAGTCACAAAAGCAAAACCTATTTCACCATTGTGATGCTCTTCTCTTGATGTTTCTTTCCAAAGCATCTCGTCGACATTCGGGAAGTAGGCGTCACCATCAACTTCGATATCCACCTCAGTGATGATCAGCTTATCAACATAGATGAGAGCTTCATCGTAGATTTGTGCGCCACCAATAATGAAAACCTTGTCACTGCCTGTGCATGCGTCAATTGCATCATCGAGTGACTCAAATACTTCTGCATCAGCAGCTTCGTAATCAGGATTGCGACTCACCACAATATTTCTGCGACCTGGAAGTGCTTTACCAAGAGACTCCCAAGTGTTACGACCCATGATGATGGGATGCCCTAGAGTCGTATTTTTAAAATGCTTGAGATCTTCAGGTAAGCGCCAAGGTAAAGTGTTGTTAACGCCAATAACGCCATTTTTAGCGCGAGCAACAATGATGGCTAATTCCAAAATAATTCCTTAAAAACTTAAATAGCCACAGGGGCTTTGATAGGGTCGTGATGTTTGTAACCCACCAACTCAAAATCCTCGTACTCATAATCAAAAATAGATGCTGGTTGACGGTGGATGGCTAATTGAGGAAGGTCCAGTGGCTCACGTGAGAGCTGAAGCTTTACTTGCTCCATATGATTGGTATAGAGGTGGCAATCACCGCCTGTCCAAACAAAGTCACCAGGTGTTAAGCCAGTCTGCTGGGCAATCATATGAGTAAGTAATGCATAGCTGGCGATATTAAAAGGTACGCCCAAGAAAATATCCGCACTGCGTTGATAAAGTTGGCAAGACAGCTTGCCATCAGCTACATAGAATTGGAAAAAGGCATGACATGGTGGCAAGGCCATGCGTGGAATCTCGGCGACGTTCCATGCGGAGACGATCAGTCGACGAGAGTCAGGATTAGTTTTAATTTGCTCGATCAACTGGCTGATTTGGTCAATGTGTTCGCCATTTGGAGCAGGCCAAGAACGCCACTGATAACCGTAGATGGGACCTAATTCACCATCCTCTTTAGCCCACTCATCCCAAATGCTAACGCCGCGTTCTTTTAACCAATTGTTATTGGTGCTCCCTTGTAAAAACCAAAGCAACTCAACAATGATGGATCTGAGGTGAAGTTTCTTGGTGGTGACAACCGGAAACCCCTCTTGTAAATTAAAGCGCATTTGGTGTCCGAAGACAGAGACGGTGCCTGTACCAGTACGGTCTGATTTATGAGTGCCGTTGGCCAAAACATGGCGCATGAGATCTTGATATTGCTTCATAAAATGATTCTACTACTTCTAAGATTTGCTAAATGTGACAACGTGATCAGCCACCAACTTGATACCAATCTTTTCACCAATCGCATGATCGTGATGACTTGGCACCATCGCCATAATTTCTTGACCAGATTCAAGCGCTAATGTGTATAAAAAGTCGCCACCCCGGAAAGCTTTACTGATGACTTTGGCTTGTAAGAGGCTGTCATCATCATGAATAATATCGTCCGCTCTTAATAGAACATCCACCTCTTCACCAGGTAATCCGTAACTAGATTGAGGTAAAGGTAAGTTGCCTAACTCAATTTCAACTGATGGGCCTACTTGAGTCTTACCGGGCACAAACACGCCATACCCAATAAAGTCTGCAACAAATCGTGTTGCTGGACGATGATAGAGGTTGTAGGCGTTATCCCATTGCACTAATTGTCCATCGACCATCACACCAATGTCATCGGCAATTGCAAATGCTTCAAATTGATCATGGGTAACAAGAAGAGCGGTTGTATTGTTAGCCTTTAGGATGTCTCTGATCTCACCCGCTAAGCGCTCACGCAAATCCACGTCTAAGTTTGAAAAGGGCTCGTCCAGTAGCAAAATCTCTGGCTCAGGAGCCATGGCTCTTGCCAAGGCAACGCGCTGTTGTTGACCGCCTGATAATTCATGAGGGTAACGTGAGCAGACATTGACTAGACCAACGCGCTTTAACCATTCATGGGCTTTTTCTAAAGCCTCTTTTTTTGAAAGATGTCTCAGACCAAATGCCACGTTTTGAACATTAGTGAGGTGTGGAAATAGGGCATAGTCCTGAAAAACAACGCCAACACGCCTTTTTTCAGGAGCAAGCGTGAAGCCTTTTGAACTGACCAATTGCTTATCAATTAAGATTTCACCGGCCTGAATGGGCTCAAACCCACAAATAGCTCGAAGTACAGTTGACTTGCCACAGCCTGATGGGCCAAGGAGACAGCCAATTCTGCCATGCCTTAAATGCATGTTTAGACCTTGGACAGCATCGTTCCAGCTACCAGACTTTTCACCTGGATAGCTGACATGAATACCCTCTAGATTTAAATGAATTGGCGATGTATCGATAATCATTCTTATAATTGTCGCATCTTGCGACCACGTTTAACACCCATACTTCTATCATTGATATTGGCTTTGCCAATATTGGGTATTTTTGCAGGCCTTTTGAGCCCGCAATCTACTAGTGGAGATGTACTTTCTCACCTCGTCCATACCATCTTACCGGGCTATGCAGGCACCACTTTAATACTGGCCATCGGCGTTGCGGTGGGTGTTGCCAGCATGGGTATCATCACCGCCTGGCTTGTCGCGACCTGTGATTTTCCTGGTAAGCGTGTTTATGAATGGGCCTTGATTTTGCCTTTGGCTATGCCCACTTATGTGATGGCCTACGCCTACACTGACTTCTTTCAGTTCTCCGGACCCATCCAAAGCTTTTTGCGGGATGCTTTGGGTGTTTCTAGACTAGGTTGGTTTCCTGATCCTCGGTCTGTTTGGGGCGCCATCTGCGTTCTTAGTTTGGCACTTTATCCTTATGTTTATCTACTTTGTAGAACGGCTTTTTTAGAGCGCAGCCCTAAATTGATGGAAGCTGCCAGAACTTTGGGTGCTGGTCCTTGGAGTGCTTTTTGGCAAGTGGCTTTACCGATGGCAAGACCTGCCACCATGGCAGGCGTTGCACTGGCATTGATGGAAGCTGTGGCGGACTATGGCGCCGTATCTTATTTTGGCGTACAAACCATGACCACAGGCATCTACCACGCTTGGCTGGGTATGGGGGATCGCATGGCGGCTGTTCAATTATCAGCAGCGCTCTTGGGAGTCATCTTTTTATTATTGATGCTAGAACACGCTAGCCGTCGTCAAATGCGTTTCGCAGCCACGGGCCAAAGATTTCGCCAAATCATGCCTTGGCGCTTGAGTGGTAGTAAAGCTTTTTGGGCCAGCCTCGCTTGTGCCTTGCCACTAATTTTTGGTTTTATATTGCCTGTAATCATCATGGCACATCTGGCTTTTTCAAGTGAAGAAACTCTCAATGCACGTTATTGGAGTTGGCTAACCAATACCCTCACGCTATCGACAGTAACAGCCATCCTAGCTGTCGTGATTGCAGTTTGGTTGGCCTATACCGCTAGAATCGCTAAGGGTGGATTGCAATTATTTGCCAATCGCATGGTCAGCCTTGGCTATGCAGTGCCTGGTGCTGTATTAGCTGTGGGCATTTTGATACTTCTTGCACAGTTGGATATTGCTTGGCTTCTTTCAGGCTCATTTTTAATTCTGATTTATGCCTATCTCACTCGTTTTTTATCTTCAGGTTTACAAACTGTGGAAGCTGGCTTGAGCAAAATCACTCCCAGCATGGATGCCAGTGCCATGAGTTTAGGTACTGGTAAGTTGGAGCTCCTGACAAAAATTCATTTGCCGCTTTTAAGAAGAAGCTTATTAACAGCAGGGCTTTTGGTATTTGTTGATGTGATGAAAGAATTGCCAGCGACCTTAGTCTTAAGACCATTTAACTTTGATACTTTGGCAGTGATTACTTTTCAGTTGGCTTCTGATGAACGCTTAGCTGAAGCGGCTTGGCCGGCACTAACGATTGTTCTAGCTGGCTTGATCCCCGTTGTCATTCTATCTAGGGCAATGTCTAAGGACTAGACCTTGGTCCGTATTCAAAATTAACGGGCTAGCTCTTTTAACTTACCCTTAACGTCTTTCCATTCATCCGCATCAGGCAGTGGAGATTTAGATTTTGTAATAGATGGCCAGTTACGAGCCAATTCCACATTGAGTTTGATAAATGCTTGTTGGTCACCTGGCACATCATCTTCTGCATAAATGGCATTAACAGGGCATTCAGGAACGCATACAGCGCAATCGATACACTCGTCTGGATCGATGGTTAAAAAATTCGGACCTTCGCGAAAACAATCTACAGGACAGACATCAACGCAATCTGTGTATTTGCAACGAATACAAGCTTCGGTAACTACATAAGTCATGACAAGGTTCTCAAAATGAGTCAAAGAGCTATTTTATCTCAGGCAGCCCTGTTGCTGCTAATAAGCTGAGAAGACCTTATTTTTCAATCAGAATGCCATTCTCAAGTTGTCTGAACTGATGACATACAATTGAAGAAATAGCCCTTAAAAATACAATACGAGCTGGAGACCCACATGTCGCAAACCAATCAAAAACCTAAAATCTTAGTGGCAAGAGCCATTTTTCCTGATCTTTTGGCTAAGCTCGAAGAGGTGGCAGAGGTGCACTCCAACCAAGACGATCATCTATGGAATCCGGTTGATTTAAAAGCAGCTTTCGCCGATAAAGATGCAGCGATCATTACTGGAAGTGAGCGCGTTGATGCCGATATGCTCAAAGCTTCTCCACAGTTAAAAATTGTTTCAAATATTGCGGTGGGTTACAACAACTTAGACATGCCAGCTTTTAAGGCTGCCCATGTGATGGCTACCAACACGCCCGATGTATTGACTGAAACAACAGCTGACTTTGGTTTTACTTTGTTAATGGCAACAGCCCGTCGCGTTACTGAAAGCGAACATTGGTTAAGGGCTGGTCACTGGAAAAAATTCTCAATATGCGACACCCCTCTAGCGATGGATATTCATCACAGTACTTTAGGCATCATGGGTATGGGTCGTATCGGTCAAGCTATAGCTAGAAGAGCATTGGGTTTTGGAATGAAAGTGCGTTACTACAATCGTTCACGTTTATCACCTGAGTTAGAAAAAGAATGTGGCGCGACTTATGTTGATCGTGAAACGCTCTTAAAAGAATCTGATCATATTATTTTAGTGATGCCTTACACCCCAGAAAATCATCATCTCTTTGGCGAAAAAGAATTAGCGATGATGAAGCCAACGGCAACATTGGTCAATATCGCTCGCGGCGGTATTGTTGATGAGTTAGCGTTGGCAAAGGCGCTGAAAGAAAAACGTATCTTTGCTGCTGGTATTGATGTATTTGAAGGGGAACCTTCTGTTCGCCCAGAATTATTGGAGTTAAAGAACATTGTCTTGGCTCCTCATATTGCCAGCGCTACCGAGAAAACTCGTAGAGCCATGGTTGAGTTAGCTATTGAAAATTGTTTAGCGGGTATTGCTGGTAAAACGCCACCTAACTTATTGAGCTAAAAATAAAAAAGCGAATCTAGATGATTCGCTTTTTTAACACTCACCAACACATCGGTGAAAAATTTTAATCTTGTGCGGATGAACTTTTAGTTTCAACCACAGTCGTTTCTTTAACTGCTACTTCAATGCCACCAAAACGTTCTGCAACCCAGTTATAAACTTTGCAAGCTAACCACAACAAGCCGAATCCAATTAAGGCATTCAGCACCAGTGCTGAAATAACGGTAAAGCCAGGTAGTTCACCATCTCTCACAAATGCCACAAACAAAGCTAATAAAACAACAGGTACAGAAAAACTGAGATACACCAACACCAGCGTCTTCGCTGTATGTAATGGATCTACATAAATGATCTCTTTTTTAGTATGTTTGGTGCTTGAGGAGCTAGGCATGATGTTTGTGGTTGAAAGAGCAGTTTTATAAGGGATTTAACGAATATTGCCGCAATTTTATACCAAGTAAAAAACTTTTGCGGCATTGCAACACAAATCTCTCATAAAAGACCTTCAAATAAAACAACCTTGACCAAGTCGCCTGCTTGAATGGGGCCTTGGTCATGCTCAAGGATAATGAAGCAATTCGCTTCACTCATTGAACGCAAGACGCCTGAACCTTGTGCGCCTGTAATACTCACAGTATTAATACCATGGCTATCAGATTTGATGATGCCTCTTTGGAACTCGGTACGACCAGGGCGTTTTCTAATGTTTTCCAATGCGCGAGCTTGCATGGCTTGCGGTGCTAATTCAGTGGCGCCAGACATCGCCAATAAAGCATGACGAACAAATTGATAGAAAGTCACCATGACTGCCACGGGATTGCCAGGCAAACCAAATAAAACCGCTTGATGACCATTGGATTGAATCGAGCCAAAGGCCATCGGTCTGCCGGGGCGCATATTAATTTTCCAAAAGGCTATATCACCTAATTCACGCATGATTTGTTTGGTGTAATCTGCTTCACCAACAGATACGCCCCCTGAGGTGACAACGGCATCACATTGTGCGGCAGCATCAGAAAATGCACGACGCATATCTTCTGGGTTATCTCGAACCACGCCAAAGTCTGTGATCTCAACACCGAGACGAGAGAGCATGCCAAAGAGGGTATATCGATTGCTGTCATAAACACAGCCAGGATCGAGAGCTTGTCCGATAGATCGTAATTCATCACCGGTTGAGAAAAATCCCACTCGTAGGCGACGCTTCACAGCCACTTCACCCATGCCCAAGGATGCAATTAAGCCAAGATCGGCAGGTCGAATCACTTTTCCAGCAGTCAATGCGGCACTACCGATACTAAGGTCTTCACCTTTGAGTCGGCGGTTATCTCCTGCTTTAACAACAGAAGAAGTAAATTGAACTTGTTCACCATCAACTTCTACCAACTCTTGCGGAATGACTGTGTCACAGCCATTGGGCATGATGGCCCCGGTCATGATACGAACACATTCACCTGCTTTGACATCACCAACAAATGCATTGCCCGCAAAACCTTTACCAATCATGTGCAAACGGGTGGATGCATCAGCTGATAGGGATGAGCCCGCAAAAGCATAGCCATCCATCGCAGAGTTATCAGCCGCAGGTACATTGATGGGAGAAGTAATATCTTTAGCTAAAACTCGCCCAAGAGATTGATAGATGCCCACTGTTTCTGTTTCAAGAGCGTTGGCACCAGGACGAACAAAATCTTGCACGATTTGAAGTGCTTGATCCACTCTCAAGGACTCAGGGTCATAGTCTGATTGGCAGGTAACAACTGAGTTAAGAGTTGGAAGCGTAGGAAGTGATAACTTCGTCATGAAATTGTTTCTATATGAGTGAGATAACTAGCCACCAATATAAGACATCTCAACTTTTGTTTTATTGGCTAATTCTGGCGAGCCACGAAGCTCTGAGTAACGATCTGCTCTATGTGACCACACTTGTGCGATGGCATTGCTAATTTCTAGATCGGTGCGACCTTCGCGAAGCAGAGCTTTCAGGTCATGCCCCTCTGTTGCAAATAGACACAGATACATCTTACCCTCGGTCGAGAGGCGAGCTCTTGAACAATCTTTACAAAATGCTTGGGTCACACTTGAGATAACGCCCACTTCACCTGAGCCATCCAAATATCTCCAGCGCTCAGCAACTTCACCAGGGTAGTTAGGGTCAATATTGGTTAATGGAAAAGCCTCATGAATTTTTTTAATGACATCTGCAGAAGGGAGCACCTCTGACATATTCCAACCATTCGAGGCGCCAACGTCCATGAACTCAATAAATCGTAGAGTGACACCGGTATTTCTAAAGTAACTCGCCATTGGAATGATTTCTTGATCATTGCAATTCTTTTTAACAACCATATTTACTTTGATATTTTCAAAGCCAGCTTCACGTGCGGCTTCAATGCCATCTAAAACATCGGTCACTGGGAAGTCGACATCATTCATCTGACGAAAAATATGATCGTCGATACCATCAAGACTAACCGTTAAGCGAGACAGTCCTGCATCTTTTAAGGCTTGAGCTTTTTTGCGTAAAAGGCTGCCATTAGTGGTCAATGTTAAGTCGAGTGGTTTGCCACTGCGAGTTTTTAATACAGCTAACATTTCGATGAGTTTCTCGATATGCTTGCGCAAAAGAGGTTCCCCACCGGTTAGGCGAATCTTTTCAACACCGTGCTCAATATAAATTTTTGCTAGACGTGTGATTTCTTCAAAACTAAGTAAATCACCATGTGCTAGATACGGGTAATCCTTATCAAATACTTCCTTAGGCATGCAATAAGTGCATCTGAAGTTGCAGCGATCTGTGACGGAGATTCTTAAATCATGGAGTGACCGGCCACGCTGATCAGCGAGAAGACCGTTGGGATTGAGTAGCTGTGCCGGTATAACCGGCACAAGGCTACCAATCTTTCTTTGGCGCTCATCAATGAGGGGAATGACTCTTTCTGACATATTCCCCCATTGTAGAACTAAGTTTACTTTTCGACGATTTGCTCTTTACCACCAGTTTCAACCAAAACCATGGGCTCTGTTGAAAGCTCAACAGCTGGTTTTGGTTCACGTGGTGGGTGGTTAACAACCGGCTCAGCAGCAATTTGCGCGCGAACTTCTTCCAATTTGCTGTTATCAGTATTAACCCAAACCATTCCTGCAGTAGCTAATACGGAATCTAGCTCAGCTGGTTGAAGTGCTTTGAATTCTACTTTTGGCAATGGAGCTGGCGCAGCATTGACAACTTCTGGAGCTGCAACGACTGGAGCCATTGCTTGAACAACTGGTGCCGCAACAACAGTAGCAGCAACAACAGGGGTAACAAAAGCATCAACAGCAACTGTTACAGCTGGTGACTCATAAGCTGCGGCTACTTGAGTATCACCACCTAAATCAATATTGCTTTGAGCTGATTCAACTGCGCCAGTGTTCTCTGCATCATTTTCAGGACGGTCTGTACGATCACGACGGTTACGACCACGACGATTACGACCACGTGGGCGATCTTCACCGTCTGCTGATTGTGCTGGGCGATCACCTGAACCATGCGTTAAAACATCTTTAGTTGGATCTAATTTTGTTTCTTCGCCCTCTGGTTTGTTTTCGCGTGGCTGGCGGGGCTCACGTGGCTGACGTGGGTTACGATTTTGCTGAGGACGAGCTTCTTTAGTTTCAGCTTTATCTTCACCTTCGCGAGCAGGTTTATTGCCTTCACCACCCTCTGTTTTATTGCGGCCACGATTACGGTTATTACGATTGCGACCATTACGATCATTGCGGTCACCGCGATCATTGCGATCATTACGACCATCGCGTGTTGGGCGCTTATCAGTAGAAACTTCCTCTTTGGCACCGAGCAGTTTCTTAATGAAACCAATCAAACCACCAGAACTTGATTTTTCACCAGCAGTCTTGCGCTCAGGGCGAACAACACCGGTTGGCGCTGGTTGACTTGGGCGAACACCTTTAACAGCGGCTTCTAATCGTGGCTTAGCGTCTTCAGCTTTGCGACTCAAGATCGTGTCTGATTCAAGTTCTTTACTAGCTTCTTCAGCCATGTCGTAACTTGCTCTTGGATCATCAAGGCGCGGGTCATCATGACGCAGGCGCTCTAATTTGTAATGCGGGGTCTCTAAATGTTTGTTTGGTAATAAAAGAATATTGACCTTGAAACGACTCTCAATTTTGATAACTTCAGCACGTTTTTCATTTAGAAGGAATGCTGCAACATCCACTGGTACTTGGCAGTGGATTGATGCGGTATTTTCTTTCATAGCATCTTCTTGAATGATGCGAAGAACTTGAAGTGCTGAAGATTCAGTATCTCTAATATGACCTGTACCGTTACAACGTGGGCAAGTCACGTTACTGCTCTCAGAAAGAGCAGGGCGTAGACGTTGACGTGACAACTCTAAAAGACCAAAGCGAGAGATCTTACCCATCTGAACACGGGCACGATCATGGCGCAAGGCATCCTTAAGACGTTGCTCTACTTCTTTTTGGTTCTTTGTTGACTCCATGTCGATGAAGTCAATCACAATCAAGCCGCCAAGGTCACGCAAACGCATTTGACGTGCTAATTCATCAGCAGCTTCTAAGTTCGTTCTTGCTGCAGTCTCTTCAATATCTGAACCACGAGTAGAGCGAGCAGAGTTAACGTCAACAGAAACTAAAGCTTCTGTATGGTCAATCACAATCGCGCCACCTGATGGTAATGAAACGGTACGTGAGTAAGCAGTTTCAATTTGATGTTCGATTTGGAATCTTGAGAACAGAGGAACATCGTCTTGGTAACGCTTAACGCGAGACATATTGTCTGGCATTACTACTGACATAAAGGCGCTGGCTTGTTCGAAAATCTCATCAGTGTCGATCAAGATTTCACCAATATCAGGCTGGAAGTAATCGCGGATGGCGCGAATGACTAGGCTTGATTCTAAATAAATTAATAGAGGGGCTTGATTGCCACTAGCAGCTTCGTCAATAGCATTCCAAAGCTTCATTAAGTAGTTCAGGTCCCAATCTAACTCTTCAGCTGTGCGACCGATACCAGCAGTTCTAGCAATGATGCTCATGCCGACTGGAACCACTAATTGGCCCATGGCTTCACGTAATT
The DNA here is from genome assembly GCA_945879115.1 of Polynucleobacter meluiroseus. Classification (GTDB taxonomy): domain Bacteria; phylum Pseudomonadota; class Gammaproteobacteria; order Burkholderiales; family Burkholderiaceae; genus Polynucleobacter; species Polynucleobacter meluiroseus_H. Next base: position 77,285 of record CAMDUR010000007.1, read on the forward strand.
CATTACGATCTTCGCCTTCAATACGGCGAGAAACGCCACCACCACGAGGGTTGTTAGGCATTAAAACAAGGTAACGACCAGCCAGTGAGATAAAGCTAGTGAGAGCTGCACCTTTATTGCCGCGCTCATCTTTTTCTACTTGAACAACAATTTCTTGACCTTCACGCAAGGCATCTTTGATACCGGCATTTCTAACATCTGTGCCATCTTTGAAATAAGCTCTAGAAACTTCTTTGAAAGGTAAGAAGCCATGACGCTCTTCACCGTAGTTCACGAAGCAAGCTTCTAAGGAGGGTTCAATGCGTGTGATCACGCCTTTGTAGATATTGCCTTTGCGTTGTTCACGCCCAGTTGTTTCAATATCGATATCGATGAGTTTTTGACCATCAACGATCGCTACGCGCAACTCTTCTTGTTGGGTAGCGTTAAATAACATTCTTTTCATAAAATACTCCGTACTGCGGCTTAGCAGCCATCGCGGGACGCGAAACGGAATTGAAGTGATTGTGCGAGACAACCTTCTGTGACAACTTCTTCACTACACTCGCTGACTTATTCTTATTTGCGGGTCAGCGCGCGCTTAAATTCTTTTATCAGTTTCGCGGTTCGCGGCACTATGCCAGCCAACCTTGCGTCTCGTTGCTTCAGGGGAGAGGCGAACCCTGGGGATATCAATCGGCTATTCCGGACCGACCTTGGCGCACGATTTTCAAATCATAAATTTGATGTTGCGCAACAAGATAGTCCATTATATGACATATGAACGGTAATTCGGTAACCCAACACGTTGTTTTATTTGAGGAAGCTGGCCAAAGGCTAGATAATTTCCTATTTCGCATGGCCAAAGGGGTACCCAAAACCCATATTTATCGAATTATTCGGTCTGGAGAGGTCCGAATTAATAAAAAAAGGGTCGATGCCAGCCAAAAAATCCAAGAAGGGGACGTTTTACGACTCCCGCCAATCAGGGTTTCCGAGGTCAAACCTGTCGATAATGAGTACCTTTCCAACAAAATTAGCTCTGAAATTGACATTTTGTTCGAGGACGACAGCATATTAGTAGTCGATAAACCATCCGGAATTGCTGTACATGGTGGTTCAGGCGTGTCTTTAGGCCTGATTGAGGCCATGAGAGCGCAAAGACCCGACGCCAAATTCTTAGAATTGGTCCATCGCCTTGATCGTGATACTTCTGGCATTTTGATGTTAGCCAAAAAACGCAGTGCTTTGGTCCACCTTCACGAGCAAATTCGTGAAGGAAAGATGGAAAAACGCTACTTATTAGTTGTTCATGGTCAGTTACCAGTCTCTAACAAGTCCATTCCTCTGAAATACCCTTTAATTAAGTACTTATTACCTAACGGCGAGAGAAGAGTTAGGGTGGCTAGCGATGGTGGTCAGCTTAGCCATACCAACATCCGAGTTAAAGCTAATTACCTAGATGGTTTATGTACTTTGGTCGAAGCGCAGTTAAAAACCGGTCGAACTCACCAAATTAGGGTGCATCTCCAAGCTTATGGTCATCCGATTTTGGGAGATGATAAATATGGCAATCAAGAATTAGATAAAGCCATCAGACCGAAACGACTTTTATTGCATGCAAGACACTTAAGCTTCATTCATCCTAAAACTGAGCAAAAAATGACTTTTGAGGCTCCCATCCCAATAGCTTTTGAAAAGTTTGAAGAAAATTAAGCAAAACAATCAAAACAACGAAACCAACAATTAAATCTAAAATAAGCTCATACAAATGAGTGGTAGCAACAGATCATAAAAGTAAATAAAAGGAAGCTTCATGAAGTTAGCCGCATTCCAATTTCAGACTCAGCGTTATGTTGGTCTTGTTTCTAAAGATCTACAAACAGTCACCCCTTTTCTGCTTTCAGAAGAGCAAGCTAGTCGGGGTGCTTTAACGGTGATTGAAATGTTGGCTGAAGGAAAGGCACTTCCAGCACAGGGCGCGCCAATGGCCATTCAAGATGTTTGTCTTTTGGCACCGATTCCTCATCCACGTAGAAATATCTTTTGCGTTGGAAAAAATTACTTAGATCACGTTAAAGAAATCAAAGACAGCAAATTAGGTGAAGCTCAAGGCAGTATGGCGAACCTAGCAAAGGCACCTGTCATTTTTAGCAAAGTACCAGAATCAGTTATTGGCACTGGCGCATCCATCGACAGTCACTCAGGCGTTAGTCAAGAAGTCGACTACGAGGCTGAGCTAGCAATAGTGATTGCTAAAAAAGGTAAAGGCATTAAAAAAGAAGATGCGCTTCAATATGTATGGGGATACACCATCGTCAATGATGTGAGTGCGCGTGACCTACAAGCGAAGCATGTGCAATTTCATGTGGGTAAAAGCTTGGATACTTTTTGTCCGATGGGCCCATGGTTGGTATCTGCTGATGAGTTGGATGCAAGCTCAGCGTCTATCAAATGTTGGGTTAATGGTGAGTTGCGTCAGAGTGGTTCCACAGAACAAATGATTTTTGACATTCCAACGATTATCGAAAATCTCTCTGCTGGTATGACGATTTATCCTGGTGATGTGATCGCAACCGGAACACCAAGCGGTGTTGGTATGGGTATGAAGCCACCCCAGTTCTTAAAAAAAGGTGACACAGTCAAAATTGAAATTGCAGGCATTGGCACTTTAGAGAACCCAGTTATTTAGTTTCTATTAACACCTTTTAAAAATATACAGAGAGACTCATTTGAAATACGAATTAATTGTTTGGGACTGGGATGGCACCTTGATGGATTCAACGCCAACGATTGTTCGTTGCATTCAGGAATCTTGCAGAGATCTCAACTTGCCAGTACCCAATGACTCGATGGCGAGTCATGTGATTGGTCTGGGTATTCAGGAAGCTTTACGCAAAGCCGTACCAACTGTTTCAGTTGAGGATCATCCTAAATTAGTAGATCGCTTTAGATTCCATTACTTATCAATCGATCACGAATTGAGTTTGTTTGAGGGTGCTAAAGACTTACTTTTCAGCCTAAAAGAAAAGGGTCATTTATTAGCTGTTGCCACCGGTAAAAGTCGTAAAGGCTTAGACCGTTCTCTGGGTTTTCATGGCTTACATGAAGTTTTTGTGGATAGTCGAACACCCGATGAGACTTTTGCTAAACCGCATCCAGGTATGTTGTTGGAATTATCAGAAGCTCTTATGGTGCCAATGGAAAAAATTCTCATGATCGGCGATACAACTCATGACTTGTTAATGGCTAACAACGCTGGAGCAGATGCCGTGGCAGTGACTTACGGCGCTCATCCTATTGATGTTCTGAGAACAGAAAACCCTCTTACTTGCTGTACCAACGTACAAGAACTGGCAGAGTGGTTAGCCGTACATGCATAGAGACTCAAAATAAAAGATAATTGGCAATCAATCATTAATAAATAACTTAAACGAAGTAATTTACAAAACAACTCAGAAAGTACCTGCATGTCAGACGAAAAAGTTTGGGAGCGTCAAGCCTTAGAGCACCTCCTTCTGGAGAATATGAAAGAACAGCGACGCGGTCGTCGCTGGAGAGCAGCACTTCGTCTGATGACCCTGATTGTTTTTGTCGGCATTGCTATTAATGTCTTTGATATTAAATTGGGGGGTCAATCAAAATTAGGTAAACATACAGCCTTGGTCAATTTGCAAGGTGAAATCGCTCCTAATACAGCGGCTAGTGCTGAGGCAATCAATCTGGCTCTTAATGAAGCATTTGAAAATCCAGAAAGCGTGGGTGTGATCCTTCGCATCAATAGTCCAGGTGGTTCACCTGTGCAGTCTGGAATTATTCATGACGAGATCATTCGTTTGCGTGCTTTACATCCCCAAAAACCACTCCATGTTGTTGTTGAAGAACTTTGTGCATCTGGTGGCTACTACGTTGCTGCAGCTGCTGATCAAATCTTTGTTGATAAAGCGAGTTTAGTAGGTTCGATTGGTGTGATCATGGGCGGTTTTGGCGTCACTGGTTTGATGGATAAGTTAGGTATTGAGCGCCGAGTGATTGCCGCCGGCAAAAACAAAGCCTTGTTGGATCCTTTCTCAAAAGAAGATCCTAAGCAAAAAGCATTTATTCAGGACATGATCTTAGAAGTTCATGAGCAATTTATCAAAGTCGTTCGCGATGGTAGAGGTCAACGTCTTAAAGAAACACCAGAAATGTTTTCTGGTTTGGTATGGAATGGTGCCCGCAGTATTGAGTTAGGATTAACTGATGCTACAGGCACTATAGATTCTGTGGCTAGAGATGTTCTAAAGGCACCTAACATTGTTGATTACACCACCAAAGAAAACTTAGCTGAGCGAGTTGCTAAACGCTTTGGCGCCGCAATGGGTGAGGGCGCCACGAAGGTTCTTTTGCGTAACGAGTTTTTACGTTACGGTAATTAATTTAAAAAACGAATTTAAACACTAAGCCAATAATAAAAATACGGCAGGGCGTTGATGAAGAGCTTGGATTAATCCAGGCTCTTTTTTTATGGATGCTTGCCATGAAGCAACTGTATGCGACTTGACCCACTCCGTTGGTAAGCTTAAGTCAGCCGCCACACAAATTTGAGTATTGGGGTGAAGACTTTGCAGCATGGTTTCAATCATGGCGCTGTTGCGATAGGGTGTCTCAATCCAAAGTTGAGTTTGATTTTTTCTTTTGGACTCTTGCTCGAGTTGCTTTAGTGCATTGACTTTGTCAGCTTGATTCACAGGCAAGTAACCATGAAATGCAAAGCTCTGGCCATTCATACCGCTGGCCATGAGAGCAAGCAACAAAGAGCTCGGCCCCACTAACGCTCTCACCGTAATGCCCAAGCGGTGAGCGGCATTCACAATGTCTGCGCCTGGATCAGCAATCGCCGGCAAGCCAGCTTCAGACATCAAACCTAAGTCATGGCCATCCAAGAGAGGTTGTAATAATTTTTTGAGATCAACAGCTTCATGACCTTGATGTTCTTTACCGGGACCGCGCCACTCTGACATGATCATTTCTTGCATGGGGCAAACCAGGGTTGCTTGGGTTGAAACTGCTTTTAAAAAAGATCGAGCAGTTTTAGCGTTTTCGACAATCCAGTAACGCAATTGCGCTGCTCGCAAAATGGTATCGATTGGTAAAACACTGGAGAGTTGTTCTTCTCTTGCTTCATCGCCTAATGTATTAGGGATTAAATAAAGTGTGCCATTCATACAGTTCCTGGGATTTGAAAGCCGGCATCTCGTAAGAGAGTGCAGACCGCAATGAGTGGCAGTCCAATCAGAGCCGTTGGATCATCACTTTGAACTTTTTCCAACAAACAAATACCCAAACCTTCGGATTTAGCACTACCGGCGCAATCATAAGGAGTTTCAGCTAATAAATAGGCATTTAAGGTGGCATCGTCTAAATCTCTAAAAGTCACCTCAGTGACGACATTCATCACTTGAGAGATGGGACCTTTTGCTAAGCAAACTGCAGTGTGGAATTGCACATTTTTGCCTCGTAATGTTTGCAGTTGTTTCAGAGCTTTTGCATGATCACCAGGTTTACCCATGGCAACACCATTTAAATCGACCACTTGATCTGAGCCAATGACCCATGTGTTGGGCTCAATTTGAGCAATAGCCAAAGCTTTCGCCTCTGCTAAACGTAAAGCCATTGCCATCGGGCTTTCCCCAGTGAGCGCTCGCTCATCTACATCAGGATCGGCACATGTAAACGGGACCCCTAAGCGCGTTAAAAGCTCTTTTCTATATTTTGACGTGGACGCCAAAATCAATTTTTGTGCCCCTTTGGGCGAAATAGTTGATAAATCACTTGGGCTAGGAACTGCGCTCATTTATGCTTTCGGTATGAATTCAAATAAAACAACACCCCATATTTTGCCGAATAATCCCAAAGATCTTCAATCTATTGATCTGAAATCTGGGAGTACTTTTGTCGGCCAGGGTGCCTTGGATTTATCTTACTTTCCTCGATTGTCACAGGAAATAGCCTCGGATAGCAATTTAAAGCCATCGGAAGTCCACTGGGAGATGAGCACTTGGTTTGAAGAGCATTTAGGTGGAATTCCATTGCAATACATGCACTTACGTCTAGCAGTAGACCTCCCGCTGCATTGCCAGGCGTGTTTTCAGCCTTACTCGGAGTCTTTGGATTCAGATAGGGATTACATCCTTTTTGATACCGAAGAGGAGGCTGAAATGTGGGATATGGATGAAGAAAACCAAGACGCTGAAGATGCCTTGGTTTGCTCTGAAACCTTTAATTTACTGAGTACGATTGAAGATGAACTGCTTTTAACCCTGCCACTATCAGCTAGGCATGCACCAGGAGAGTGCAAGACTGAGGATTTGGCAAAGGTCACTCAAAAGCTTAAAACAGGGTCTGAAGAGATCATTATTAAGAAGCCCAACCCATTCGCAGTACTAGAAAAGCTCAAGAAACAATGACCTTGTGCTACAATTTCTGCTTCGTTTAGGAGTAAAACCATGGCTGTTCAGCAAAACAAAAAATCACCATCAAAGCGTGGCATGCACCGTGCACACGACTTTTTGACACCACCTTCATTGGCAGTTGAGCCAACGACTGGTGAGGCGCACTTACGTCACCATATTAGCCCAAATGGCTACTATCGTGGTCGTAAAGTCATCAAAACTAAGAACGACTAATTTCCTACTGGAAAAAGATTAAGCGGCACCTTTGAGTTGTCGCTTTTTACTTAATTAAGAATCTTAATGAGCGTCACGCTAGCTGTTGATGCGATGGGTGGAGACCACGGAATAGTGGTCACGGTACCCGCCAGCACAGACCTTCTGGCCGAGTTGCCAGACTTAAAAATAAGACTTGTTGGAAACGCTGATTTAATTAATCAAGCGTTGGCAAAAGTGTCTCCTGAAATAAGGGAGAGGATCACCGTTGTTCACGCATCTGAAGTGGTGACGATGGATGATTCGATTGAAGTCGCTCTTCGTAGAAAAAAAGATTCTTCTATGCGCGTTGCCGCTGAGCAAGTTAAAGATGGCTTAGCGGATGGTGCAGTTTCTGCCGGTAACACCGGTGCTCTCATGGCCATTTCTCGATACGTTCTTAAAACACTCGATGGTATCGATCGTCCTGCCATTGCAGCACCTATGCCTAATCAATTGGGTCGCGGAACCACCATGTTGGACTTGGGTGCTAATTCTGATTGTGAAGCCATCCATTTGGTTCAGTTTGCAAGAATGGCTGATGTCATGGCGCGTGCAGTTGATGGCATTGCCAATCCAAGCATTGGTCTTCTCAATATTGGTGAGGAAGTCATTAAAGGTAACCAAGTCGTTAAAGAGGCTGGTGAGCTATTGCGCCAAAGTAATCTCAATTTCTACGGTAACGTAGAAGGTAATGATATTTTTAAAGGCACGACAGACATTGTTGTTTGTGATGGTTTTGTCGGTAATGTGGCGCTCAAAACAACCGAGGGTTTAGCGCACATGATCTCGGACTTAATCAAAGAAGAATTTAGCCGTAGTTGGCTGACTAAGCTGATGGCTTTGGCAGCGATGCCCGTTTTATTACGTTTTAAAAATCGCGTGGACCATCGTAATTACAATGGTGCTGTACTGTTGGGTTTGCGAGGCTTGGTATTAAAAAGTCATGGTTCAGCTGATAAAAAGGCATACATGACAGCGCTTCGCAGAGCCTATGAGGGTGCCAAGAACAATATGGTCGGTAAGGTAGCTGAAGCCTTTAAGGTAGCTGAAGCATTAAATGCCGCTCAGTCTACGCAACAAGATCAGGAGGCAGTATGACGCAGAATATGACTCCAAGAATTTACGCCAGAATCATGGGAACCGGCAGTTGTTTGCCAGCTAACAAAGTCACCAATGCTGACATCACTGAGCTCTTAGCCAAAGATGGTATTGAAACCAGTGATGAATGGATTTTTTCTAGAAGTGGCATCAGTGCCCGTCACTTTGCAGCCGATGGTGAGCTGACCAGTGATCTCGCGCTCAAAGCGGCAGAGCAAGCCCTTGAAGCATCTGGTATCCAAGCCAACGATTTAGACCTCATCATCTTAGCGACTTCGACACCCGATAATTTAGGGGGCTTTCCAAGTACAGCTTGCGTACTACAAGATAAATTAAAAATTAATAATGGTTGCGCAGCATTTGATGTGCAAGCCGTTTGCTCAGGATTCGCTTATTCATTAGCGGTTGCAGATAACTTCATCCGCAGCGGCATGTACAAAAAAATATTAATTGTTGGCGCAGAAACTTTCTCAAGAATTCTGAACTTCAAAGATCGTGGCACTTGCGTTCTATTTGGTGATGGTGCTGGCGCTGTAGTGATCGAGGCAAGTGATGAGCCAGGTATTTTGGCAACAGCCATGCATGCAGATGGCAGTTATCGAGACATTCTTTGCGTTTCTGGCAGAGCTGATAATGGTGGGCTGGTAGGCTCAGCATTTTTAAGCATGGATGGCAAAGCTGTTTTCAAATTAGCCGTTAAAGTTTTAGAGCAGGTAGCACAAGAAGTATTAGAAAAAGCCAATATGAAGCCAGAAGATATTGATTGGCTGATTCCGCATCAAGCCAATATTCGGATCATGGAAGGCACTGCTAAAAAATTAGGTATCGGTTTAGATCATGTGGTGGTAACAGTTCAAGATCATGGCAACACATCTGCCGCATCGATTCCATTAGCACTTGATACAGCGATCAGAGCGGGTCAAATAAAACGAGGTCAACATCTTCTGATGGAAGGTGTGGGCGGCGGTTTTACATGGGCAGCGGCGCTTGTCAAATATTAATTAATCAATTGAAATAACAGGAAATTGAATGAAATTTGCTTTTGTATTCCCAGGTCAAGGTTCCCAAGCAGTGGGCATGTTGAACGCATGGGGTGATCACTCAGAAGTTAAAAAAACATTGGACGAAGCATCTGAAGCCTTGGGCGAAGATGTTGCTCAATTAATTGCTGAAGGTCCTGCCGAAGCTCTTTCTTTAACAACTAACACACAGCCCGTGATGTTGACAGCGGGTGTTGCTTGTTACCGCGCCTGGTTGGCTGAAGGTGGTCCAGAAGCTTCTGTCATGGCGGGTCACAGCTTAGGTGAATACGGTGCTTTAGTTGCATCGGGCGTGATTGCATTTAAAGATGCAGTTCCAATGGTTCGCTTTCGTGCGCAAGCGATGCAAGATGCAGTCCCTGTTGGTACGGGTGGCATGGCAGCTATTTTAGGTATGGATGATGATGCAGTTCGCCAAGTTTGTGCTGACGCACAAGCAGCTACTGGCGAAGTGGTAGAAGCTGTGAACTACAACGCTCCTGCTCAAGTAGTGATTGCTGGTTCTAAAGCAGCTGTTGAAAAAGCCTGCGAGTTAGCTAAAGCAGCAGGTGCCAAACGCGCATTACCGTTACCGGTTTCAGCACCATTCCATTCTTCACTATTAAAACCAGCTTCTCAAAAGTTAGAAGCTTATTTGGCAGATAAAGTATTTCAGGCGCCACGCATTGATGTGATCAACAACGTTGACGTCACCATTTTAAAAGATCCAGCAGCTATTAAAAATGCTTTGGTCAGACAGGCTGCCTCACCAGTTCGTTGGGTTGAAACAGTTCAAGCAATGGCAAGCCTTGGGGTGACTCATGTGGTGGAGTGTGGACCAGGTAAAGTGCTGGCAGGTATGACCAAACGTATCAATGGTGATTTAAATGGTTTGGCTGTTTATGATCCTGCCACCTTAGCTGAAGCGCTAGCTGTGATCAAAGCATCAACTTAAAACCAAATAACAAACTAAATAACAAAAGACAGTCGGAGAAGCTTGTGACAACATTAACAGGACAAATTGCTTTAGTAACGGGTGCATCAAGAGGTATTGGGCGTGCGATTGCTATGGAATTAGCTAAGCAGGGTGCAGTAGTCATCGGTACAGCAACCAGTGAAGCTGGTGCTAAAGATATTGATGCAGCATTAAAGGCAACTGGTGGTGCGGGAATGGTATTGAATGTCAATGATGCCCCAGCTTGTGATGCCTTGATTGACTCGATCGTTAAAGAGCGCGGCGCATTGAATATTTTGGTGAATAACGCTGGCATCACTCAAGATAATTTAGCTATGCGTATGAAAGATGAAGAGTGGTCTTCAGTGATTGATACCAACTTAAGCGCAGTTTTCCGTTTGGCCCGTGGGGTTTTACGCCCGATGATGAAAGCCAAAGGTGGTCGAATCATTAATATCACCTCAGTGGTTGGCAGTAGTGGCAATCCTGGTCAAGCTAACTATGCCGCGGCTAAAGCAGGTGTGGCTGGTATGAGCCGTGCTTTGGCGCGTGAGATAGGGAGCCGTAATATCACGGTCAATTGTGTGGCTCCAGGCTTTATTGACACCGATATGACCAAATCCCTGTCAGAAGATCAACAAAATGCATTAAAAGCTAATATTCCGCTCCAACGCCTTGGAAAACCTGAAGATATTGCCCATGCGGTAGCGTTTTTAGCCTCTCCGGGGGCCGGTTACATCACTGGAACAACGCTTCATGTCAATGGTGGACTATTTTTGAACTAAATTAGCCCAATAAGCTGATAAAATCTCATTTCAATATTTTTACAACAACCCTTGGGGGATTACATGGATAACATCGAACAACGCGTTAAGAAAATCGTAGCTGAGCAATTAGGTAAAGACGAAGCTGAAATCAAAAATGAATCATCTTTCGTTAATGACCTAGGTGCTGATTCTCTAGACACAGTTGAATTAGTGATGGCATTGGAAGATGAGTTCGGCATCGAGATTCCTGATGAAGAAGCTGAAAAAATCACGACAGTGCAATTGGCTATCGATTTCGCCAAGTCCAAACAAGGCTAAGTAGCAGTGAGTCAGTTGAAGGGACAGCGCCGAGTTGTCGTCACCGGACTAGGCTTGGTTTCACCTGTTGGTAATACAGTGGGTGATGCTTGGGATAATCTATTGGCGGGTCGCAGTGGTATTGCCACCATCACAAAATTTGACCACTCTGGTTTGTCCGTGCACTTTGGTGGCGAGGTCAAGGGTTTCAATATCGAGGATTACATCTCCGGTAAAGAAGCTCGCCATATGGATACTTTTATTCATTATGGTCTTGCTGCAGGCATTCAAGCTTTTCGCGACTCTGGCATAACTGTCACTGACGACAACTCTGAAAGAATTGGCGTCATGGTGGGTTCAGGCATTGGCGGCTTGCCACTGATTGAAGAAACCCATACAGAATACGTTAATCGTGGCGCACGCCGCATTTCTCCGTTTTTTGTGCCTGGCTCCATCATCAATATGATTTCGGGGCATCTCAGTATCAACTTGAACCTCAAAGGTCCTAACGTTGCTGCTGTAACCGCTTGTACAACCGGTTTACACAGTATTGGATTGGCTGCGCGCCTCATTCAGTATGGTGACGCAGATGTCATGTTAGCTGGTGGTGCAGAGTCGACTATCTCTCCGCTAGGAGTAGGTGGTTTTGCTGCAGCCCGTGCGCTATCAACTCGTAATGATGACCCTACTACTGCATCTCGTCCTTGGGATAAAGACCGTGATGGTTTTGTTCTAGGTGAGGGTTCAGGCGTGATGGTCTTAGAAGAATATGAACATGCTAAAGCTCGTGGCGCCAAGATTTATGCTGAACTAGCCGGCTTTGGTATGAGTGGTGATGCTTATCACATGACTGCACCTAATATGGATGGTCCACGTCGTTGCATGGTCAACGCGCTCAAGGATGCAGGCGTCAATCCTGATCAGGTGCACTATGTCAATGCGCATGGCACATCAACACCCTTGGGTGATAAAAACGAAACTGAGGCTTTAAAAGCTGCATTAGGGACTGCCGTTAAAGGTGTTGTAGTGAACTCTACCAAGTCGATGACGGGTCACCTTTTAGGCGGCGCTGGTGGTCTTGAGTCAGTATTTACTGTTTTAGCGCTGCACCACCAAAAATCACCTCCAACCATCAATATCTTTAATCAAGATCCAGAGTGTGATTTGGACTACTGTGCCAATACAGCCAGAGATATGAAGATTGATGTGGCGGTTAAAAACAACTTTGGCTTTGGCGGCACCAACGGAACGATTGTTTTCCGGAAAATTTAAGTCAAAACTTGTTAAAAATTAGTTAATGCCATCAAGGTCTCTTAGGAGGCCTTGATGCTTTAAGAAAAGCCCCAATTGAATGATGGCTTAGGGCAAGTCAAGCAAAGAGTCAGTGAATCCTCTAAAGTATCGGTTATGAAAAAACAACTATCTACAATTTATTTATTAGGCGCCATATTTGCCGCCTTAGGCTTATTTGCTGGACCTTCCTTGGCTCAAGGGAATCCTGCTAAGTCAACACCTGCGCCAGCG
>CAMDUR010000008.1 GCA_945879115.1 Polynucleobacter meluiroseus
TACTTTTTTAGATCTTTAGGTTCTTGAGTCCTAAAACATCTTGCATATCAAATAAACCTGTTTTTTGATTGCCCAGAAAACGCCCAGCTCTGACGGCGCCCTGAGCATAGGACATCCGTGAAGCTGATTTGTGAGTGATTTCAATACGCTCACCATCGCCACAGAACATGACTGTGTGATCACCTACGATGTCTCCCCCACGAATTGTGGCAAAACCAATGGTTCCTTCTTCACGCTCACCGGTATGACCTTCACGCGCATAAACAGCACAATCTTTTAGCTCTTTACCCAAAGCTTTAGCAATCACTTCGCCCATACCAATGGCTGTGCCTGATGGCGCATCAACTTTGTGTTTGTGATGCGCTTCTACAACTTCAATGTCATAACCTTGGTTCAATATTTTTGCAGCAACCTCTAACAATTTAAATGTAGCATTAACACCTACACTCATATTTGGGGCAAAAACGATAGCTAGCTTTTGACTGGCTTTATTTAAAACAGTCTTTTGCTCATCATTAAAACCAGTCGTACCGATAATCATTTTGACGCCCATCTCTTGCGCAATAGCCAAGTGCGTCAACGTACCTTCAGGTCTTGTGAAATCAATTAAAAAATCGGCGTTCTTTAAACCTTCTTTGATATCAGCAGTAATTTTGATGCCTGTATCTTTACCTAAAAAATTAGCTGGGTCTTGACCAATTGCAGAACTACCCACCATATCCAAAGCGCCTACTAATTTGGCATCAGGACTGTTAAGAATAGTTTCAATCAACATGCGGCCCATACGGCCAGATGCTCCTGCAACAGCAAATTTCAAAGTAGACATTGTTTCTATCTCAATATTTTTAGTTATTACTATGATTAATTTCTGGTATCACCAGGTGGGATGCCAATACCCTGAGTTGGGTTAGGTATTGTTTGCACAGTCGGCGCCTTATGATCACTTTCTAATTCTTTAGCCACTGCTTTACGCTGTGGTCGGCGTTCACCTTTGATGCCGTCAATTTCAGCAATCAGCTCATACTCCGTGGGCAATGCATCTGCTTTCATCTGTTTAAGGAGATCTTTTTCAAAATATAAGGTCACCTGGCGCTGATCAACTAATTGAGTTTCGCCACGCTTGAATGCAAAAACGTAATCCCATCGATTAGGGTGCATGGTGCTGTTTAACAATGGCGTTCCCAAAATAACTTTAATTTCTTCACGGTCCATACCCACTTTGACACGATCAAGTTGCTCTTTAGAAATAAAGTTTCCCTGAACCATGTCGGGACGATAGGGCTTAAAAACCTGACCAATTTTGCTTTTACTGCCCTCAGAAATGGTCGTTAGACCACTACAAGCAGTCAAGCTAGTACCTAGGAGTGCCAATGTACTCCAAACTAAGCCCTTGAATACAGGGTTGTTTTTAACGTTTTTTAAGCAGATTTGCATGGTAAGCCGTATCATAAGAAAAATTGATTTTACTGCTATGACAAACACAATATCTCCAAATAATTTAAGAGACATGGGTCTCAAGGTTACTGTACCCCGGATGAAGATTCTGGAGTTCTTTCATCAGAACCGCCACAAGCACTTCAGCGCCGAGGATATCTATCTTGCCATGGTTGCAGAAGGTATGGATGTCGGACTAGCGACAGTCTACCGTGTTCTGACCCAATTTGAGCAAGCCGGCCTACTTTTACGCAACCATTTTGAATCAGGCAAAGCAGAGGGTAAGGCGATTTTTGAGCTCAATGAGGGTGATCACCATGATCACCTCGTTTGCGTCGATTGTGGTCACGTTGAAGAGTTTGTAGACCCCGCCATTGAGAAAAGGCAGCAAGATATCGCTAAAAACCTTGGTTTTGAGATCGTCGATCACGCTTTAGCCATTTACGGTAGCTGTAATAAAAAAAGCTGCCCGAACAAGAAAAAAGCTAAATAACGGCTTATTTAGTCCATAAGTTAATGTATTTATTGAGATTTATTGATTTTAATTACTTAACGCCATATTAAAGACTTCTTTAATATAAATATTTTTATAAAGTACATAAAAACATTAAAAGTTAGTAGGTATAAATAAAAAAGACCCGTTAGGATCTTTTCTTTCAATGCCAATAAGTCATTGGTAAATACTTATTTTGCTTCCATCAATGCTTTAGTCGCATTGAGCATTTGGCAGCTATAACCCCACTCGTTGTCATACCAAGAGAGAATCTTCACCAGCTTACCGTCTTTCGATACACGGGTTTGCGTGCTATCGAAGATACTTGGACGTGGGTCATGATTGAAGTCTATAGATACCAAAGGTAATGTGTTGTAACCCAAAATACCTTTAAGTGGACCGCTTTCACTGGCCTTCTTAATCACTTCGTTGACTTCTTCAACCGAAGTTGCTTTCGTAGGAGTGAAGGTTAAATCAACCACAGATACGTTAATGGTTGGCACACGCATCGCAAAACCATCAAACTTACCTTGTAATTCTGGTAATACCAAACCAACTGCAGCAGCTGCACCAGTCTTGGTTGGAATCATACTCATCGTTGCTGAACGAGCACGGCGCATATCGCTGTGATAAACGTCTGTTAAAACTTGATCATTCGTATAGGCATGAATGGTTGTCATCAAACCTGATTCAATCCCGATTGAATCTAATAGCGGCTTCACAACAGGGGCTAAACAGTTGGTTGTGCAGCTGGCGTTAGAAATTACTTGATCCGTTGATTTAAGAACCTGATGGTTCACGCCATACACAACCGTGGCATCCACATCTTTACCGCCTGGCGCAGAAATAATTACTTTCTTGGCACCTTGCTGAATATGAACCATCGCTTTTTCTTTTGAAGTAAAAGCGCCTGAACACTCTAAAACAACATCAACACCATAATCACCCCAATTAGTCTCTAAGGGGTTCCGAGTTGAAAACATCTTCACGCGATCACCATTGATGATGAGATGATCCCCGTCAACTGTAACGGTACCAGGGAAGCGGCCATGAGCAGAATCATATTGAGTTAAGTGTGCATTAATATCAATACCGCCTAAACCATTGATCGCAACTACCTTGATGTCATCACGCTTTTCTTCATAGATAGCGCGAACCACCATACGACCGATACGACCATACCCGTTAATAGCAACCTTGATTGTCATCCCCAACTCCCTCTAATTAAATTCTGTTCCAGTGTTTATTTATTCTTATATGCATTGACGAACTGTTTTAGCTACAGCTTCAGCCGTCAAACCAAAGTGCTTATAAAGCACCCCTGCTGGAGCAGACTCGCCAAATGTATCAACACCGTGCACCGCTGAACAGGCGTACTTCCACCAGTAATCTGTCACACCGGCTTCAATCGCAATACGTGGCAAACCTTCTGGTAATACTGAATCTTTATACGCTTTACTTTGTTTATCAAAAACGCTGGTTGAAGGCATTGAAACAATTCTTACTGCAATACCTTCTTTTTTAAGTAATTCGGCAGCATCTAATGCAATCGCCACTTCAGAGCCAGTGGCTATCAATACAGCTTGTGCGTTTTTATCATCACGCATCACATAGCCACCTTTATAAATGGCTTGTGTTTGCTTGGCATCACGCTTAACAAACGGGCAATTTTGACGACTAAAAATAAGACTAGATGGGCCGTTGTGGCGCTTCACGGCTGCAGCCCAAGCTACCGCACTTTCAGTGGTGTCGCACGGACGCCATACATCCATATTAGGAATTAAACGCAAGCTAGCCACATGTTCCACTGACTGATGAGTTGGCCCATCTTCACCCAAACCAATTGAATCATGCGTAAATACAAAGATACTACGAATCTTCATCAGTGCGGCCATGCGTAAAGCATTGCGGCTGTAATCTGAGAAAGTTAAAAATGTTGCGCCAAATGGAATGTAACCACCGTGCAAAGCAATACCGTTCATGATGGCACTCATACCAAACTCACGCACACCATAGTTGATGTGATTGCCCCACTGATCAGCACGCACCGCTTTGCATGTTGACCAGTTAGTTAAGTTAGATCCCGTTAAGTCTGCTGAACCGCCCATGAACTCAGGCAATACCGGCGCCAGTGCTTCAATTGCATTTTGACTAGCTTTGCGCGTTGCAATTGTCTCTGCTTTGGTAGCGCAGTTAAAAAGATAAGCTTCTACTGTTTTGTCAAAATTAGCTGGTAATTCACCGAGCATTCTGCGCTCTAACTCTTTTGCTTCATGAGGATATGTAGAACGATAAGTACTAAATTTGCTATTCCACTCCGCTTCGCTTGCCGCACCTTTGCGCTTAGCATCCCAGGCGTCATAAATATCTTGAGGAATCTCAAATGGTGGATAAGTCCAACCGATCGCAGCGCGCGTTGCAGCGATCTCTACTGCACCTAAAGGTGCGCCGTGTACTTTATCTGTTCCAGCTAAATTAGGTGAACCCTGACCAATCGATGTCTTGCAACAAATAAATGTTGGCTTATCACTTCTCTTAGCTTTAGCAATTGCAGCAGATACTGCATTCGCGTCATGACCATTTACATCACGAATGACATTCCATCCATAAGCTTCAAATCGCTTAGGGGTGTCCTCTGCAAACCAGTTAATAACCTTGCCGTCAATTGAGATACCGTTGTCATCCCACAAAGCAATTAATTTATTTAACTTTAAAGTGCCTGCCAATGAACAAGCTTCGTGACTGATACCCTCCATCAAGCAACCATCTCCTAGGAATACATAGGTGTGATGATCAACAATATCTAAACCTGGCTTGTTAAATTCTTGAGCTAATAATTTTTCAGCCAAAGCCATGCCCACGGCATTAGTAATACCTTGACCTAAAGGACCTGTCGTTGTTTCAACACCAGGCGTAATACCGTATTCAGGATGGCCTGCTGTTTTACTGTGTAACTGACGGAAATTCTTCAGCTCTTTCATTGGTAAGTCGTAGCCAGTCAAATGCAAAAGAGCGTAAAGCAACATAGAGCCGTGGCCATTTGATAAAACAAAACGATCGCGATTCATCCAAAGCGGATTTTTAGGATTATGTTGGAGATGTTCCCCCCAAAGACCTACCGCAATATCAGCCATACCCATGGGCATGCCAGGGTGGCCAGAGTTAGCTTGTTGAACTGCATCCATTGCTAGAGCTCTGATTGCGTTAGCCATATTGGTTTGCTTAGACGACATTATTTTCCCTGCGGCGTGAGTTCGAATAAGGCTCTATTTCACTGAAAAACAGCATAAAGGGCCGAATCCTTCAAAGAACAACATTTTATCATTGCGGCCAGATACCTTATGATTGTTTTATGTCACATTTTTATCTCCCTGGCCCATGGCCCCAGCAAGGACTCGATATCACCGATGAACTCATCCTAGATATCAAGCTAGCCCACCATTTAAGAGTTCGCAGAATCCAGGTTGGTGAAAGCTTTAAAGTCTTTGATGGGCAGGGGTTGAGTGCCAATGCGGTCTTAACTGCTATGGATAAAAAGTCTGCAGCAGTGCGATTGTCTGAAATCCAAAAAAATCTTCGATCAGAAACAAAAACACCAATCACTCTTGCTCAAGGTATGGCCAGTAGTGACAAAATGGACTGGTTGATTGAGAAATCAGTTGAATTAGGTATCTCTCAAGTCATTCCTCTTCACACAGAGCGCTCTGTGGTTCGCTTAGATGGCGAGAGAGCATCTAAGAAAGCTGCACATTGGCAAGGTATTTTGGTGGCAGGCTCTGAGCAATCAGGCAGAACAGTCATACCGATTCTTGGTCCTATCCAAAATTTACCTTTGTGGTTATCTAGCCTTAATCCTCACGAACAAAGCATACGCTTGATGCTCTCTCCTAGAGCAGATTCGAGTTTATTAAGTATTCTTAAGCGCTGCACCCCTCAGGCTCTAACCCTTCTCATTGGTCCGGAAGGCGGTTTAAGTGAGTCAGAGGAAGATCAAGCTAAGCGCGCGGGCTTTGTTCCTGTCTCAATGGGATATCGAATTTTAAGAACAGAAACCGCCGGCATAGTCGCCCTATCGACGATTCACACAGTTTGGAATCAGTTCTAAAAAATCTTTTTAAAAAAGACATAAAAAAACCGCTCCGGATTGAGAGCGGTTTTTTAAATATTTAAAGTTTTTCTAAAGGAATTTTTTAGGCGAAAGAATAAAAAATACGGCAGGATACGCGACGATCAGCCCAGAATTCAACAGCATCACGGAATACATCTAACAATGTTTCACGAGCTTCTTTGTCAAACTTATGCGTACAAGGCAAACCCTCTAAAACAATCACAAAACCGGGTTGTGGACCAGAGCGATCCACTAGGGTTGTTAAAGAATTCAATAAATTATCAAAGTTCTTCGCCTGCGGTCTAGGAAAATGCAAACCATTAGCAATGGACTCTAAAACTTCAGACTTGGTGATCGCATGAGAACAACTGGCGTAAATGAAATGTTGGCCTAATTCTCCAGCAGCTTCCATTAAGTCTTCAGTGCGGAAAGCCCGGATAGACTGAACAATATTTGTTCGAACAGCACGCAATGCAGCAGTAGGGCCAGCTTCACGAGCTGCTAAAGCAGCTCTCCAAGTCGAAGTTGGCTTTAGTCTAGAACCAGTTGTTACTACTGTAGATGACGCAGAAGCTCCCAGAACGGTCTGGCCATAGAGGTTGTTTTCAGAAATATTCGTCATCATGATGAGGGGTAGAGTACCCTTTTTGGGCTCTGAAAACAAGTGACGAAATGGCTTATTTTCAGTAAGCCATTGTTTTATATATAAATTAAAATATGTGAGCGCACGCTCACTACTGAAATTTGAGCCTATTTTTGTTGCGCAGCCTCCACCACAGCTAAGGTTGTCATATTCACAATACGTCTCGAAGTGGCTGACGGCGTCAAAATATGCACAGGCTTGGCGGCTCCTAAAAGAATTGGTCCAATGGCAACGCCGCTTCCTGCAGCAACTTTCAATAAGTTATAAGAAATATTGGCTGCATCGATATTTGGCAAGACCAAAAGATTGGCATCTCCCACTAAAGTCGATTCTGGCATGGTGGTTTTACGTAATTCTGCATCTAAAGCGCAATCACCATGCATTTCACCATCCACCTCAAGTTCTGGGGCTTTTGCTTTCAAGATCGCTAGGGTGTCACGCATTTTTTGTGCAGATGCTGCTTGACTTGAACCAAAGTTGGAGTGTGATAACAAAGCCACTTTGGGATTAATGCCTAAGGAACGTAACTCTTGTGCCGCTAAAATCGTTAATTCAGCTAACTCTTCAGCAGTTGGATCAATATTGATATGCGTATCAACCAAGAATAATTGACGGCCTGGCAAAACAAGACCATTCATCGCACCATAAATTTTGGCTCCCGGCTTATGGCCAATCACTTGATCAATGTAATGGAGATGAGCGCCTGTCTGACCAATCGTGCCACAGATCAAACCATCTGCCTGACCTTTATGAACCATCAAAGAGCCAATCAAAGTGTTACGACGACGAACCTCTAACCGAGCATAAGATTCGGTCACACCAGCACGCTCAGTGAGGCGGTGATAGGTTTGCCAATAATCTCGGAAGCGATCATCTTGCTCTGGATTACAAATTTCAATATCAACACCTTGCACCATACGCAAACCAAATCGCTCTATGCGGCGAGCAATCACAGATGGACGACCAATTAAAATTGGGTTGGCAATTTTTTCATCAAGAAGCACTTGAACAGCGCGCAATACTCTCTCATCCTCACCCTCAGAGAACACAATGCGCTTCTTAGACATAGGTACTTTTTTAGCCACAGAAAATAGTGGTTTCATCAAAGTACCTGAGTGATAAACAAATTGCTGCAACTGATCTTTATAGGCTGTAAAGTCTTTGATTGGTCGCGTTGCCACACCTGACTCCATCGCAGCTTTGGCTACGGCTGGAGCGATGATAGTAATTAAACGTGGGTCAAATGGTTTTGGAATCAAATACTCAGGACCAAATGAAAGATTGCTGGCGCCATAAGCAGACGCAACCACATCACTTTGCTCAACCTGTGCAAGCTCTGCCACTGCGGTCACTGCAGCAATTTCCATTTCGCGCGTGATGGTTGTAGCCCCCACATCCAAGGCACCACGGAAAATAAACGGAAAGCAAAGAACGTTATTTACTTGGTTCGGATAATCAGTACGGCCTGTTGCGATGATGGCATCATCACGCACAGCCTTGACTTCTTCTGGGAGAATCTCAGGCGTTGGATTTGCTAGAGCAAAAACCAAAGGTTTGCCCGCCATCTTTGCAACCATCTCGGGCTTTAAAACACCGCCAGCAGATAATCCCAAGAATACGTCAGCACCCTCGATGACTTCAGCTAATGTGCGCTGCTTAGTTTCTTTAGCAAACGGATCCTTATCTGGATCCATTAATTCCTTACGACCTTTGTAAACCACACCGGCTAAATCAGTGACCCAAATATTTTCAATTGGCATTCCAAGATCAACCAAGAGATCTAGACAGGCTAGTGCGGCCGCACCAGCGCCAGAAGTCACTAGCTTAACTTTTTTGAGATCTTTACCAACCACTTTTAAACCGTTCATGATGGCGGCGCCCACAACAATCGCTGTACCGTGTTGATCATCATGGAAAACTGGAATTTTCATGCGCTCGCGCAACTTACGTTCAATATAAAAACAATCAGGCGCTTTAATATCTTCTAAGTTGATGCCCCCAAAAGTCGGCTCCATCGAAGCGATAATTTCGATTAACTTATCTGGATCTTTTTCGTTGATCTCAATATCGAATACATCAATACCAGCAAACTTTTTAAATAAAACGCCCTTACCTTCCATCACTGGCTTACTAGCCAATGGTCCAATATCTCCAAGACCCAATACTGCAGTGCCGTTAGTAACAACTCCGACTAGGTTGCCACGAGATGTATAACGGAAAGCATTCGTAGGGTCTTTCACAATCTCTTCACAAGCTGCTGCAACACCTGGGGAATAAGCAAGAGCTAAGTCTCTCTGATTCGTTAATTGCTTAGTTGCCGCAATCGCAATTTTTCCGGGGGTTGGAAACTCATGGTACTCAAGCGCCGCTTTACGAAAATCTGCTTTTTGTTGCTCACTTGTATTTTCAGGATTTTTATCTGTTGTCATTTTTTAGTAGTTTTTTAGTTGTCTTTGCTTGGATCTTTTTGTTATGTCTTTTTTTCAAATCAATTGGTCTAATATTTTTATCAATTATTTGCTTATTAATAGATTCTATTCCTGTTCAGGTCCCTATTCTTATTTATTGATTGCTATTCCGACTCACTCGCAAGGATTTAACCCTACAATAAAGCTATGAATAAGCAAGGTCTTAACTTGAACACTCTTGGCGAATTTGACTTAATTGAGCGCTTTTTTAAGCGCGCTGCCAATAATGCCTATCCACACATTCTTTTAGGTATTGGCGATGATTGCGCCCTCATTTCTTGCAGTGCAAAAGATCAGGTCGGTGATTTGGCTGTCAGCACGGATATGTTGATCGAAGGTAGACACTTTTTACCAGGCGCAGGCCCGTTCTCTTTGGGACATAAATGTTTAGCGGTTAATTTATCCGATCTTGCTGCCATGGGTGCAACACCTGTCGCGTTTACCTTAGCAATTGCCATGCCGGAGGTCAATACAAAATGGTTGGACGAGTTTTCTGCAGGGTTGTTAGCCTTAGCAGATGAGCATCACTGCCCTCTCATTGGTGGGGACACGACAGCAGGCCCTCTGACCATTAGTATCACTATCTTTGGGCGAGTCGATGCCACAAAATCTCTCAAACGCTCAAATGCAAAGTTGGGTGATGATATTTGGATCTCAAACACCCTGGGTGATGCTCGCTTAGTCCTAGGCAATATTAGACAAGAATGGGCTTTAGATCCTACAGAGATTGCCTTAGTAGCGCCGCGCATGCATGCCCCTGTACCTCGAGTAACTCTTGGGCAAAAGCTTCTTGGTGTTGCCAATGCTGCGATTGATATTTCTGATGGTTTATTAGGGGATCTTTCCCACATTTTAAAAATGTCAGAAGTAGGCGCAGAAATATATATCGATCAAATACCATGCTCAAGTACTTTAGGGAATCAATCACTTGAACTTAAGCGCCTCTGTACATTGATGGGAGGTGATGATTATGAGCTTTGCTTTACAGCATCAACAACTGAAAGAGAGAAGATTCAGAGCATCTCGAAAACGCTTGGTTTAACGCTGACAAAGGTGGGAAAGATTATTCCTGTTCCAACTGAAGTTTCTTGCAATCTAATTACTTTGCTAGATGAAGATGGTCAGATATTGCCTACAGAATTAAGTAAGCAATATCTCCAATCATTTGATCATTTCAAAACACCTAATTAGATTTACTTCATCCAACCTTTTTTACGGAAATAGACTAAAGGTATCAAAGCTGAAATCAGCATGATGCCAATAGCAAATGGATATCCAATGGTTGAACCAAGTTCTGGCATATGTCTAAAGTTCATACCCCAGATACTTGCTAAGAGCGTTGGTGGCATCAATGCAACAGAAACAACCGAGAAGATCTTAATAATCTTGTTCTGGTTGATATTAATAAAACCAACTGTGGCATCCATCAAGAAGTTGATCTTATCGAATAAGAATGCTGTATGGTTCTCTAAAGAATCAATGTCTCGCAAAATTTGACGAGCCTCTTCTTGCTGCTCATCTGATAGCAACTTGCTACGCATTAAGAAAGACAAAGCGCGGCGTGTATCCATGACGTTACGACGGATGCGCCCATTCAAATCTTCTTCTTTTGCAATCGTCTCCAAAACGCCGGCGGCATCGGTATCCGTCACATCCTGTGACAAAACACGTTTACCTGCTTCTTCCAGGTTTTCATAAACCTCTTCCAAAGCATCAGCGGAATATTCAGCATCTGTTGAATACAAATCTAATAAAACATCTTTAGCGTTTCTAACTGATCCAGGGCGCAAGCGTGCGCGCAGTCTCACCAAACGAAAAACCGGTAAATCTTGTTCGTGAATAGAAAACAGTATGTTGTCCGTCAAAACAAAGGCCACACGAACGTTACGTGGGTTTTCATCATCGTCCAAAATGAAATCGGTACGAATGTGTAAATGGCCATCTTCTGCCTCGAAATACCGAGCAGATGCTTCCAAGTCACCTAAATCTTCAAGCTCTGGAAGAGAAACGCCAAAAGCCTCTTTAATCCACTGAAGCTCTTCTTCTTCAGGATCTACAACATCAATCCATATAGGGTTGTGGTGTTTGAGTAATTCTTGACGATCATCGACCTGTTCTTGCGAGAGGCGACCTTTTTGCAGTACGAATAGGTTGATCATGACGGGGCTCCGATCTTATTTTTCAACTATTTATGTTGAGGAGTTAGCCACAGGGGTTCGCGGAGTTTATCCTATAGTCTGCAAAAACTAAAGCTTCCTTTTGAATTCTCTTTGGATTTCCATGAGATATTAACGAGATTGTATGAAAAAATAATGAAATAACCATGAAAAACCGACCACTTTTTACTGAACAGTTAAACGCCGCATGGTCTTCACAGGACAGCATGTTGTGCGTTGGCTTAGATCCTGATCCTAAGCAGTTCCCAGCCTCATTAAGAGGTGAAGGTGGCGCCATACTATCCTTTTGTCGTGCCATCGTGGATGCTACAGCTGATGTGGTTTGTGCATTTAAGCCACAAATTGCTTATTTCTCATCTCAAGGTGCCGAAGATCAATTAGTTCAATTAATTGACTATATTCATCGTCAGCACCCGCAAGTTCCAGTTATTTTAGATTCTAAGCGCGGTGACATTGGCAGCACTGCCGAGCAATATGCCATTGAGGCATTTGAGCGCTATCAAGCGGATGCGGTAACAGTTAATCCTTATATGGGTTTTGACTCCATTGAGCCCTATCTTAAGCATCCCAACAAGGGTGTGATTGTGTTGTGCCGCACATCCAATCCGGGCGGCTCAGATCTCCAATTTTTAGAAGTCAATGAGCAGAATTCGAACGTAAAAGAATTGCTCTATGAGAGAGTTGCTCGTCTGTCTGCGAGTCAATGGAATAAAACAGGTCAATTAGGCCTCGTGGTTGGTGCAACTTTTCCAAATGAGATTGCCAAGGTTAGATCCATTGTGGGTGACATGCCTTTATTAATTCCTGGCATTGGTGCGCAAGGTGGTGATATCCCTGCAACAGTTCAAGCTGGCGCTATTAAAAATGTACCAGGTAATGGGATGATCATCAATTCTTCTAGAGCGATTTTGTACGCTAGTAAAGATAGTAACTTTGCTGATGCTGCCAGAAAAGTTGCCATTGCGACACGCGATGCTCTTCGCGCAGCTAAATAGTTTCTAATAGCCCCCACCAACATACCTCTATGAAAATAATTCCACAAGCTGCTTGGATTTGGTCTAAACCAGAAAGAGCTCTGGCCTTTGGTTTTGGGTCTGGTTTATCGATCATGGCACCTGGCACGATTGGTACTCTTTACGCCTGGGCTATTTACCTAGTACTTGATGCTTTTTTAGCAAGCAATACGATTGCCTCAGTGATTGCCATCAGCGCTATTGGAGGTATCTGGATTTGTGGGAAGGTTGGTGAAGAATTAGGTGTCCCTGATCACGGTGGCATTGTATGGGATGAGTTTGTTGCCTTTTGGTTAATTCTTTTCATCATCATGCCAACTGGTATTGGCGGCCAAATTGTTGCTTTTTTACTTTTTAGATTTTTTGATGCTGTTAAACCAGGGCCCATCAAATCCATTGACCAATACTTCAAAAAATGGGAACCAAAAGTTGAACGCTTAGATCAACCCAGAAAAATTCCTTCATGGATCATCAGAGGTTTTGGCGTCATGATTGATGACTTAGCAGCTGCGCTAGCGACTCTATTAGTCATCGCCATTGGCTCTCGGATTTGGTGATGAGACTTTAGTTTTGAACTCTCTCATAGACAACTCACTTATTGAAGAATTAGCTAAGATTCTTTTAAAGCATCAATGGCGCTTGAGCACAGCAGAATCTTGTACAGGCGGCTTAGTGGCCGCCAGCTTAACTGCTTTAGCAGGTTCAAGTGAGTGGTTTGAGCGCGGTTATGTCACCTATAGCAATAATGCCAAATCAGAAGATATTGGTGTTGATGCGCATTTGATTCAAGATCATGGCGCGGTGAGCATTCAAGTTGCGAAAGCAATGGTAGTTGGCGCCAAACAATCTAGTAATTCTAATATCGCGTTATCGATCACGGGCATTGCAGGTCCAACAGGCGGCACTAAAGAAAAACCAATTGGCACAGTTTGCTTTGCGTGGATTTTAGATAACGATCAAGTTATCTCAGAAACTAAGTTATTCACCGGTAATCGATCAGAGATTAGAGATGCGGCGAGTGAGTTTGCAGTTAGCCAATTAACTCGAATTTTAAATAATTGACTTACTTATTCATTCTCTCAAGAATGAAATCAATCCTGACCGGGAAATTAACCCTGGCTGTTGAGCAATACTTGACGTTGTCATAACACTTAGGTGCTGGAAGAGCTGCCGCTAATGAGGCTGCCTCCTCAATAGATAGCTGATGGGGTTTTAATGAAAAATAGTGTTGAGCTGCTGCACTAATGCCAAAAATACCTTCACCCCACTCGACATGATTAAGGTAAATCTCAAAAATACGTTCTTTAGGCAAAGCTATTTCTAACATACCCGTGATTAAGAACTCCTGCGCTTTGCGGAGGTAATTTTTCTCACCAGATAGAAATAAGTTTTTAGCCAACTGTTGGGTAATGGTAGATCCACCTCGTAGGTGCTTAGTATTCTTTTGATTGCGATTCCAAGCATCTTTCATGGCTTGTGGCTCAAAACCAATATGACTGTAAAAGTCACTATCCTCACTAATTGTGATTGCACGCTTGAGGTAGGGTGATATTTTTTTGAACTCCACCCATTCACGCTTTAATCCGCAATCATGAATGTAGGGAATACTCCAGCCACAAATACGATGACGCTCTGCTAATTGAAAAGATGTCATCGTAGGGTTGACCCAACGCCAAACCAATATCTGGACAAAGAAAAATAACTGTAATGCCAAAATACTTATGGCTATGACTGATATGAAATAGGGTAGAAATTTCATCTTTATAGAATTGGTTGTGTTACTTAAGTACTGACTTGATCATGTTTTATAACTGGCACGGACAGCGTTTAAAGCGCCTTGTATATCTAATGCTTGCGAAGGATTTCTCCAGGTGATAAAAGCATCAGCTGCTTGCTCTACCAACATACCCAAACCATCAATAGCCCATAAACCCAAGCTTTCTGCATCTCTGAGAAATTTTGTTTCTTTACCGTAAACCATGTCGTATGCAATGGTTTTAGGGTGCGTAATTTTCTTTAGCAAGTCCAAACCAATCGGCGAAGAGTCGCCTAATCCTGTTGCTGTTGCATTGAGTATTAAATCAAATTGAGAAGACTGATGCTCTAGTTCTTCTATAGATATCGATTGAAGACCTTGAAACTGTTTTGCTAACTCCTGCGCTTTGACGTAGGTTCTATTAGTAATAGAAATATCAGTAATGCCTATATTCATCAAAGGGTCAATCACTCCTTGTGCTGCACCGCCCGCACCCAAGATCAATACTTTAGCTGTTGCCGGCTTAATGTTTTTTTGATGAAGAAGTCTTTCTAAGTCTCTTACAAAACCAATACCATCGGTGTTATCACACCAAAGAATGCCATTTTTTAACCAAAGAACATTGGCAGCTTGCGCTATCTCAGCACGAGCTGTTTTTTTTTGCGCCATCTCAAAAGCTTCTAATTTAAATGGCACAGTGATATTTAAGCCCTTACCGCCACGGTCAAAAAACTGAGTAACGGTTTCTTTAAATGCATCAAGTTCAGAAAAAATTCTGCCGTAATTAATAGAGTCTTTTACCTGCTCTGCAAAGAATTGATGAATTACGGGAGACTGGCTGTGAGCGATAGGGTGCCCTATAACACCATAGACATCTTGCCCTGGGTGATCCTGTGGATTTAGCTGATACTTTGTAATGTCCATGACTTAATGTCTTTATATCTCTTTTTTTAAATTCACTTCAATTCTGCACCATCTCGGGTAAATTCAAAAGTAGAAACCCAATCTAAGATATCGATCTGCTGTCGCATAGCACCTGTAAACCGACCAAACGGGGCTGAAGATCTTATGATGGCTATGGCTTGACGATCTAACTCTTGATTCCCAGAGGATTTCATGACTGTTACCCCCTCCTTTGATAATCGACCCTGTTGGTCAACACTCACCATCACAACCAAACTTCCATACAGTGCTTTTCCTTGAACTCTTGGAAAATGAACTGTGCCGTACGCTTCAATCTGTTTGCGCATAGCATCGTAATAGTTAGCAAAAATAACTGCTTTAGCACTTGTAGCTGTAACAACAGCACGCCGAGGTACTTGACCATCCCTTTGTAAGCGTTTAGTTAACTCTGCCTCCAAAGGATTTGATTCATTTTGCTGAGTAGCTTTTTTTCCACTAAGCGTACTATCGCTATTACTTTTATCAGCCTTCATTTGTGCAAGCAAGCGCTTTTGCTCAGCCTCCATTTTTTCAAGCTTCTCTGCCAAATTAGGATCAGCACGGCGCAATGCACCTGCTTGTGCATCTTTTAGTTGCCCACCACCATTTAAATCTTCCTGAGCTAAACGTCTTGGATTAACAGGAGGTGTAGCACTTCTAGCATTAACCAAAACGACGCTTAATGGTGTTTTTAAACGTTTGGTATTTTCACTATCTTCATGCCACTTAAATGCCAAAAAAATAATGTGCAAAATAAGTGACGCAGCAATGGCATAAGCCATTGGTCGCTGCCAATTTTTCCAATCAATAACGGTATATTTACTGAGAAGAGCCTGGGTGCGCATCGGGAGATAAATCTTCTTTATTTATTTCAGTAATGGATTCAGGTTCGCCTTCACCTTCAGCTTCTGTCTCGCTGTGGAATAGCGTTTCTGCATCATTTTCTGAATCAATCATTCCTAAATAACGAACACTGGCCTCTAAGGACAAAAAATCAATATCTAAAACTTCTACCTCGGCGCGAGCTGCTCTTGCCTGCTCAGATAACTCCGGAACGTTTAAGCGCAATGGAATTTCTTCAACCCTAGCTTGCCCTTCCTTCAAGTGTCTTACAACACCCTTCCAAGGTAAACCTAATTGCTTTAAATACATGAAACACCAATATCGCTCCATCTGATTTTGATGCTCACCATAAGCTGCATAAGTACCATCAAAGTCAGCAGCGATAGCCATCAAATCAGCATCTTTAGGCTTAAATGGCGCCACCAATTTAGCAGTGACACCATGTTGAGCCATCGCAATTAATTGCCATTGATTGACCAAATCAACATAACGACGAAGTGGTGATGTACACCAAGAATAATTTTCTACGCCAAGACCCTCATGGGGACCAGGCAAAGTTTGCATTCTAGTGCGTTGTGGCCCCCAACCCTTTTGCGCTCTGTAAATACCAGGAACGCTATGGTCTGCAAGCTGGTTACCCCAAGTACTATTGCAGTAAATCATCCATTCAGCAACGATTGAATCTAAAACAGAACCTCGCTGACGCGCTTTAATCTCAACCACATTGTTAGTCACCAAAAAGTTGAAGTCTCTAGCTAATGCCCCAGGATCTGGTAAACCCAATACTTCGGCTCGCAAACCATTCGCAAGGCGTTGCTCTTGGCGGCGAGCATGTAGTTGCTTAGCAGAACGCCATAAAACATCTAACTCGTTTTGATAGGGCAAGTTAGCAGTATTTGAGACATCTGCTAAAGACTCCTCAGTCACCAAATCTTCTAGATCATCCAAGCGAAGGTTATGAGCCATTGGCACTCGCTCAACCTTTGTAATAGGGGCATGCTCACCATCTAAAATTGGCAAACCTTCAGCATCAATCGTCACATACAAAGAAACTGCTGGGCGAAGAGGTAAGTCACCTGAACCATTTTCAACACTTTCTTTATCTTTGATACCTCGATTAGCAGCATGTAATGAAAATATATCAATCACCTGATCAGGTAACATCGTGATCTTGCCACCTGGGTAATAAACGGTAGAAAGTCTTTGACGAGCAATTTGATCTAAAGCGCCGCCCTTCTGAATTGCCAAGGCGGGTGCGGCAATATGGATACCAATACGGTAACAATTTGGAGAGCTCGCAACTGGCGTTACAGAAAAAGCATCATCAATTTCAGTTGTACTAGCATCATCAATTGAGAAAGCTTTTACTTTTGCTTCTGGCAATTGATTTAATGCGGTCTGCCAATCAGCTTCCTCGTTTGCCTGAAGTGTGACATTAAAGTCAACACCCTTAGGAAAATGCTCTTTTAAAAACTTACCCTCGTGATAGGCCAAGGCAGAGCCAAGTACCCCGCACTTTAAAAATAATTCAGGGATGCCGCCTTTTAGGCCTTGGGATGCAGCGCATACAGCTTTATAAGCAGTGGAATTTTTATCTGGTGAAAATAACAAAGCATTCACCTGAGGATGGATTTCTTCAGGCAACTTACCTTCGCGCAACTCTACTTCCCATAATTCTTGTTTAGCTAACTCAACTTTCTTTTTTTCCACCGCTAAAAGTGCTGCCTTGAGTTGATCTTCTGGTGCGCGCATGAATTGCCCACGGCCCTTACGACGAAAATAAATCGGGGCACCTTGTAAAGCAATCGCTAGAGCTGTTTGCTGTAAAGGAGTCGAAGACTCGCCAAAATACTCTTTAGCTAAATCTAAGAACTGAAATTCTTCAGGACCAGCGCATTCCCAAACAAAATCCAGATCGATCTCATCGGAAACAATTTTTGCTTGAGGTAAAAAGTCACTTATGGCAATTGTTGGAGGGTTCTGAAAGCGCAACCAAACATCTTTTGATTTGAGTTTGCTGCGCTTGCCACCCAGACTCTCAACAGCTAAAGGATCAGTTTCAGCACCTGCTGTTGTTATTAATGTGGCGATCTTGATGTCGCCACCTTCTTCGTAAAGCAAATGCATTAAAGAGAAATTCCGCCGCTGGCTTCAAGTGCAATGCCATTGATAAAACTTGATTCATCGCTAGCCAAGAAGGCATAAACATTCGCCAACTCCTCTGGCTTGCCTAAACGACGCAACCAAGAGCGATCCTTCATGCCATTTAGCACATCCTCAGGAATAGATGCCAAGATACCGGTCTCCACAAAACCAGGGCAAACCGCATTCACCCGAATACCCTTAGGACCTAACTCACGAGCCCAAGTCATGGTTAATCCGACCACCCCAAACTTAGTAGCTGCATAATTGGTTTGTCCAAAATTGCCATAAAGACCAACAACGCTTGAAGCACTCACAATGGAGCCTTTACCTGCCTTCAACATATGTGGCACGACCGCTTGAGTGCAGTTAAAAACACCCTTGAGATTGACATCAATCACAGCATCGAATTGCTCTTCAGTCATGTTGATTAGACGAGCATCCTTGGTGATGCCAGCATTGTTGATAAGCACATCAATACGGCCATACTTTTCAATCACAGATTTAACCACTTCATCAATGCCAGATCGATCAGTTACGTTCATGACATAACCAACAACTTGGTCTTTATTCGGAGTACTTGCTTGAAGCTTTGTAACAGCCTGTTTCACCTGATCAGCGTTAATGTCACCAATGATAGTAATGGCACCCTCATTAATAAATTTTTCCGCCGTTGCAAAACCAATACCATTGGCTGCACCAGTAATGATGGTTACTTTTTGATATAAGCGCAGTGCTTTTTGATCAGAATGTTCTGGCATATTTAATTCACTTTAGTTTGTTTTTATAATTTCTAATCTTTTTATCTTTATTTGAATAACTAACTTTTTACTCTCAGCACTACTTCAACATCTCTAATAATTTTCTATGCACACCACCAAAACCACCATTACTCATCACCAATATCATGTCACCAGAATTGGCCTCTTTTTTAACTGCGGCCATCAATTTTTCTAAATCATCAAAGGCTTGAGCTTTTGCGCCCATTGGAGCCAGAGATTCTTTTAAGTCCCAACCTAATGCGTCCTTGCCAGATGATGCGCCATAAGCAAATACTAAGTCTGCATCTTTCAAGCTATCAGGAAGCTGACTTTTCATGACGCCTAATTTCATCGTATTAGAGCGCGGCTCCAATACTGCCAAAATTCTAGCTTTTTGATTATTTGAGATTTTGCGACGCAGTCCATCAACTGTTGTTGCAATTGCTGTAGGGTGATGCGCAAAATCATCATAAATGGTGATGCCATTAACACGACCAATGATTTCCATGCGACGTTTCACATTTTTAAATGTGCCAAGTGCCTGAGCTGCCTCTTTAGGTGCAATACCAATGTGGTTGGCTGCTGCAATAGCTGCCAAAGCATTCAATTGGTTATGTCGACCGGTTACAGAGGCATCTTGATCCCAAACTACTTCTGCAACTTCCTGAGATTTAAATAAAACCTTGAAGCCATCATTTTGTGTATCTTTTAAAGACCAATCTGGATCAACTTCTGATATTGCATTGGCTCTATCAATAACTCCAAAGCGGTCCACCGTTGACCAGCAACCACGATCAATAACTCGCTTCAAACTCTCTTCTGCTGCATTAACAATTAAGCAACCGCTGCCAGGAACCGTTCTTACTAAATGATGAAACTGGGTCTCAATTGCAGAGATATCGGCAAAAATATCAGCGTGATCAAACTCTAAGTTATTCAGAATGGCTGTACGGGGTCGGTAATGCACAAACTTACTACGCTTATCAAAAAAAGCTGTGTCATATTCATCAGCCTCAATGACAAAGTAATGTGATTTTGACTTAGCGGTTTGCTCCCCCAGGCGGGCTGAAACATCAAAATTATTAGGTACACCACCAATTAAATATCCTGGCTCAAAACCATTAGCTTGGAGTATCCAAGTCAGCATGGCAGTAGTCGTCGTTTTTCCGTGAGTTCCTGCCACAGCTAAAACGTGTTTACCCTGTAATACTTGCTCACCTAACCACTGAGGGCCAGATTGATAAGGCAAGCCTTGCTCCAAAATAGCTTCCATCAGAGGGTTCCCTCGAGAAACCACATTGCCAATAATAAATAGATCTGGTTTAAGCGAAATTTGATCGGGCGAGAAGCCCTCAATTAACTGAATACCTTGAGCCTCTAATTGAGTACTCATTGGGGGATAGACGTTAGCGTCACATCCGGTCACTTGATGACCGGCCTGACGAGCGATAGCGGCAATACCGCCCATAAAAGTGCCGCAAATACCTAGAATATGAAGATGCATGGCAAGATTTTATCTAAACATCCGTGCAAAATAAGGCAAATAACTGAAATAGAAAGAAATAAAGTGAATAAACGTCAATGGATCATCGTGATTGCAGTGGGTCTTCTAGCCGGTGCTTTGGGGATAGGCGCTGCCAGCTATCAATTTAGAACCACTGTAGCCAAAGATACTGCTGTTGAGAGTTTTCTTCAAAATGAATTCAGATCGCCTGATGGTGAGATCCTTCCAGTTTCCTCTTGGAGAGGGAAGGTCTTAGTTTTAAATTTTTGGGCTCCTTGGTGCCCGCCTTGTGTAGAGGAAATGCCTGAGTTGGTGCGTGTTCAAGAGCAATATCGCGCGAAAAATGTCTTATTTGTGGGTATTGGCGTTGATTCTCCAACTAACTTACGTCAATTTCTTTTAAAAACACCAGTTAATTATCCAATTGTTTTGGGCGGTCTTGAGGGTAGCAATTGGGCAAAAAGTTTGGGAAATCCAAGTTCGGGCCTGCCATTTACTGTGGTAATTGATGAAAAAGGCGGCATTAAGAAGGTCAAACTTGGCAAAATAAGCGAAGATGAGCTCAGTTCATGGCTTGATGCCCTTATAATCCCCTCTAAGTAAAAACTATATGGAAGGGCATCATGGATCTACGAAAACTTAAAACTTTGATCGATTTAGTAGCTGAATCTGGCGTATCTGAACTAGAGGTTACTGAAGGTGAAGACAGAGTTCGTATCGTAAAACATCCAACCCCGATAGCTGCTCCGACCCAACAATATTACGCACCAGCTCCTGTTGCTGCACCTGCTGGATCTCCAGCATTATCGATGCCAACTGCAACTCCCGAAGTAACTGCTCCAACAGAACCAACAGGTCATGCGGTGAAATCACCAATGGTTGGAACTTTCTACCGATCTCCAACGCCAGGCTCTGAGTCTTTTGTCAAAATTGGAGATGCTGTAAAAGAAGGTCAAACTCTTTGCATTATTGAAGCGATGAAGTTGCTAAACGAAATCGAGTCTGACAAAACTGGTGTTGTTAAAGAAATCCTATGTGAGAACGGCCAAGGCGTTGAATTTGGTCAAGCTCTTTTCATTATTGGCTAATTCAAGAGTTAAAAAGGTTATCTGATGTTTGAAAAGATTCTCATCGCCAACCGTGGCGAAATTGCTTTACGTATTCAAAGAGCCTGTCGTGAGATGGGTATTAAGACTGTGGTGGTTTTCTCTGAAGCCGACCGTGACGCGAAATATGTCAAATTGGCAGACGAAGCTGTTTGTATTGGTCCAGCCCCCTCGGCGCTAAGCTACCTCAATATGCCAGCGATTATTTCTGCTGCTGAAGTAACTGACGCCCAAGCGATACATCCAGGCTATGGCTTCTTATCTGAAAATGCCGATTTTGCTGAACGCGTAGAAAAATCAGGTTTTGTTTTTATCGGTCCAACTGCAGAATCTATTCGTTTAATGGGCGACAAAGTATCAGCCAAGCAAGCGATGATCAGATCAGGTGTTCCATGCGTTCCTGGTTCAGAAGGCGCCCTGCCTGATAACCCAAAAGAAATTATCGCCACAGCAAAAAAAGTAGGTTATCCAGTCATTATTAAAGCTGCCGGTGGTGGTGGTGGTCGCGGTATGCGCGTAGTCCATACAGAAGCTCATTTGATCAACGCCGTCAATATGACGCGTGAAGAAGCAGGACGTGCCTTTGGTAATCCTGAAGTCTACATGGAGAAATTCTTAGAGAATCCTCGCCACGTAGAAATCCAGATCTTAGCTGACACTTATAAAAATGCTGTTTATTTAGGTGAGCGTGATTGCTCAATGCAACGTCGGCACCAAAAAGTGATTGAAGAAGCGCCAGCTCCCGGTATCGATCGTCGCCAGATTGCAAAAATTGGTGAGAGGTGCGCTGAAGCTTGCCGCAAAATTGGTTATCGCGGCGCCGGTACCTTTGAATTTTTGTACGAAAACGACGAATTCTATTTTATTGAGATGAATACGCGTGTTCAGGTTGAACATCCAGTAACAGAACTCATTACTGGAATCGATATTGTTCAACAGCAAATCTTGATCGCTGCTGGCGAAAAATTACCATTCCGCCAAAAGGATATCGAATTCAGAGGGCATGCGATTGAGTGTCGTATCAACGCAGAAGACCCAGTCAAGTTTATGCCAAGCCCAGGACGAATTGTTTCTTGGCATATGCCGGGTGGTCCTGGTGTTCGCGTTGACTCACATGCGTACGCTGGTTATTTTGTGCCACCAACTTATGACTCCATGATTGGTAAATTAATCACTTATGGCGCCACACGTGAACAAGCGATACGGCGTATGAGCATCGCCCTTTCAGAAGCAGCTGTTGAGGGTATTCTCACCAATATTCCTCTACACCGGGAAATGATGCTGGATCCAAAGTTTGTTGCAGGCGGCACAAGTATTCACTATCTTGAACACAAACTTGAAGAGCAAGCAGCCTCGCGTCGTGGCAATATCAAGTAATTAATAGCTTCTACTAATAGTCCATCAATGGCGTTTCGTGAACTCATCTTTACAGTCTCCGAGGATCTTGCAGAGAGCCTTGGAGATGCCCTCATGGAGCTGGGTGCTCTATCTATTTCAGTCAGTGATGCCGCAGTTGATACCGATGAAGAAAAACCTCTTTATGGTGAACCAGGCTTAATCCCAGAAAAAAATGCATGGGAGCAATCTCAAGTAGTTGCCCTTTTTGATGAAAATGGCTTAAGTGCCCCTGAAATTTCTTTAGCTTTAAGCGAAGAAGGTTTTCAGGTCAATATGCCAACAGAACTCAAAGTTGAAGAGCAAGATTGGGTTCGCTTAACGCAATCTCAATTCGACCCTATTCAAGTAGGTCAGCGTCTTTGGGTAGTACCTTCTTGGCATGACGCCCCTAATGATCCTAATGCTGTTTGTCTAGCTGTAGATCCTGGTTTAGCTTTTGGTACAGGTAGCCATCCAACTACTAAATTATGTATGCAGTGGTTAGAAGAACATGAAGGCCTAAGCCACAAGACATTATTAGATTATGGATGTGGATCTGGCATCTTAGCTATTGCAGCCAAACGTTTAGGATGCGGTCCTGCCATTGGTGTTGATATAGATCCACAAGCTGTTAGCTCAGCTAAAGATAATGCAGTTCGAAACAAAGTGGTAGTTGAATTCTATTTACCTGAAGTAGACACCTCAAAAAGCCAACATGACGTTGTGGTAGCTAATATTTTAGCTAATCCCTTACAGGTTCTTGCGCCAGCCCTTTGCCAAAGAATCGCGCCAGAGGGGCATATTGTTCTATCCGGCATTTTGGCAAGACAAGCCAACGAAGTTATTGAAACCTATAAGCCGTGGCTGACTCTCCATGTTTGGAGAGAGTATGACGGTTGGGTTTGCCTCACAGGCCAGCTCAAAAAAAAACTCTTGAATTGACTGAAGCTAAGCCAAATCGATCTTGGTTAAAAGTTCTAGCTGCTCTTCTGTTGAGCATACTAGCTCTTGGACAAATCAGTTATTTAGGTAGGAATAGCATTCAACATATGATTGCTAAAGCCCCTTTAAATATTCAAAGTTCTGCACAAATTGCTTTTGCGACAATTGATAAGGCCCTATGTAATTTACTGCCCTGTGAAAATAGGGCACTTAGAGATTTTTCGGCGTGGGCTATTGAATATGCTGATTTAGAGATTTACTCACCCGCGACCAAAGAAAAAGTAAGGGTAAATCCTGAAGCAATCCCAGTTACTGGACTTCTTAAGCTTCAAATTAGAAATAAGCTCAATATTGCAGTAGTTTGGCCGTCTATGATCTTATCGATTACCGATGTCAATGATGTTTTGATTAGTGAGATAGCCCTCAGTCCGGATGATTGGCTCCCTCAAGAATTTCATTCCCCTCAATCAAAAGCATTCAATGCTGCTCCTTTCCAAGAAGTTACTAGTAACCTACCTTTATCTCTTCCTGAAAAAGCGGCAGGCTATCGCCTTCGCTTAAGCTATCTCGAAAAAGAATAAATCTACAATCACTCATCTTTTATTTAAGGAACAATATGTCTAGCTTAATCTGTGGCTCAATTGCTTACGACACCATTATGTCTTTTGAAGGCCGCTTCCAAGATCAAATCTTAGCCGATCAAATACATATACTGAATGTGGCTTTCTTAGTCCCTAGCATGCGCCGGGAGTTCGGTGGTTGTGCTGGAAATATCGCCTATAACCATCGTTTGTTAGGTGGTGACCCAGTCATCATGGCAACAGTAGGTGGTGATGCAGGTTCTTACTATGATCAATTAGCCAAGTACAAGATCACAGCCGATCATATTCGTGAAATCCCAGAAGCTTTTACAGCCCAAGCGATGATCACAACGGATCGCGATAACAACCAAATTACCGCTTTTCACCCTGGTGCTATGGGGGAGTCACATCTCAATAAAGTAGCTGATGTACTTATTTATCGACAGGCGAAGAATTTAAGTCAGCCTAAGATTGCGATCGTTGCCCCCGATGGACGACAAGGCATGGTTGAACATTGCCAGCAACTAGCCGATGCGCAAATTCCTTTTGTCTTTGATCCGGGCCAAGGTTTGCCAATGTTTGATGGTAAAGAGCTACTGGCTTTTATTGAACAAGCAACTTATGTGGCGGTTAACGACTATGAAGGTGAAATGTTATCAAAGCGAACCGGCTTATCACTACCGCAAATTTCTGACCGGGTTGAAGCACTCATTGTGACTAAAGGTGCTCAGGGCGCAGAAATACATACGAAAGGTCAAAAGTTTGATATCCCTGTAGTGCCTGTCAGTAAAGCAGTTGACCCAACTGGTTGCGGTGACGCTTTCAGAGGTGGCTTACTATTTGGTTTAGAGCAAGACTTTGACTGGGAAACAACTGGCCGATTAGCCAGCTTGATGGGATCAATCAAAATTGCAAGCCAAGGACCACAAAATCATGAGCCCAGCCAAGCTGAAATTCAAGCTCAATTCAAACAAGCTTTCGCTTATAGCTATTAATTAAGCTTTTCCCAAGAGAAGCGCTTAGTAATAGCGTATTTTTTGAAATTATAGAAAAGAAAAAACCCGCTAAGGCAATTAAGCTTTAGCGGGTTTGATTCCTTTCAGGAATCAGTCCCTAATTAGATTAAGGACGTGAACCCGTTGGGAAAGGCCAAGCAGCTGCTGGATTTAACACTGTCTTTGCTGTTGAGGCAGAGGCAGCTTTAACAGCTGGCTTTTTTGCTGCTGGTTTTTTAGCAGCAGGCTTACTTACTTTTTTTTTACTACTTTTTTAGCAGCTTTTTTAGCAGCAGGCTTCTTAGCAGCAGGCTTCTTAGCAGCAGGCTTCTTAGCAGCAGCTTTTTTAGCAGCAGGCTTCTTCTTAGCAGCTACTTTTTTAGCAGCAGGCTTCTTAGCAGCAGGCTTCTTCTTAGCAGCAGGCTTCTTAGCAGCTACTTTTTTAGCAGCTGGTTTCTTAGCAGCTACTTTTTTAGCAGCCGGTTTCTTTGCAGCAGGTTTTTTCTTGGCGATTGCCATATTAAACTCCTTCACGTGAGAGTGATTTACATAAATTACTGATTAAGGAAACCCGACCACACCAACTTCGTGTGAGCGAGCCATTCATCGGCGCGCCACTCACTACACGTCGCACGCTAATGAATCTTGGAAAAAAAGCCGTGACCTTTACAGGTGACGGCTTTTTAAATACGGATGAAGAACGTTTAGAACTGTCAAAAGAAATAGACAACTTGCTCTGATTACTCAGAGTATTAAGTTTATTAACGCGTTGTTGGCTACTACTAATCAACAGTTTTTTCTCCTATTGCTTCTATAACTTTCGTGATAGTACAACTTAAGAGAAGCGTTGTCATTAAATATTTTAAAAAAATTTACTCCCAATTCAATGCACCACCAGTTTGATATTCAATAACACGAGTCTCAAAGAAGTTTCTTTCCTTCTTCAAGTCGATCATTTCACTCATCCATGGGAATGGATTTTCTTCATTTGGGAACATTGCATCAAGGCCAATTTGCATACAACGGCGATTACAAATGTAGCGAAGATATCCCTTGAACATCGGCGCATTCAAACCTAGAACCCCCCTAGGCATGGTGTCTTCAGCGTAACGGTACTCAAGTTCAACGGCTTGCTCAAACAAACTACGTAACTCTTCTTTGAACTCAGGAGTCCACAATTGCGGGTTCTCAAGTTTGATCTGATTGATCATATCGATACCGAAGTTGCAATGTAGTGACTCATCACGCAAGATGTACTGATACTGCTCCGCAGCACCCGTCATTTTATTTTGACGACCCATCGCTAAAATTTGCGTAAAACCAACATAAAAGAATAATCCTTCCATGATGCAAGCAAATACGATCAATGAACGAAGTAGCTTCTGATCATTCTCCAAAGTACCTGTTTTGAATGAAGGGTCTGTTAATACGTCAATAAATGGAATCAAAAACTCATCTTTAGCGCGAATCGAAGGTACTTCGTGATACGCATTGAAGATTTCAGCCTGATTTAGGCCCAAAGATTCAACAATATATTGATAAGCATGCGTATGGATCGCCTCTTCAAACGCTTGGCGCAACAAATATTGGCGGCATTCTGGGGCTGTAATCTGGCGATAAGTGCCTAAAACAATGTTGTTGGCTGCCAAAGAGTCGGCTGTTACGAAGAACCCAAGATTACGCATGATGATGCGACGCTCATCGTCGGTTAATCCGTTAGGATCTTTCCAAAGGGCGATATCGCGAGTCATATTGATCTCTTGAGGCATCCAGTGATTTGCGCAACCCGCCAGATACTTTTCCCACGCCCATTTGTACTTAAATGGTACCAACTGATTCACATCTGTTGAACCATTAATAATACGTTTGTCAGCAGCATTAACGCGACGAGCTACAGCATCGTCTGGATTAATGATCGCTGAAGGTGCTGATGCTGATGACATTGGCAATGGCATTGGTCGATTTGGTAGCAAGCCACTATCCACACTGGCGTTTGGCATTACTACCGGTGCTGGCTTATTAACTGTTTTTGCTACAGGGGCTTCTTCTTCCCAAGTTAACATATTGTCTTCTCCATATTTTTTTATGTTGCTTATCTTTAATTAATAATTTTACGTCTTATTGGCAAGCTTCGCATTCATCAAAGCCTGCATCACCAGGGCGCATAGTACAAGCTGGACCATCCGCTTCTGCAGCGACTACTGCAGCTGCAGCTGCCGCCGCAGCTAGGGTTGGATCTCCATTTGACACTGAATTTAAAGAACCATTTTTCACTGTTGATTTCTCAACGTGAGTTGCTGAGATGGTACGCAAGTAGTACGTTGTTTTTAATCCACGTAACCAAGCCAACTTGTATGTGTCGTCCAATTTCTTACCTGAAGCACCAGCCATGTAAATATTGAGTGATTGAGCTTGATCGATCCACTTTTGACGACGTGAAGCAGCTTCCACCAACCAAAGAGGCTCAACTTCAAATGCTGTTGCATACAAAGCACGTAAATCTTGCGGAATACGATCGATTTTTGATAATGAACCGTCAAAATACTTTAAATCAGCAATCATGACCTCATCCCAAAGGCCACGAGCTTTTAGATCGCGTACCAAGTAATCGTTCACCACTGTGAATTCACCTGAAAGGTTAGATTTCACAAAAAGGTTCTGATAAGTTGGCTCGATACAAGCTGAAACACCAATGATGTTTGAAATTGTTGCTGTTGGAGCGATCGCCACACAGTTTGAATTGCGCATACCAAACTGCTTAATACGATTACGAACAGGCGTCCAATCCATTTTGGATGACATATCTACTTCAACATAGCCACCGCGCTCTTCTGCCAATAACTTTACTGAGTCTTGTGGCAGGATGCCTCGATCCCATAAGGAACCCTGGTAACTCTGATAGGTGCCACGCTCTTCAGCCAACTCCGTTGATGCGAGATAGGCATAGTAGCAAACTGCTTCCATAGCTTCATCTGCGAACTGAACGGCTGCATCACTAGCGTAAGGGATACGCAACATATGTAAACAATCCTGGAATCCCATAATGCCCAAACCTACTGGACGATGCTTCATATTTGAATTACGCGCCTTAGCAACAGCGTAATAGTTAATATCAATCACGTTATCCAACATACGCATGGCTGTACGGATAGTTTTTTGTAGTTTTTCGTGATCAAGGACCAATTGACCGCTAGCATCAGTTTTCATATGAACCGTTAAGTTCACTGAACCTAGATTACAAACAGCAATCTCTGACTCATTTGTGTTCAATGTGATCTCTGTACACAAGTTAGATGAGTGAACAACACCAACGTGTTGCTGTGGGCTTCGGATGTTGCATGGATCCTTGAAGGTAATCCATGGGTGGCCTGTTTCAAACAACATGCCTAGCATCTTGCGCCACATATCTAGAGCATTTACCTTTTTAAATGGCTTTAGTTCACCATTAGCTGCTTTTTGCTCGTAGGCAACATATGCCTTTTCAAATTCAATACCAAATTTATCGTGCAAGTCTGGGCAAGTAGACGGCGTGAACAGAGTCCACTCGCCACCTTCCATAACGCGCTTCATAAATAGGTCAGGAATCCAGTTGGCTGTATTCATATCATGCGTACGGCGACGATCATCACCCGTGTTCTTACGTAACTCTAGGAATTCTTCTGTGTCTAGGTGCCATGTCTCTAAATAGGCACAAACAGCACCCTTACGCTTACCACCTTGGTTAACCGCAACAGCCGTGTCATTCACGACTTTTAGGAACGGCACCACACCCTGAGACTTACCGTTAGTACCTTTAATGTGGCTGCCCAAAGCACGCACGTTTGTCCAGTCGTTACCTAAACCACCTGCAAACTTAGATAACAAAGCGTTTTCTTTCAAACCTTCGTAAATACCATCTAAGTCATCAGGAATAGTTGTGAGGTAGCAGCTTGATAGCTGTGAGCGCAATGTTGCGGAGTTAAACAATGTCGGTGTGCTTGACATGAAATCAAATGATGAAAGGATTTCATAAAACTGGATAGCGCGCTCTTCACGATTTACTTCATTCAAGGCTAAGCCCATCGCAACACGCATAAAGAATGCCTGAGGCATCTCAATACGGTGATCTTCAATGTGCAAGAAATAACGGTCATACAAAGTTTGTAGACCTAAATAGTTGAACTGTAGGTCGCGATCAGCTTTTAGGGCGGCGCCCAACTTAACTAAATCAAATGTTAATAATTTTTGATCTAACAGCTCAGCATCTACGCCTTGCTTGATGTACTGAGGGAAATAAGTGATGTACTCAGCAGCCATTGCACCTTGTGGCACTTCGCGACCCAAAATCTCTTTACGAATGGTATGCATCAAAATACGTGCAGTTACTTGACTGTAAGCAGGATCTTTTTCAATCCATGTGCGCGAAGCCAAAATAGCTGAATCGTAAACCTGTGCCATTGGCACGCCTTCGTACAAATTTTTAATAGTTTCTTGAATAATCGGCTGTGGGTTTACAGCATTACCTAAACCTTCACAAGCTGCCTGCATGACCATCTGTAACGCAGCCATATCCAATGGCCTCATGACGCCGTTATCGCTTACATTTACTCCTGGATGATCGATGGCATGCACGGCTGGCGCTACAGCAACCTGAGCTGCACGTTCTTGGTTACGTTTTTCACGATAAAGAACATAAGAACGAGCAACATTGTGCTCACCGCTTCGCATCAAGGCTAATTCAACTTGATCTTGGATATCTTCAATGTGGAAAGTTCCGCCATTTGGACGGCTACGCAATAAAGCACGTACAACTATTTGCGTTAATTGCTCAACTTGCTCTCTTACTCGAGCTGAGGCTGCACCTTGTCCACCGTTAACTGCTAAAAAAGCCTTAGTAACAGCAATAGCAATTTTTGATGGCTCAAAAGAAACAACTGAACCATTGCGACGAATAATTTTGTAATCTGTTAATTGAGTAGCTTGAGTACCACCCACTCCACCAGCAATAAATGCCTCTGATGGATTTTGATTTACTTGACCAGGTTGGCCTGCAAATGGCTTCGTGATTTCACCAGTTGCCTGCGGATCTGCGTAGGTCATAAGACTCCTATCTTTTATATGTATTTATTTATTAATTAAAACAATCAATTCTGCTATTTTTCAAAAGCTATTCGCTGCCAAGAACACTACATTTAGTGTTTAGCTTGCGACATCAGTACTAAGTATAGGGTATTTAAGAAGTTTTCATAATCCTTTTTTGAAAAGAAATATCTATCGCAATCCCTAATATGGAGTGAAAAAAGGCTTATTTTTATGTTTGTAAGTACTCACAAACCTAATAAGGTTTAAGCTCTTAACTTAGATTAAGGTCGCTTACTTAAACCGTAGGGAAGTTGGCGTGCGGGTATGCCCGCAGATTGTGCAAAAAGATTCCAATCAAAATGAATGCCGGGATCTTTTTTTCTTCCGGGAGCTACGTCACTGTGTCCCGCATAGGCAGCAATTGAATATTTTTTCTTTAAAACTGTCACCAACTCTTTCAAAGCAGCATATTGAGCCGGTTGAAATGGCAAATCTTCTGTGCCTTCTAACTCAATACCAATTGAAAAATCATTACAACTCTCACGGCCAAAAAATTCAGAGACGCCCGCATGCCATGCACGGTGCAAAGTAGAAACAAACTGCTGTACCTGCCCATCTCTTTTAATAAGGAAATGACTAGATACTTGACGATCTGCTATTTCCTGAAAGTAAGGATGTGCATTGGGATCTAATTTATTTTGGAAAAAATCAGCAATGTAATTATTTCCAAATTGACCTGGGGGTAAGCTGATGTGATGCATCAATACCAGCTCAATTGGGACTCCAGTTGGACGCTCATCGTAATTGGGGGACTTCAACCAATCGGCACCACCCCACCAACCTTTAGGGTCGATTGCATTCCGATGATCAGCAGAACAATAAGCACCAACACCCTCATCAGCAGGGAATCTCAATCCACAGCAAGGACATTGCTTCATTTCTTGAGGGTTTGATTTCTTTTCTTTTCCATCGTTTGACTTACTTGATTTAG
The DNA here is from genome assembly GCA_945879115.1 of Polynucleobacter meluiroseus. Classification (GTDB taxonomy): domain Bacteria; phylum Pseudomonadota; class Gammaproteobacteria; order Burkholderiales; family Burkholderiaceae; genus Polynucleobacter; species Polynucleobacter meluiroseus_H. The sequence goes on from CAMDUR010000008.1 coordinate 31,338, forward strand.
GAGGCTTAGGTGACTTTGTGCTTGAACGTCCATTCTGCTCAATTTGAGCATAACGCCACCAAATGATCAGCCCGGTCAAAATAAGTGTGAAGAGTAGCCATTTCATCGCTGTAACAACACTTCCAATACAAAACGACTACCAACATAGGCCAACAAAAGAACCCCAAATGAACCTAGAACCCAACGAATAGCAGTTAAACCTCTTAATCCACTATGCCAACGAGCAACTAATAATCCTGCAAACATGATCCAAGACAAGATACCAAAAAAGGTTTTGTGATCCCAAAATAAAGCGCGTCCAAACAGAGTCTGACTAAAAAACAAACCTGAAAAAACTGTCAAAGTTAACAAAGCAAAACCTACTTTGATAATTCTGAAGAGAATGTGTTCCATGGTCATCAATGGTGGTAATCGCTGCCCCCATTTTGCAAAAAAGCTATTGGCTTTGTCGTGAGTTGGCCTATGTAAATGACGATCTTGCCAATGCATCAAAATGGCGTGTAATGCCGCCAAGCTTAATAAGCCATAAGCAATATTGGCCACAATAAAATGTGATCTAAACCACGGATCATGGATAGCGCGGGCAGACAGAACATGTCCAGGGAAAATAACAGGCAACAAACTACAAATACCCGCCGCAAATAAAACAATAGCTCGGATACCGCGGGTTGGCATATACCAACTCTCAAACCAAAAAAAAGTAACTCCAATCCAAGACATCATCGAAAGAGCTTGGGCAAAACCAAATATAAAACCTTCTGGCGTAAAAATAGATTCGTGCAATATCAAACCATGCAGCAAAAGCAGAGGTAATAATAGCCATTGTGAGGATGGAGAAACTCTGGGAGAGTCCTGATTCTGTTCAGAATTCAGTACATAAACTCTAATTTCTTGCCAAAAAAACAAGAAATACAAGGCGCTGGGTATCCACGCAAGGCTAGGGTGACCTAAAATATTCATATGTATAGTTTAATGCTCATATGTTACAGAATCTAACAGATCGTTTAAGTCGTGTGGTTAAAACCATGCGCGGTCAAGCTAGACTGACCGAAGAAAATACCGCTGAAATGCTACGCGAGGTGCGTCTTGCCCTTTTAGAAGCTGACGTTGCACTACCCGTTGTTAAAGAATTAATTGCGAACATCAAAGCAAAAGCTCTTGGTGAGGATGTTGTTGGCAGTTTAAGCCCAGGTCAAGCATTGGTTGGTGTTGTTCAAAAAGAACTAACTGCCATCATGGGCGACCCAGAGGCAGGTCAACTTAACTTAGCCACACAACCTCCAGCAGTTATCTTAATGGCAGGCTTACAAGGTGCGGGTAAAACCACATCAGTAGGTAAATTAGCAAAATGGCTCAAAGATACTCAAAAGAAAAAAGTATTAACGGTTTCATGTGACATCTACCGTCCCGCTGCGATTGCGCAGTTAAAAACAGTGACTGAGCAAGCTGGTGCAGACTTTTTCCCAAGTACTGAAAACCAACAGCCCGCTGATATTGCAAGAGATGCGCTTGATTGGGCTAGACGTCACTATCACGATGTTTTGATTATCGATACAGCTGGTCGATTAGGTATTGATGAAGCCATGATGCAAGAGATCAGCACCTTACATCAATTAGTTAAGCCTATCGAAACCCTTTTCGTCGTTGATGCCATGCTGGGACAAGATGCCATCAATACCGCTAAAGCCTTCCATGAAACATTGCCACTAACTGGCGTGATCTTAACGAAGTTAGATGGGGATGCGCGCGGCGGCGCCGCTCTTTCTGTTCGGCATATTACTGGTGTACCTATTAAGTTTGCGGGTGTTGCTGAAAAGCTAGATGGACTCGAACCTTTTGATGCCAGCCGAATGGCTAGTCGTATTTTGGGTATGGGAGATATCCTTGCACTGGTTGAACAAGCCCAAAAATCTGTAGATGTTGAACAGGCTCAAAAACTTGCTGAAAAACTTAAAAAAGGTGGTTTTGATTTAAATGATTTCAGAATGCAAATCACTCAAATGAGGCAGATGGGCGGCATGAGCAACTTAATTGATAAGTTACCTGCACAATTTGCACAGGCAGCCGCGAAGCAAGATATGGGTGTGGCTGAAAAACAAATTCGTCGCACACAAGGCATCATCGATAGCATGACACCCCAAGAAAGAAGAAAACCTGAACTTCTTAAAGCCAGTCGTAAACGTCGTATTGCAGCTGGCGCTGGCGTTCAAGTACAAGAGGTCAATCGTGTATTGGCGCAGTTCGAACAAATGCAATCCATGATGAAACAGTTTAAGGGTGGGAAAATGGCCAAAATGTTGGGCGGCATGGCAGCCAAAGGCATGGGGAATATGTTTAAGCGGTAACTAAGAAAATATAAAACACGTTATAAAAAGGCCTTCAGTTTAAACAAACTCAAGGCCTTTTATTTAGCGATCAATAAGACTTAATGGGTAAGATTTGCTTGGATCATGGCAATTACTTTTGCCGCAACTTCAGCAACAGGTAATTGGGTTGCTTCTGTATCTGCTCTTGCCTCAAACTCTAATTGACCTTCTTTTAATCCACGCTCCCCAATCACAACCCGGTAAGGCACACCAATTAATTCCCAATCTGCAAACATGGCACCTGGGCGCTCACCTCGATCATCCAAGATTACCTCAATACCCGCTTTAGTTAGATCTTGATATAGCTGATCGGAGGCTTCACGAACCATATCTGATCTGTCGTAACCCATTGGGCATAAAACAACTTGGAATGGTGCAATTGAAACTGGCCAAACAATACCGCGATCATCAAAGCATTGCTCAATTGCAGCGCCTAATAATCTTGTTACACCAATACCGTAACAACCCATGACCATTGGTTGAGATTGACCCTTTTCATCAAGGTAAACAGCATTCATAGATTCTGAGTAACTAGTCCCTAACTGGAATACATGGCCTACCTCAATACCTCGACAAATCTCTAATGTACCTTTGCCATCAGGGGAAGCATCTCCTGCTATGACATTTCGTAAGTCAGCAACAATTGGCTCTGGAAGATCACGAACCCAATTCACACCCGTTAAATGAAAGCCTTCTTGATTGGCCCCACAAACAAAATTACTCATATTTGCAACGGTGCGATCGGCAATTACTATTAATGGTTTTTTAGTTTTCACAGGCCCTAAATATCCCGGTGGCGTTCCGAAGTAATCGATGATCTCAGCTTCGCTTGCAAATCGGAAATTAGTTAGTCCAGGAACTTTTTTCGCCTTGACTTCATTGAGTTCATGATCACCACGCAATAACAAAATGAATAGCTTGGCACCCTCCTCGGCATCCACTGCTAACACTATTGATTTAACTGTTTTTTCAAGTGGTAACTTCAAGAAACGAGCGACATCTTCACATTTAGTTTGGCCAGGTGTCGCTACAGACGTCATCTCTTGAGTTGCTGCTACTCGACTTGCAATTAATGACATGGCTTCTGCTGTTTCAATATTAGCGGCATAGTCTGATGTTGGGCAGTATGCAATAGCATCCTCACCTGTATCAGCGATCACATGAAACTCTTGGCTTCCTGTACCGCCAATTGCACCATTATCTGCATTCACAGCTCTAAAGTTAAGCCCTAAACGAGTAAAAACGCGCTGATAGGCACTAAACATCTTTGCGTAAGACTGTTTCATGCCTTCAACATCGCGATCGAAGGAATATGCGTCTTTCATTGAAAACTCACGCCCACGCATAATGCCAAAGCGCGGACGGCGCTCATCGCGGAATTTAGTTTGAATTTGATAAAAGTTAACAGGTAACTGTTTATAGCTCTTAATTTCATGACGGGCGATATCAGTCACCACCTCTTCGGAAGTTGGCTGAATCAAGAAATCACGATCATGCCTGTCCTTAATACGGAGTAATTCCGGACCCATCTTGTCCCAACGGCCGGTTTCTTGCCATAGTTCAGCTGGTTGAATCACCGGCATTAAAAGCTCAATCGCACCTGCTTGATCCATTTCTTGACGAATAATAGCTTCTACTTTCCGTATCACTTTGAGGCCCATTGGCATGTAGTTATAGATGCCTGCGCCCAATTTTCGGATCATGCCAGCCCTCATCATGAGCTTATGAGAGACGATTTCAGCATCCGAAGGAGCTTCTTTAAGAGTTCTAATAAAAAATTGAGATGCTTTCATGATTCACTTTATTAAATAATGGATGGGCTATAGCTATAATCAATTTATTGATTTTAAAGGATTAAGGGATAAAGGGCGCGAATATGCTCGACAGAGAAGGTTATAGACCCAACGTCGGCATCGTTCTCATCAATCAACGCAACGAGGTTTTTTGGGGCAAGCGTGTTGGTCAGCATTCCTGGCAATTCCCTCAGGGAGGGATTCAACATGGTGAAAACCCAGAGCAAGCGATGTATCGTGAGTTGCATGAAGAGATCGGTTTAGAGCCGCAACATGTCCAAATCATTGGGCGAACTCGCGAATGGCTACGTTATGACGTGCCAGCTGAATTCTTGCGCCGCTCAAATAACGCTCAATCTAATCGTCGCTCAACTCGTCAAAGTTATCGAGGCCAAAAGCAGATTTGGTTTTTACTCAGAATGGTCGGCAGAGATAATGATGTCTGCTTAAGAGCAACCGATCACCCTGAATTCGATGCTTGGCGCTGGAGTCCTTACTGGATCCCCCTTGATGTCGTCATTGATTTTAAGCGGGAAGTTTATGAGTTGGCTTTATCTGAATTAGCCCGATATATTGCCCGCGGCCCGCGCATGATGATAATGCCTTGGGGTTCCCCGCTAGATCTTACCAAGAGTATGCCTACTGACAATCATGACGACACACCTGACTTATCTAAGGATTCAACTTGAAATTTAATTTCATTCTCAAAGGTCTCATCAGCATCTTTATGCTTTTGAGCTTAACTGCTCAAGCTCAATATAAAACACTGGACCCTGCTGATGAAAATGATATTGATGCGCCAAGGTTTTGGAATGAAGTAGAGGTCAAAATTCCAAATGCGCCGCCATCAAAACAATTAAAGCCATTCTTTGTATCGATCAATACAACACTCACCTTTGCAATTGATGCTGAATCTATTGAATTAGGGAAAGATGATGTTATGCGTTACATCATTGTCATTACAAGCCCATCTGGCGCAAGACAAGTGAGTTACGAAGGTATTCGCTGTGAAAAGTACGAGTGGCGACTTTACGGAAACCTTCAAAGTGATGGTCAGTGGCGTAGGAACCCGGGAAGTAAATGGCAATTAATCATGCCCAATAGCTACAACCGATATCACTCTGCTTTAGTAAAAGATGCTTTTTGTGATAATAGTATTCCTCGCAGAAACATCAAAGAAATAATTTCACTTCTCAAGCCCTAATTTGTTAATGACTTAGAGATTAGTTGCGAGCCAATTAATTCACCTTTTGCAAGACGAACGAGTACTTGATCTTCAAGTCCTGAAGCAATCACAGTATGAGCACCTGATTGATTGGCTAATTTAGCAGCTAATACTTTAGTTAACATACCACCCTTACCCAAAGAACTGCCTGCTCCGCCAGCCATTAACTCTAATTCGGGCCTACCAGCTACGGCCTCCTGAATTAAAGTCGCATGCGGATTCTTGCGCGGATCTTCGTTATACAAACCATCTTGGTCTGTCAAAATAACAAGTGCATCCGCCTCAATCAAATTCGTTACTAACGCTGCTAATGTATCGTTATCGCCAAATTTAATTTCATCGGTAACAACAGTGTCATTCTCATTAATAATTGGCACGACACCATGCTTCAAAAGAGTTAGTAAAGTAATCCGTGCATTTTGATAACGCTGCTCATCAGCCAAGTCAGCATTAGTCAGCAACACTTGCGCAGTTCGAATGCCATATTTAGCAAAGCTGCTTTCGTATACTTGGACCAAGCCCATTTGACCAACCGCTGCTGCAGCTTGTAGCTCATGAATATCTGTTGGTCGTATTGTCCATGCCAAACGCTGCATACCCTCTGCAATCGCTCCCGAACTGACCATGACCACTTCTTTTCCCATCGTACGTAGTTCAGCCATTTGCGAAGCCCAACGACCAATCGCCGCATGATCTAAACCCTGACCGTTGTTAGTCACTAGTGTTGAACCCACTTTAACAACAATACGTTGTGCGTTTTGTATCGCTCGAACCACCCTACTTACTCCCCATCAATTATTTGAGTTATCTTGACTCATCAGGATTTATTGCTTCACCTTGAAAACGTACATCTGCTTCATGCTCTTCTTCATCATCCCGCTTTTTACGCTTATCGTCTAAATCTTGTTGAATAGCGTAGCAAAGTTTTTGGCAACCCTCGCCATTTAGAGCAGATATTTCAAAAACAGGACCCTTCCAACCGTAAGCCTTAACAAAAGTCTTGATACGCTGAGCTCTATCATCAGTTGGAATCATGTCGACCTTGTTTAGAACCAACCAACGTGGTTTGTCATACAAAGATTCATCGTACTTTTTCAATTCATTCACAATCGCTTTAGCTTCAGCAACAATATCCAAGTTCTCATCAAATGGCGCCATATCAACCAAATGCAATAACAAATTAGTACGCTGTAAATGCCTTAAGAAACGATGTCCAAGGCCAGCACCTTCAGCAGCACCTTCGATCAAACCTGGAATATCTGCAATCACAAAACTTCGCTCTTGCCCAACACGAACTACACCCAAATTAGGATGTAATGTTGTAAAGGGATAGTCTGCAATCTTTGGACGTGCATTCGATACAGCAGTTATCAATGTTGATTTACCGGCATTGGGCATACCCAATAAACCCACATCAGCTAATACTTTTAACTCCAGACGTAATTTATATTCTTCACCTGGTAGACCAGTCGTTTTTTGTCTTGGCGCGCGATTGGTACTACTTTTAAAGTGTAGGTTACCCCAACCACCAGCCCCGCCCTTTGCGAGGCATAAACGCTGTCCATGGAAAGTTAAGTCAGCGATAACTTCCTCAGTATCCATGTCATGAATGATCGTTCCAACAGGCATACGTAATTCAATATCCTCACCAGCTTTTCCGTAACAATCGGCACCACGACCAGATTCGCCGTTTTGGGCTAAATGTTTTTTTGCGTATCGATAGTCAACCAAGGTATTGATGTTTCGATCAGCGATAGCGTAAACGCTCCCACCTTTACCGCCATCACCACCATCTGGCCCACCAAATTCAATAAACTTTTCACGGCGCATCGAAGCACTGCCAGAACCACCGTGGCCAGCAACTACTTCAATACGTGCTTCATCGATAAATTTCATAAAATCCAATAAAAAAAGGCCTCGCTGTTTGGCGAGGCCTTATGCTGAGTTCTGAATTTTCTTCGTTATCTCAGTTAAGGCTAATTAAGCTGTCGGAAGTACAGATACGAATGATTTCTTCTCTGCACCTTTAACGCCAAATTGAACATGACCATCTACCAATGCGAACAATGTGTGATCTTTGCCACAACCAACATTCACACCAGGGTGAACGCGTGTACCGCGTTGACGAACAATGATGCCGCCTGCATTGATGGCTTGACCGCCATAAACTTTAACGCCTAATCGTTTTGACTCTGAGTCACGGCCGTTACGTGTTGAACCGCCGCCTTTTTTCTGTGCCATTTTCTACTCCGCCTCTGCCTATTAGGCCTTAATGGAATTAATTAAAATCTCAGTAAAGTTCTGACGATGGCCTTGACGCTTTTGGTAGTGCTTGCGTCGGCGCATTTTAAAAATCTTTACTTTGTCATGACGACCCTGAGAAATAACAGTGGCTTTAACAGTTGCACCACTGACCAATGGCTCACCAAACTTCAGTGATTCGCCTTCGCCTACGGCGAGAACTTGGTCAATCGTGATTTCACTGCCTACATCCGCTGGTATCTGTTCTATTTTCAATTTTTCTCCAGCAGCAACTTTATATTGTTTGCCACCGGTTTTTATGACCGCGTACATATTGAAATCTTTCTATAAATCACCACACAACCCTATGTTGTGCAGAGCCATAGATTATAGCTCTAGCTTAATTTCAAGTCAAAAAGTAGAATATCCAATTATTGTTGTAGATTGCTACTACTTTTTATAATAAAAATCAACAAATTCAATGGGTTAAACTTACATCATGAGAAAAACTAACCTTTTAATTAGTTAATGACCACTAACTTACAAAACATTCTGAGTCCCATCGCCTCTGATATGAACGCCTTAAATGACGTTATCAGGGAAAGTTTGCGCTCAGAGGTTGCTCTTATTAACCAGATTTCCTCTTACATAGTGGAAGCTGGCGGCAAAAGAATCCGACCTGCATTGCTTCTTTTAACTGCCCAATCTATTGCTAATGGCAAAGAGTTAAATCACCAATTAGGCATGGCTACAGTCGTTGAATTTATCCATACGGCTACATTGCTTCATGATGATGTAGTTGACGAGTCTAATTTAAGGCGGGGTCGCGCTACTGCCAACGCTGCATTTGGAAATGCTGCCAGCGTTCTAGTAGGTGACTTTCTTTACTCTAGAGCTTTTCAGATGATGGTCGCACCTAATGAGCTCAAGATTATGGAAATCTTAGCTGAAGCTACCAACACGATTGCTGAAGGTGAAGTCCTGCAGTTAATGAATATGCATGATTCTGATGTGAATGAAGCACGCTACATGCAAGTTATACACTTTAAAACTGCTAAGTTATTTGAAGCATCCTGCGCCCTGGGCGCTCTTCTAGCTAAAGCCTCAGAAGAACAGTACCTAGCTGCCCAAGCATATGGGCGCCATATTGGTACTGCTTTTCAGTTGATTGATGACATCCTTGACTACACAGCAAGTGCTGAGCAAATGGGTAAAAATGCTGGGGATGATTTAAGAGAAGGTAAACCGACGCTTCCCTTAATTTATCTTTTAGATAACGGCACGCCTGAGCAAAAGAAATTAGTCAAAAATGCCATTGATCAGGCAGAAGGCCTGCCTGATGATCTCTTCATGCAAGTTTATAAGGCTATCATCGATTCTAAAGCTATTGAATACACAGAAGCTGCTGCAGAGCGTGAAGCCCAATTAGCTAAAGAAGCTTTAATGTGTTTTCCTAAAAATACTGCCACCCAAAGCTTATTAGATCTTTGCGATTACTCGCTCAAAAGATCTACTTAGCAATAAAGTACCTCTCAGCATTAATAGTTTTAAATTCTAAAAAAGAATTCTCATAGAGATCTTCTAAGGACTTCTTCTGGATTTCTGATATTGGAGTATCAATGAATAATTTTCCATCTTTGATTAACAACCCTCGATCAAAAAATTGCATGGCATGATTGACGTCGTGCAATATTGCGATGACAGGAAGAGATCTAAGAGTAACGAATTGACTCAAACTCTTCAATAAAAATATTTGTAAGAACGGGTCCAAAGCAGCAAAAGGTTCGTCTACCAAAAGCGCTCCACCATGGACATCCCAAAGCTGAGCAAAGACTTTTGCCATTTGAACTCTTGCCTTTTCACCTCCAGAAAGTTGATGGTAGTTTCTATTAAGTAAATGACTTGCTTTGCATAAGTCTAAACACTGATAAACAATATATTCAGTTTCGCTTTGACAGCTTCGCGATACCCTTCCTAAACTGACAATCAGGCTAACAGACAAGTCGAAACTAATCTCATTAGATTGAGGCAATACAGCGCGATGATGACTAAGATCAACAGCCGACCAATCTTCCAAATCTTGATTTAAAAAATATATGCATCCCTCATTTATTTTTAGATCTTTCGATATAGCTTTTAAAAATGTTGTTTTTCCAGATCCACTGGGCCCTAAGATGGCTATCTTTTCAGCAGCCCCAATTTGAAGACTGGGTATATCAAGTGCTAGCTGAAACGGCGAAGACCAATACTTCTTTAATTCATGAATGCTTATTAAGGTATCTGTCATATCAAACCCTAGACTTTCTCTTGAGTAGATATAAAAAGTATGGCGCACCGATCAAAGATGTAAAAATACCTACCGGCATTTCAGCAGGAAAGGCCAATGTTCTAGCTAAAGTATCTGCCACAAGCAAGAAAAAACCACCCAAAAACATGGAAAAAATAAGCACATTTTTTTGATCGGCGCCAAACACCAAACGAACTATCTGCGGGGCAACTAGACTGATAAAGCCAATCATTCCGCAAAAAGCAACACTGACACCACATAAAAGCGCAACGCAGGCGACCATCTTTACTTTTAAGCCGCTGACATTCACTCCAATATGTTGCGCAACCTCCTCTCCAAGACTTAAAGCATTGATAGGGCCTCTTAATGGGTAAATTAAAACAAATACACCCACTAAACATAAAAACATCAACATAACAAACTTAAAATTTGCAGATGCTACCGAACCTAAAGTCCAGAATGTAAATGTTCTCAACTGTGCATCACTGGCAAGATAGATGCATAAGCCTATCAATGCTGCCGATAATGCATTTAATGCAATACCGCAAAGTAACAAGTTAGATATTGTAGAAAATGAGATTTGCTTTGATAAGCTCATTAAGAAGTAACAACTTAACAAAGCACCACTAAAAGCAGCTATAGGAACACCAATCAACTCATTTGGCATCCAAGCAGGACCGATCAGAATGACTAAAGCAACAGCAAGTGCTGCACCACTTGAGATGCCTAGTAGAGAAGGATCTGCTAGTGGGTTTCTAAATAAAGCTTGCGTGATGGCACCGGCTAAGCCCAAGCTTGCTCCAACTGCTAGCGCCAATAGCCCTCTTGGAATACGGATATCCCAAATTATTTGAGATGTTTGCCAATCAGCTATTGATAGGGATGAAGGTCCTATAAATATTGCTAATAGAAAGAAAAGGCTTAAGGTAAAAATACTAGCTAAGATGTTAAACAAAAATTTTCTTTCTTAATTCGGCAACAGTTATTGGCAACCTTGGACCAAAACCTAAAAGTTGATTAGCTTCGATAGCAATCACACGCTGATTTTTAATGGCCGATACTTCTTTGAAACTATGATTACCTAACAATGAATTGAGGTATTGTTTCGATTGTTCAGTAATCAGAATGATGTCTGGATTATTCTGAATAAGAGCCTCCCTACTAAAAGACTTATAACCGCTGAAATTTGATGCTACGTTTTCACCCCCTGCATATTCAATAATTGCATCAGCTTCTGTATATTTACCTCCTACTAAAATTTCTGAGCTGCGATGAGATAAGATAAATAAAATCTTAGGAACTACTTTTGTATTTCTGTTGGTATTTGTTATTGAAGATAATTGAGCCCATTCAAAAGAAAGGCGTTGAGTTAGAGACTCCCCTTTTTTCACAACATCAAATAAAGAGGAAATTTTCTTAACTTTTTTTAATAGTCCATCAAAACTATGATTTGATTTAATTTGTTCAAAATAGATATTGCTACTGCCCTTTAGCAGATCCACAACATGTTGCGGTCCTGCATTTTCAGAAAATAAAATATGGGAAGGTTTCATAGAAAGAATTCCTTCAGCAGATAGCATTCGCGCATATCCAACATTAGGTAACTTCTTCACAGTTGATGGGAAGTTTGAGCTACTATCAACACCCACTAAGTATTGCTCCAGCTCTAATTCACAAATAATTTCTGTAATAGCACCACCTACACAAATAACTCTCTTTGGTTTATCTGCTTTTGCTGGCGTGTTAAGTAAAGTAGGAAAGCCACATAGCATGGATGTAATTTGACAGATGCGCCTTCTATTAAGATTTATCATCAAAAGTCATACCTCGCACCTAATGAGAAACTTCTTCCAGGAGCTGTATACGCATCTATAACAGGTGATGATTCCTCTAAGCCCCTAACATCTGACCACCGCCAGTATTTTTTATCTAAAATATTACTCACACTTGCAAAAATAGTGGTGTGACGAGTAGGGCTCCATTGAGACTGTAAATTGATAACTGAATAAGCAGGTGCGACATATTGTGGGACTTGATTTCTAGTTTTTATATTCGTCACAGTATTAACATCGGTTGGTTTTTTAGCCCAGGTATGTGACCAGTTTGTACTTACTTGCCACTGAGACGTCTTGTACATCAAACCGAGAGCCGCTCGCATTGGTTGAATGGTATCTAATTCAGATTTAACTCCAGATGTGGATTGCTTATACCCTTTGGAAGTAACCCATCCAGTTGTCACACGCCAATGAGAGTTTATTGATGTATCTACTCGAATATCTAGTCCCTGTATTTGAGCCTGCGAATGATTGACATACTGATAAATCAACGGATTACCAGGTCTTCCGTTACCACTCACCACTTGTTGCTCAATAAAATCTTTGTATTTGTTTCTGTAGGCAGCAAGCGTGTATCGCCAAGTGTTTAACCTTCCTTTTAAGCCAAGCTCTAATCCATTTGATGTTTCTGATTTAAGAGAAGAATTACCCTTACTGGTATATCCATGTCTTAAATTTGAAAACCCATTATTAATTTGGTCTTGAGTGGGCGCTTTAAACCCTTTTGCAAGACTGATATATGGATGCAATGTTGGGTCGCATTTCCAAACCCCAGCCAAACTCGGAGACCAAGCGCTATCTGATAAATTGACCGTTGGTAGTGAATAGCCTTGTTGATCTGATTTAAATGCATATCTATCAAAACGAATTGCTGGTATGAAACCATAATCAGCCTGATCTAACTCAAGTTGCGTAAATAAGCCAACTTGATATTTTGTGGTGTCAGGATGGTATTTTAGTAAATCGTTGTAATCACCTGATCTCTGAACACTTTGTGTAATTTTAGATTGCTGGAGATCTACACCATAGGTCCATTTTTTTAAATCTTTCCCCTTTATATAATTTATTAGCTGGCTCTTCAGACCCATTGATTGATCTTTTGTATGGTTATTTCTTTGCCTATCAAGCAGTCGATCCTCAATCGTTAATTGATGTACACCCGATTTTTGCGACCATAACTTGAGCATTAACTCATCTTCAAAACCTACGACTGTTTTTTGCGATTGAATATCTACAGAAAAACGCTGCCTTTCTATCTTGTCGTTTGTATCTAGATCTAATACTGTTGAAGATCTACCACTGTAAATCTCTGCATTTCTTTTTTTATTCAAATTCTCAACTGTAAATAAGATATTTTGAGTAGCTGAGATGTTCTTCCTAAATTTAGTTAACAAGTAATTTTGTTGATTTTCCTCAGGATTTGGGGCGGTTCTAGAATCACCCAAACCATGATTACTCCCGTAATTTTTTACTTCAGAACTATAAGTATTTGAAGATAGCAATAAAGCACTCCAACCATGGTCACGTTGCGCTATTGCCACAGACCCCATATTTGATTGATTAACTGTTCGACTGACTCCTTTGATATATCCACCCTTCGTATCTCCAGTTTTTAAAAGTTCATCTACATTTAAAGTTTGAAAGTTAATAGCACCTGCAAGACCATCACTACCGTACTGAGTTGCCGTAGGGCCCCTTAAAATTTCTACTAAAGAGACTCCTTCCATGTCAACGTAGTCACCTCGTCCCGTTGAAACGGCTCCATAATTTAATCCTTGTGCAATAGGAATACCATCGATCATTATTAATACTTGATTACCCTCTAAACCACGAATATTGATGCTTTCTTGGCCTGATCTTCCGGTTCCAGCAGCAACGCCAAATCGAGCGGTTTGTGATCGCACCTCAATATCTAGCTCTTCTTCAAATAAATCTTTGACGTCTTTACTATTTTTTCTTTTAATTTCATCATAATTAACCACGCTAACTGAGCTAGGGGTTTCTAGTATGGGTCGCTCCCCTTTAGTGGCAATAATAGAAATTGGCTCCAAAGAAGCCACATCAGAATATTCGGCATGACTAGCTAAGGCGCTAGCAGTTGGAGCAATCATCAAACTAGCAACCAATTGGGTTACTGAAATGATTTTTATTTTTTTAAACACAAAAGCCTCTCCAATGAAACACTGGCTGGCTAACTGATTAATGCTGGCTTGTGTAAAAAAGTGCTTAATTGAGCACTGATGAAAACTTTATCATAGATGAGAACTATTCTTATTAACGTGGTTATTATTCCTACGTGTAGGATATTTCCTACAAACTAATAAGTAATTAGGAAGTTGATTATTCTTGCGATTCCCATTCAAAAGCCGAATGGTTTGCTATAGTCACTCTCATATCAATTGATCTAGAAAGTATTCATGGATTCCTGGCTTAATAATTGGCCCTGGTGGACGCAGCTAGGCCTAGTTGTCTTACTCTTAGTCATATCTGCCTTTTTCTCGATTGCAGAAACTAGCATGATGGCGTCTAACCGCCACAGAATTAGGCATCTCGCCAATAGAGGTAATAAAGGCGCCAAAAATACACAAGAATTGCTTGGTAAAACAGAGCAGCTTTTATCGGTCATTCTGATCGGCAATAACGTTGTCAATACTATTGTTCCTGTTTTGTTAGCAGGAATCGCACTGCATGCTTTTGGTAATAATGGCTCTGTTCTATCAATAAGCACCGGTGTGGCAGCAATATTAATCATTATCTTTTGCGAAATCACACCTAAGGTCATTGGGGCGACCTACCCCGAGAGAATTGCTATGGCTGCGAGTTGGATTATTAAGCCGCTCATAGTAATTCTTAAACCAGCTATGTGGTTGATCAATTTATTTGTTTCTGGTTTGTTAAAAATTTTTCGCATCGATACTGAAGCAAATAAAAACTCCCAAATGAGTCCCGAAGAATTACGCTCAGTAATTCTGGAGTCAACCCATTTCATACCGAATAAGCATCGAAGTATTTTGGTGAATTTATTCAATCTAGAAACTATTCAGGTCGATGATGTGATGACACCTCGCGCTCGCATGGAAGTTCTAGATTTCTCAAAACCAATTGAGGATGTTATTCATCAATTAGAAACTTGCTATCACAATAAATTACCTGTTTGTGGTGAAGATACAGATAAAGTAATTGGCATCTTGGCGGTGCGTAAAGCACTTAGCCTACTAGGCGATCAAAACTTAGAGCATGACCATTTTAAGGAATTATTGAGTGAGCCCTACTTTATCCCTAGTGGGACACCTGTTCTACAGCAACTGCAGTTCTTCCAAGAAAATCAAGAACGTGTAGGTCTTGTTGTAAATGAATATGGTGTTTTGCAGGGCTTAGTTACGATTGAAGACATTTTGGAAGAGCTGATTGGAGAGTTCACAACCTCACTTCCCGACTTATCTGCAAAAACTAAATGGTTACCAGATGGCACTTATTTAGCTGATGGCACTGCTAGTTTAAGAGACTTAAATCGTCTCCTCGGTTTGAGTCTTCCAACTGATGGGCCTAAAACACTAAATGGCCTACTTATCGAAACGCTTGAGGATATTCCAGACAATAACGTTAGTTTGAAATTAGGTAAGGTTGTTATGGAAATCATTCAGGTTGACGAGCAACTGATTAAGACCATTCGTATTTATAAGCCGAATGTCTGAAGATGATGCAGTTATACATTTCTGGCAAAACATCATTGATCAAGCACTCCTTAAAAAAGCAAGCGACATCCATATTGAGCCAGAGAGCGGAATCAGTCATATAAGACTGAGAGTTGATGGCTATCTTACTCACTTAGTAAGCTCCCCTGCTCAATGGCATGAAAGAATTTCAAGTCGCATAAAAATACTTGCTAGATTAGACATTTCCGAAAAACGTCTCCCACAGGATGGGCAGATGATTGTTAACTCTCATAAAAACGAGGCAGTAGACTGTCGTGTTTCAACACTACCAACCTTGCATGGCGAAAAAATTGTTTGCCGACTTCTTCATCGAGAAGAAGAAAATTTACGCTTAGATCGCCTAGGGTTACAGGATGATCAACTTATACAACTTGAGAGTGCTTTGAATCAGTCTCAAGGCTTTATCCTAGTTACTGGACCAACTGGTAGCGGGAAAACACAAACTTTATATACTTGTCTTAAATATCTACTGGATGGAAGTAAAAATATCAGCAGCATTGAAGATCCTATTGAAATCCAATTAAAAGGAATTAACCAAGTTCAAGTTAGCGAAAAGTCTGGTCTTCGCTTTGATGTAGCATTAAGGGCTCTCATGAGACAAGATCCCGATGTCATCATGCTGGGTGAAATTAGAGATAGTGAGACCGCCAAAATTGCATTTCAAGCCGCTCAAACTGGACATCTTGTCTTGGCAACTCTTCATGCTAATGATGCACCATCAGCACTTTGGCGATTGAAACAATTGGATATTGCGAGCAGCGACTTATCAAATGACCTTTTATGCATTACAGCTCAAAGGTTAGTGCGATTAATATGTCCCCAATGTGGTGGGACAAGTAAGCCATGTATCCAATGTGGCGGCACAGGCTTTAAGGGTAGAACAGCAGTTCATCAAATAATGACCATCACGCAATCCATTAGGTCGCTTATAGATCTAGATGCCTCTCTGTCTGAGATTAATAAACAGTGCAAAGAAGAGAATATGCATTCATTAAAAGAGAGTGCTCAACTACTTCTCAATAGAGGAATAACCACACCTCAAGAAATCCAACGTCATATCTCATGAAAGATATTCAACAACTTCATATCAGCAGACAACTTACCACTCTGATTGAGTCTGGTTTACCTTTATTAGACGCAACCAAATTGATGGGATTTGAATCAGTTGAAAAATATCTCAATCAAGGACAAAGTCTTTCATTTGCTCTTGAAAAATTAGGTTTTCATTCATTCTGTATTGGTTTGATTAAAACTGGTGAGGCAAGCGGCAACCTTTGCGATAGCCTTAAGCAAATAACTCAATTTCTTGATAAAAAGATAAAACTTAAGAAAAAAATTAACAAAGCTTTGCACTACCCGATGATTGTGCTGGGCATTTCCTTGCTTGTTATGTATGCCATGTTCCAGTGGGTCGTTCCTAGCTTTGAAAACATGTTTAAGAATTTTCAGGCAGAGCTGCCGCTTCCAACTCAAATTCTTATACAAACATCTCACTGGGTAAGTAATTATTTTTCTTTTATTTTGATGATGCTTTTTGTATTCCTCTTCATTGTTTATAAGTTTTGGCAGCGCAATGTTTTATTTCAAAAATTAATTGATCAGGCCTTTCTTAAGATTCCTGTATTTGGAAGTATCAGAAAATCGATGCTTATTACGCAATGGGCTAGAAACATTGGAATTCTTTATAGCAACGGTATACCCATACTCGATTCTTTACAAACAACTGCTCTTAATTCAAATGATTGGGTAACCTTAGAGCTCTGCTCAAAAATTAAAATATTGCTTTCGCAAGGCTGGTCATTTTCTGATTCACTTAAAATTATTGATAATCGCCACCGATTAATTAACAAAGCTTATTTTCAATTAATTAAAATTGGAGAAAACTCGGGTGAGCTTGGAAAAATACTACTGTCAATAGCCAAACAAGAAGAAGAAAAACTAGATCAATTAGTTGACCAGTTAACACAGAGCTTAGAACCAATTTTGATGCTGTTCATGGGTATCATCATTGGAAGTTTGGTTATTTCTCTGTATCTACCAATTTTTGAAATGGGGCAAATTCTTTGAGTGATTTATTCTTTGCAGGAATTTTAGTGACCGTCCTAGTAATTTTGTCTTGGATCGACTTTAAAACATTTCTGCTTCCAGATTATTTAACTTTGCCCCTTTTGTTGCTTGGCTTAATTAGCAATGGCTTTGCTTGGATCGAATGGGCAAGTCCGATCAACTCCTTAATAGGTGCCTGTATTGGATGGGCTTCGCTTTACTCTCTAAATTTACTTTATAAAATTTTTAGAGGGGTGGACGGAATTGGCATGGGAGATGCCAAACTTTTGGCAGCATTGGGAGCTTTTTTAGGTTGGGCGGCCCTACCCTATATATTAATTATCGCCTCTTGCTCAGGTCTCGTAGGTGGCTACATATGGCTTAGGTTGCATCAACAGGATCATACTCAAGCATTTCCGTTTGGCCCTTTCATTGCACTTGGTGGCATCATTACAGTTATATGGACTCTTTTCAAACCAATCATTTAAAACTCCCATCTGCAATTGATGAAGGTGAGCCTATATTGCGTGTTGGTCTAACAGGCGGAATTGGTAGCGGTAAATCTGAGGTTGCCAATTTTCTTGGAAAGCTTGGCGCAGTGATTATTGACACCGATGTTATTTCTCATGAAATTACCGCCAGCTCAGGATTAGCAATTCCAGCTATACGACAACAATTTGGAGAGCAAATGATTGCTCCTGATGGCTCTTTAAATAGGCAGAAGATGAGAACACTCATTTTTGATAATCCATCATTTAAGTTAGCCCTTGAGAACATCACCCATCCACTGATACGGAAAATTACTGAAGATCAAGCCAGTGCGGCATTGCAACAAAATCCGCCATATATTGTCTTTGTTGTGCCATTACTTCTTGAATCAGGACAGTGGTTAGGACAAAAACCTAGGAAAATTGATTATGTTGTAGTTGTTGATAGTAGCGAGGATCAACAATTATCAAGGGTTCAGAGCAGATCGAACTTGGATCTGCTCTCCATACAAAAAATTATAGCAACCCAAGCAAAACGTGAAGATAGGTTAGCTGCTGCTGATTACATTATTAAAAATGATGGCAGCCTATTTGAATTAGAAAAAAAGACAGCTCAACTTCACGAATCGCTAATACACCGCAAAAACTTGTAAATACTCGATTTATTTGTCAAAAAAGGCATATTTTCAGTCTAGAATAATGGACTGTGATTACATATGAATATCCTTTCAATGAGCTAGTGCGAAGCTTACTTCGACTAGAGTATCTCTTTGATCGCTTCAACTACTACGTTGAAAAGGATGATGCTAGGGACATGCATCAAGCAATTTCTATTATTTTTGATTTAGGTGAGATCACGGCAAGAGCGGATCTCAAATCAAGCTTAATGAAAGAACTTGATCGTCAAAAACATAGTCTTGAATTACTTAAAAATCAAAACGGGGTTGATCAAAGTATTCTTGACCGTACCATTCACGAAATGAATGTTATCTGGAATAAGATTAATAATACTATTGGCAAACCCAACTCTTTAATTACTGATAGTGATTGGCTCAATGCCATACGTACTCGCTTGAGTGTTCCAGGTGGAACAAGCCCAATAGATTTGCCTTCTTATCATGCATGGCAATTTATCTCTACCACTACAAGAAGAGCTTCTCTTAAATCATATGTTGCTCCACTTTTACCATGGAGTGAAGCTAGTCATATATTTCTACGTTTGCTCAGAGAGTCATGTCAACAAAATAATGTGACGGCTCCTAACGGTGCTTATCAACAAATGCTTTCTGGCAAGACTTATCAGTTAATGCGTATTCAAGTAGAAGATCCAAGCATCATTCCAGAAATTAGCGCAAATAAATACATGCTTTGGGTACGATTCATGGAGTGTGATGGCATTAGTAAACCAAAATCTCTATCCAAAGATCATGAATTTAAAATGTCCTTGTGTAATTTTTAGTCATTGATTTTTAAAAATCAATCTATAAGATATTTTTAAGCTTTTCTAAAATAGGTAATGTTGCAGGCAATATGGGTTGTAAATTGGAATCTTCAATCATGGAGATTTCATCTACTGACAACCAAGCCGTGGCCTGATCTTCAAGCCCTTTAACTTCACCCTCCCAGCTATTTACTAAGCAAATATGTAAACGCACATAGGCATGTGGGTAATCATGTTCAATAGTTAAAAACTCTTTTGCATCTAATATGCGTACATTAATTTCTTCTATCAACTCACGCTCAAGTGCCTCGAAAAGAGTTTCCCCAGCTTCAATTTTTCCACCAGGAAATTCCCAGTAGCCAGCATAAGGTTTCCCCTCTGGTCGCTGAGCCAAAAGAATAGTTTGATTTTTCCGCAACAAAACACCAACTGCAACTTCAGTAACGGTGCGGCCTGAGGCATTAAGAGCCATTAATCGTCCTGCTGACCTGCCCAATGGCGTGCAAACTGCCATGCAACACGACCCGATCTTGAGCCTCGCTCAAGAGCCCAAATAAGAGCCTCAGGTCTAGCTGCTTTAATTTGAGCTTGACTCAAATTAAAGTGAGTTAACCAATGTCCTACTATATCTAAATACTCATCCTGTTTAGGTGGATAGAAAGAAATCCACAAGCCAAAACGCTCAGATAAAGAAATCTTTTCTTCTACAACTTCACCTGGATGTATTTCACCATCAGAAGTATGGCGGTAAGTCTCGTTATCTGTCATGTACTCTGGTAGCAAATGACGGCGATTAGAAGTTGCATAAATTAAAATATTTTCAACTTGAGCAGCGATTGAGCCATCAAGAGCAGACTTTAATGATTTATAGCCAGACTCTCCGTCCTCAAAAGATAGGTCATCACAAAAGATAATGAACTTCTCAGATCTAACAGCTAATATTTCAGTTAAATCACCAAGGTCTGTAAGGTGCTCTTTATCAACCTCAACTAATCTAAGACCTTTTTTTGAGAACTCATTCAAACAAGCCTTGATCAAGGATGACTTACCCGTACCTCTTGCGCCTGTTAACAAAACATTATTTGCTGGCTTATTATCAATAAAGTGCTTGGTATTTTTATAGATTTGATCTTTTTGACGATCAATATGTTGAAGGTCAGAAAATGAAATGTCAGATATATGTTTAATCGCTTGAAGATAACCTAACCTACCTAACAGAGTGTCTTTACGCTTCCACCGAAAAGCTATAGCAGAATTCCAATCGGCATCAGTTAAAGCCTGCGGCATCCAAACATCTAACTTAGTTAGCAAGCGATCAAGTCGATCTAATTTATCTGACATAAATAATTAATTTTATGAGCGATAGTCTGCGTTAATCGAAACATACTCGTGCGAAAGGTCACAAGTCCAAATAGTTTGTGAGGCTTTACCTCGACCCAAATCAGCCTTGACTTTGATTTCTGACTGCTGCATGACTCGCTGACCATCTTCTTCTTTGTAGTCAGGATGACGCCCGCCATTCTTTGCAACCCAAACATCGTCTAACCATAGCTGAACATGACTCACGTCTAAATCAGCTATACCGGCATAACCGATTGCAGCCAAAATACGACCTAAGTTAGGATCGCTTGCAAAGAAAGCCGTTTTTACCAGCGGTGAATGAGCAATCGCTTCAGCCACCTGCTTGCATTCTTCAATGTTCTTTCCACCATCAATTTGAATAGTGATGAACTTGGTAGCCCCCTCGCCATCACGCACAATCATTTGCGCCAAATTTTGGCTAATCTCAACGAGCGCTTTTCTAAACTCATCGTAAATAGCACCTGAACTTGGGATTTCAAGACCGGATGTCCCAGTTGCCATAACAATAAAGGAGTCATTAGTTGAAGTATCACCATCGATCGTAATTGCGTTAAATGACAGATCTGCTACTTCAGCAGTTAGCTTTTGTAATAAGTTCTGATTCACCTTGGCATCTGTTGCAACATAACCCAACATAGTTGCCATATTTGGATGGATCATGCCAGCACCCTTACTGATACCCGTCAAAGTAATCAATTGTTCATTGATCTTGATCTGCTTAGAGCAGGCCTTAGGCTGAGTATCAGTGGTCATGATTGACTCTGCAGCATTAAACCAGTTGTCAGACTTTAAAGAGTTGATAGCTTGTGGCATACCTGAAATCACTTTATCTACTGGCAAAGGCTCAAGAATGACACCTGTGGAGAAGGGTAATACTTGCTCACGACGTATACCCAAAAGCCTTGCTAATTCATCACAAGTTTTGATCGCATTTTGATATCCAACTTCTCCAGTTCCTGCATTGGCATTACCGGTGTTTATTAGGAGAGCTCGAATATCCAATTTTTCTTTTTTTGAGTTGTCTAGATGTTCGCGACATATTTGCACAGGGGCTGCACAAAAACGATTTTTAGTAAATACGCCAGCAACACTTGCACCTTCAGCCAATTCTAAAACTAATACATCCTTACGCCCAGCTCGTTTGATTCCTGCCTCAGCGAATCCTAAGCGCAATCCTTGAACAGGCTTCAAATCAACTGCAACTGGTAGTGGTGAATTAACTGGCATGTAAATTCTCTTTATTAAAGCGATAGCAAATAAATAGCTTACTTAGCTTCTTCCCAAAAACCTAAGTAAGTTGACCATGACATTGTTTGTACTTTTTACCACTGCCACATGGACAAGGATCATTGCGTCCTACCTTGGGTCCGACCTGAATGGGTGTTTGTCCTTTTGCAGGCGCTTCGTTCTCTGTCTCAGTGTTGGCATGTTGATACTGAATACCTTTTAGGTCACTCAATTCTTCTTGCATAGACTCAGATGCCTGAGCCAACTCTTCCGGCGATTCGATCTTGACCTGCAACACAGTTTTTGTAACATCTAATTTTACGATATCTAATAATCGGCCAAACAACTCAAAAGCTTCCCTTCGATATTCTTGCTTAGGATCTTTTTGGGCATAACCTCTTAAATGAATACCTTGTCTCAAATGATCTAAAGCAGCTAAATGCTCTCTCCAACTCGTATCTAGACTATGTAACGTGACTGATCGCTCGAAGTTGGCAAAAGATTCTCTTCCCACCATATCAACCTTGGCTTGATAAGCTACAGATGCAGCCTCCAATACTTTAGTTAGCAATTCTTCAGGTTCAATCGATTCATTTGCATCAATCAGTGATTGGATATCAATTTGAAGACCCCATTCACTGGTCAAAGTTTGCTGTAACCCAGAAATATCCCATTGTTCAATAACTGATTCTTGAGGAATATATTCACCAAATAAATCTGAAAAACAAGATTCGCGCAAGTTGGCAATTAATTCACCAACATCTTTTTTCTCAAGCACTTCATTACGTAAACGATAAATTTCTTTTCGTTGATCGTTAGCAACGTCGTCATACTGAAGTAATTGTTTACGCATATCAAAGTTACGCGCTTCAACTTTGCGTTGAGCAGATTCAATTGAACGAGTTACCATGCTTGCCTCAATAGGCTCACCATCTGGCATCTTTAATCTATCCATAATAGATTTCAAACGCTCACCAGCAAAAATTCTTAGTAAGGCATCATCTAAAGATAAATAAAATCTGGATGATCCGGGATCGCCTTGACGAGCTGCACGTCCTCTTAATTGGTTATCTACGCGTCGACTTTCATGACGCTCAGTACCAATAATGTGCAATCCACCAGCCTGCATCACAATTTCATTTAAACCTTGCCATTCATCATGTAATTTTTGAATGCGTACTTTTTTATCCTGATCAGATATGCTGACATCCGCCTCAACTAATGATGCTTGTTTCTCTACATTTCCACCTAAGACAATATCTGTTCCTCGACCTGCCATATTTGTGGCGATGGTGATCATTTTTGGACGACCAGCTTGAGCAATAATTTCAGCTTCTTTTGCATGCTGCTTGGCATTCAATACTTGATGAGGTAATTTAGCTTTATCTAATAAAGCAGAAATAAGCTCTGAGTTTTCAATCGAAGTTGTTCCAACTAATACTGGCTGACTGGCCTCATAACAAGCTTGAACATCATTAACAACAGCCTTGTAACGCTCTGTTGAAGTTTTATAAATTTGATCTTGTTTATCAGTACGTGCGTTAATCCGGTTTGGTGGAACAATGACAGTTTCAAGACCATAAATTTGTTGAAACTCATATGCTTCAGTATCAGCAGTGCCTGTCATGCCACCCAACTTACCGTACATTCGGAAGTAATTCTGGAAAGTGATCGTTGCTAAAGTACGGTTTTCATGCTGAATTGCAACACCTTCTTTAGCTTCTACAGCTTGGTGCAAACCATCTGACCATCGACGACCATTCATTAAACGGCCGGTGAACTCATCCACAATGATGACTTCATTGTTTTGAACGACATAGTGCTGATCTTTATTAAATAAAGTATGGGCTCTTAAGGCAGCATAAACGTGATGCATCAAGGTAATATTTTGTGGTGCATACAGTGACTCACCCTCATTAATCAAGCCTAGTTTTGTTAAAGCCTCTTCAGCTTTTTCGTGACCAGTTTCAGTTAAAAAGACTTGATGAGATTTTTCATCAACAAAATAATCACCTGGTGTAGTAACTCCAGTGCCATCTGCTTTTTCTTCGCCGATTTGTCTTGTCAAATACTGTGGCAAAGCATTCATTGTTATATAGACATCTGTGTGGTCTTCAGCCTGTCCTGAAATAATCAAAGGCGTTCTTGCCTCATCAATCAGAATAGAGTCAACCTCATCAACAATCGCATAAGCTAAGCCGCGCTGAACACGCTGACCAACATCTTGAACCATGTTGTCACGCAGATAATCAAAGCCAAATTCATTGTTAGTGCCGTAAGTGATGTCTGCTACATAGGCACTTTGCTTTGCGTCATGTTCCATATTTGACAAATTGATACCAACTGTCAAACCAAGGAAGTTATAGAGCTTAGCCATCCATTCAGCGTCACGTTGGGCAAGGTAGTCGTTCACTGTAACAACGTGCACACCATTACCATTCAGGGCGTTTAAATAGACCGGTAGGGTTGCCGTGAGAGTTTTACCTTCACCTGTGCGCATTTCTGCAATTTTGCCCTGATGGAGGGCTAAACCACCCACCATTTGGACATCAAAATGGCGCATCCCCATGACACGTTTACTGGCTTCACGAACTACTGCAAATGCCTCAGGCAAAATTTCGTCTAAACGCTGGCCCGAAGCCAGTTTCTCCTTGAATTCTGCTGTTTTTGCTTGCAATGCGGCATCGTCCAGATCGATCACACTCTGCTCGAGGGTATTAATCTGAGCGACAATGCTCTTATATTGTTTTATGAGCCGATCATTTCGGCTGCCGAATATTTTCTTGAGAAGACCAGTAACCATGACTTTTATGAGGAAATTTAAGTCTCAAAGTTTAGCACCCAGACGGCCATCTGCGAATGCCCGTTCTGCACTTACTTGTATTGAAGAAAATACTCCCCTTGCAAGCCTACTCCAGCAAGTTGAAAACAACCAACACTTAAATAGGGCTTTAGCCTTAAGCCTCAATAAAAACGGGCTTGAAATGGCTATCCCCCATGTCAAATTAGGAGGATTTTCTGAGGAAATTGGCGAGTTAAAGTTATTTGCTCTCAATTCAGCGGTAGCCTCTCGACTGCAGCAGAAGTTACCTTCGATCCTTTTTAAACTTCAAGAACAGGGTTGGCCGGTTCAGATCATCATTATTAAACAGTCACCTGGAGGAGTGGGGATATCTTCTGAAAAGGATGATTTACCCCCTGAACCACGGCCTGTTTTTAGTGAAAAGGCCCAGAAATCTTGGGAAAAGTTACTACCTACTTTAGAGGAAGGTTCGCCACTTAGAGTTGCAGTCGAAAAATTGCTTAAAAATGGTCAATAAGCTGTTTAAAAGCTAATTAAACAATTTTTATGCAAACAAAGGCTTGTTAGTTTGTGAATATGCTTTAGGAGCGTCGTCTTCGGTAAAGGTTTTAACTTCATAGGAGCTAGGATCTGCAAACATACTTCTCAAAAGGGCGTTGTTCATTGCATGACCTGATTTTTCTGCAATGTACGCTCCAATAATTGGATGTCCTGCTAAATATAAATCCCCAATCGCATCTAGGATTTTGTGACGCACGAATTCGTCGTCATATCGAAGCTCTTCATTGTTTAGGATTCTATGTTCATCTAAAACAATGGCATTATCTAAACTACCGCCACGAGCTAAACCCATTTCTCTTAACGCTTCAACCTCATGGGCAAAGCCAAAGGTTCTAGCTCTTCCAATCTCGCGAGCATAAACACTATCTGCAAAGTCAATCACATGTCTTTGACCTGTTTTATCAACAGCGGGATGTTTGAAATCGATAGTGAAATCTAACTTAAAGCCCTGAAATGGCTCTAAACGGGCTAATTTTCCAGAATCTTTTACTTCAATCGGTTTTTTAATAACAATAAATTTTCTTGGTGAATCTTGCACCTCTAAACCGGCAGATTCAATCAAAAATAAGAAGGAGGCGGCACTACCATCCATGATTGGAATTTCTTCACAATCTAGTTCGACAATTAAATTATCAATACCTAAACCTGCGCAACCTGACAA
The DNA here is from genome assembly GCA_945879115.1 of Polynucleobacter meluiroseus. Classification (GTDB taxonomy): domain Bacteria; phylum Pseudomonadota; class Gammaproteobacteria; order Burkholderiales; family Burkholderiaceae; genus Polynucleobacter; species Polynucleobacter meluiroseus_H. The sequence goes on from CAMDUR010000008.1 coordinate 57,390, forward strand.
AAGGTGCTCAACGGTAGATACGCGTGTATCTCCATTTTGAAGTACTGTGGCTAATCGAGTATCGGTGACGGCATGAGCGTCAGCTTTGATATCTTTAGATTCAGGTAAATCTGTTCTACGAAAAATAATTCCTGTATCAGCCGGTGCAGGAAGAAGTCGCAGCGACACCTTGCGTCCAGTGTGTAAACCAATACCAACTGTTTTAACTGGTGCTGCAATGGTGCGCTGTTTTAACATTTCGACTTGTATCTAAAATTTAAACCTAAATTACAAGGCTTTAAGTGCTGATGCAGCATCGCTTACTTCAAATTGGCCCGGGCCTTCAACGGCCAAATGTTTAACAACACCATTATCAACAATCATCATGTAACGGTTTGAACGAATGCCCATCCCACGACTAGTTAAATCAAGTTCTAAACCTAACTTCTTTGTAAGTTCACCTGAGCCATCAGCCATCATGCGAACTTTGCCATTAACTTGCTGATCTTTACCCCAAGCACCCATAACAAATGCATCATTAACAGCTACACACCAAACTTCATCGGCACCCTTAGCTTTTAACTCAGCTGCGTGAGTCACATAACCAGGTACGTGTTTTGCAGAACAAGTTGGAGTGAATGCTCCTGGCAAACCAAAAATAACAATTTTTTTACCAGCTGTTAATTTATTCACTTCAAAAGCATTTGGTCCTATTGCGCAACCCTCTGTAGCAACTTCTAAATATTCATTAATTGTTGCATTTGGTAACTGTTGTCCTACTGTAATCATTTTTATCTCCATCACTTTGAATTAATTGGTAATAAATAATTAAGCATTTTTTTGCTTAATGCTGATGGTATCGCATGCGTCGTCATTTCGCAGGAGGCGCGTCACCATCAGCATCTTTATGCCATTGTTTTATATAGCTATCTTACAGTTATAACAAATTTCAGTCGGCTTGCTTACGCAAAAATGCTGGAATATCGTAATAATCAGCGCCCTTATCCATCATTGCTTGAGCTTCGGGTGAGCTATTAGCTCCCAAACGAGGCTCAGCAGGCATGTTTCGATTACTACGAAATACCTTTGGAACATCATATTTACTATAGTCGGCCGCTGAACTAACTGGTGCAACTGAAACAGCAGAAACTGCTGGCGCTACTCCAACACTAGCCATAGCCATTGTGGCTGAGGGGCTTTGTGGCGCAAAAGCACCTAAATCAGTGATGGTTGGAGCGTCATACGTACCTGTTGCCTGTGTATTACGCCAAATCACTTCAGGCTGTTTCTCTTTGCGCTTACCACCATTCAAACCAGTAGCAACTACAGTAACGCGTAACGCATCACCAATAGTTTCGTCATAAACCGTACCAAAGATAACGGTTGCATCCTCGGCGGCATAACCACGAATAGCACCCATTACTTCGCGAGTTTCTGAGAGCTTGAGTGAACGGCTTGCAGTAATATTCACTAACACACCACGAGCGCCAGATAAATCAACACCCTCTAACAATGGAGATGCTACTGCTGCCTCAGCGGCTAAACGTGCACGATCCATGCCTGATACTGTTGCGGTACCCATCATAGCCTTGCCTTGCTCACTCATCACTGTTTTAACGTCTTCAAAGTCAACGTTGATTAAACCTTGCTCATTAATGATTTCAGCAATGCCGGCAACAGCGTTGTGCAATACATCATCTGCACAACCAAATGCCTTATCCATCTCGGCATCTTCCCCCATTACCTCAAAGAGCTTCTCATTAAGAACAACAATTAACGAGTCAACATAATTCTCAAGCTCATGAGCGCCAACTTCAGCTACTTTGCCACGCTTAGCGCCTTCGAAATCAAACGGCTTGCTAATCACACCAACAGTTAAGATCCCCATTTCTTTTGCAACTTGAGCAACGATTGGACCAGCACCTGTACCTGTACCACCACCCATACCTGCAGTGATAAATACCATATGAGCACCTTGCAAGGCATCAGCAATTCGAGCTTTTGCTTCTTCAGCAGCCGCTGCACCAACTTCAGGTTTAGCACCAGCTCCAAGTCCAGTTGCTCCTAACTGAATGTTTAAACCAGCTTTAGAACGTTGAAGAGCACCTGCATCTGTATTCATGCAAATGAATTCAACACCTTGAACTCCACGGCGAATCATGTGCTGCACAGCGTTTCCGCCAGCACCACCAACTCCAACCACCTTAATAATGGTTTTACCCGCTGGTTCAGTATCTAACATTTCAAATTCCATAACACCTCCTATTAACTACAGTTGACGACGACAAAAATAAAACTAAAAAACTAAAAATCAAAAATTTCCCATAAACCATTCGCGCATTCGGGAAACAACTTTCTGTATCGCTCCTGATTGAGATATGCGACGACCCCTAACCAATTGCACGCGACCTTCCATGAGCAAACCAAGACCAGTTGAATAACGTGGGCTTCTCAAAATTTCACTGAGATGACCTCGATACTCAGGAATACCTACACGCGCCGGCTTCGCAAATACCTCTTCAGCTATTTCTACAATTCCAGGCATCAATGCAGTACCTCCAGTTAAAACAACTCCTGAAGAAACAAGATGCTCCATACCAGACTCTCGGATAACCTCACGAACCAAACTTAACAATTCTTCAACCCGAGGTTCGATCACCGCGGCCAATGATTGACGAGACATAGATCGTGACTCTCTATCACCAACGCCTGGTACTTCAATATTTTCAGAAGAGCTAGCCATGTCCTGACGAGCAACACCAAAATGAATTTTTAGATCTTCTGCTTCAATGGTGGGAGTACGTAAAGCCATAGCGATATCGTTAGTGATTTGATCTCCAGCAATAGGAATAATGGCTGTGTGTCGAATAGCGCCCTGACTAAAGATAGCTATATCTGTTGTACCGCCACCAATATCTATCAACACCACACCCAGCTCTTTTTCGTCTTCAGTCAATACCGCAACACTTGAAGCAATCGGCTGCAAAATTAGATCATTCACTTCCAAGCCACATCGACGAACACACTTAACAATATTTTGTGCGGCACTCACAGCACCAGTAACAATGTGAACCTTCACCTCAAGGCGAACTCCACTCATTCCAATAGGTTCACGTACATCCTCTTGTCTGTCGATAATGAAGTCTTGAGTCAATATATGAATAATTTGTTGATCTGTTGGAATATTGATAGCTTTAGCTGTTTCAATAACTCGATCGACGTCACCCTGAGTTACTTCTTTATCTCTAATGGCAACCATGCCAGTTGAGTTAAAGCTGTGAATGTGATTTCCAGCAATGCCTGCGAACACTTGAGCAATTCGACGATCGGCCATTACCTCAGCCTCTTCTAGAGCTTTTTGTATCGACTGAACTGTTGCTTCAATATTGACAACAACGCCCTTTTTTAAACCCTTGGATGCAACCTGCCCTAAGCCGATCACATTAAATTGACCATCAGAATTCAACTCAGCCACCAAAGCTACTACTCTTGAGGTGCCGATGTCCAATCCAACTATTAAGTCTTTAGAGTCTTTACTTATTACACTCACAATTTTTTCCCTATGTGTATGGCATATCCATTGGCATATCGCAAATCAATTGAATCAATTCGCTGACCCCATTTTTCTTCAACCTGTGGCCAACTCTTTATTAAACGCTCAACACTCAACTCAATTTGCTTACTATCTCTGTCGTCTAATTCACGACCTAAATCAATATTTAAACCATTAGCTAATTTGACTTTCCAGGCATAGCGTGAGGACAACTCTAGTCTTTGAACATTTGTGCCCCAAGGTGCAATCCAAGTATTTAATTTTTGTAATTTAGTAAAGACTTCTTGATTACTGCCATCAGGGCCAGTTACTTTTAGTAATGATGAACCGTCTTCTGCTTCTGCCATATTGGCAACGAATAGCTCTCCGTAAGTGTTCATCAATTTCGGTGCATCTGATCCTTGCCACACTGCTAAAGCTTGATGTTCTTCTATAGCAACAATAATTCCGTTTGGCCAACTTCTACGAACACTCGCTTTTCTTACCCATGGCATTGATTCAAAAGCTTGGCGGGTTTGATCTAAACGAATTGTGAAAAAATTTCCTTGCACTTGACTAATTGCACGTGAGCGTATGGTTGGTAAATTCACATGCTTTAATTCACGGCCATCTAATGATTCAACGGTTAAATTATTTAAAGTAAAAACAGGTCTTTGACCTAACCAAAACAATAGCCACGAACATGCCGCCAATAAACCAACAAACAACATCAAATTTGACAACACTTTTAAAACGCGAGTTTGATTCCATATTGGGCTAAAAGCTGTACCCAAAACAGAGTTAAAAATCGAGAAAGTGTGACCTAACCATTTCATGAATGTAGTCCCGCCTTACTTAATAACCACATCACCAAATCAGCATAATTAACACCGGCTGCTTTTGCCGCCATGGGTACTAAAGAGTGACTTGTCATACCCGGAGCGGTATTCATCTCTAACAAATAAGGTTTATTTGTTTTGTTATCAATCATGACATCAGCACGACCCCAGCCCATACAACCTAGAGCTCGATAAGCGTTAAGAGCTAAAGCTTGAACTTCTTCCTCTAATCGAAGATCTAAACCTGTTGGACATAGATACCGGGTGTCATCAGAAAAGTACTTATTGTGATAATCGTAATTTGAGTTTGGAGCAACAATTCTAATTACTGGTAGTGCGCGTGCGCTCTCACCGTCTCCAACAATCGGACAAGTTAATTCATCACCAATAATGCATTCTTCAGCCATAACATCACGATCAAGCTTTTCTGCTAATTCAAATGCCGCTTTTAAATCAGAAGCATCGGTAACTTTACTGAAACCTAATGAAGACCCCTCACGCGCAGGCTTGACAATGATTGGCAATCCCAAATACTTCACAACCTCATCTAAATTGCTATCTTTTTTCAACATGACAAATTTTGGGGTTGCCAAATCAAAACTTGACCACAAACGTTTAGTAGCTTGTTTATCGATAGCCAATGCAGAAGCTAGTACGCCACTACCTGTATAAGGAATACCTAACTGCTCAAGTGCTCCTTGCATTGTTCCATCTTCACCATACCTACCATGTAAGGCAATGAATACACGATCAAAATTTTGATTTTTTAATTCAGTTATACCGCGCTCGCCAGTATCAAATGCATGCGCATTCACTGCCTTAGAGTGCAAAGCTTCTAAAACGCCATTACCAGACATGAGTGAAATCTCACGCTCACCAGACTTACCACCCAATAAAACTCCAACTTTCCCTAAAGCTATAGGGTTACTTAAAGCTAAATCTTTTTTAACCTGATCACTCCAAATTGGTGTCATGAATTTATCCATGAGCACGCTCCACAATCTTTCCCGGTACACCAGAAATTGAGCCCGCCCCCATGGTAATGATCACATCACCATCACGTGCCATACGCAACACCAAATCTGGTAATTCATTTACATCTTTAACAAATTGTGTTGACTTGGTATCAAGTAAACGACCGACGTCTTTTGCTTTTGCTAAAGCATTGATTAAACTTTCACCATCAGCACCAGGTATACGGGCTTCGCCAGCCGGATAAACCTCTGTTAATGCCAAAGCATCAACCCCTTGTATAACTTTTACAAAGTCGCCAAAGCAATCACGTGTTCTCGTAAACCGATGCGGCTGGAATGCCAATAGGAGACGGCGCCCGGGGAAGGCCCCTCTTGTTGCTGATAAGGTTGCAGCCATTTCCACAGGATGGTGGCCGTAGTCATCAATCACGGTACACGTTCCACCTTGTGGTAGTTTTACGTCACCATATTTTTGGAATCGTCGACCAACACCATGGAACTCTGATAGTGCTTTAATAATTGCTTGATCTGACACTCCCAGCTCCGTTGCTATTGCAATAGCAGCCAGTGCATTACGAACATTATGCAAACCAGGTAAATTTAAAGTGACCTTTAAGGGTCCTGGTTTTTCCCCATGGCGTCGAACTGTATGACGAAGCGCTGTAAAGTGCATTTGCGTTCCGTTAGCCTGTACATCAATAGCTCTAACATCTGCATCCTCAGATAATCCATAACGCAATGTAGGCCTTGAAACAAATGGCAGAATATCTCTTACATTTTGATCATCAATACATAACACCGCAACACCATAAAAAGGCATGCGTTGTGTGAATTGAACAAATGCATACTTTAACTTTGCCATATCGTGCTGATACGTATCCATATGATCAGCATCAATATTTGTAATTACTTCAATTGCAGGTAATAAGTTCAAGAATGAAGCATCGGACTCATCTGCTTCAGCAACAATAAAGTCACCTGTACCTAAGCGAGCATTTGCTCCAGCAGAATTTAGTTTTCCGCCAATAACAAAAGTTGGATCTAAACCACCCTCTGCTAAAACAGAAGCTAATAAACTCGTAGTTGTTGTTTTGCCATGTGTACCAGCAATGGCAATACCTTGCTTCAAACGCATTAACTCGCCAAGCATGACTGCTCTTGGAACAATCGGAATTCTTGCGGCTCGAGCAGCCATGACTTCAGGATTATCGCCAGTCACCGCTGTAGAAATAACAACTGCCTCAGCGCTACCTACATTTTTTTCATTATGTCCAATATGTATCTCTGCGCCGCACTCTCTTAAACGTTTGGTACTTGAGCTTTCAGCAATATCAGAACCGCTGACCTTGTATCCTAAGTTCAACAATACCTCAGCAATACCGCTCATTCCAGCACCGCCAATACCGACAAAATGGATTTGATGAAGAATGTGCTTCATACCTGAGCTCCGTCTTTACAAAATTGTTTACATATTTGAGCAACGTCTTTTGTTGCCATTGGCTTTGCTAAATTTAACGCCTGCTCTGCCATTTTTTGTAATTCTTCCCGATCAACCTGCGATAAATAACTTGCTAACTTTTCTGAATTAAAACTTTGCTGCGGCACTAAGACAGCCGCACCAACATCAGCTAAAAATTTTGCATTGGAAGTTTGATGATCATCAACCGCATGCGGGAAAGGAACTAGATAAGATGCAACGCCGACTGCTGCGAGCTCAGCAATTGTCATTGCCCCAGCTCGACAAATCACTAAATCTGCTTCTGCATATGCAGCTGTCATATCCTCAATAAATGGCATAACATTAGCTGTTACACCAAGATCTGCATAAGTCTTTTTAAGTGATTCAAGATGCTTCTCACCCGACTGATGAATAATTTGCGGTCTGTCTTCTTTTGGCATTAATGAGATTGCCTTAGGAATTGTTGTATTTAATGCTGCAGCACCTAAGCTCCCACCAACTACTAAAATATTGAGTATTCCAGTTCTTGACTGATATCGATCCGCAGGAGAGTTGACTTGACTCATACCAGCTCGTAAAGGGTTACCAACCCAAGTAGCGTTTGGTAAAGAATTAGGAAATGCACATAGATTTGCATCTGCCAACTTAGCAAGAACTTTGTTTGCTAAACCAGCGATCGAATTTTGCTCATGCAAAACTAATGGCTTTCCTAATAGAACACTCATCATTCCACCAGGGAAAGTGACATATCCCCCCATGCCCAAAACAACATTAGGCTTAACGCGCCTCAGTATCTGAATGCTTTGCCAAAATGCACGTAATAAATTAAAAGGTAATAGCAATAAAGTTTTAAGACCCTTACCTCGAAGACCTCCAAACCGAATACCTTCAAATTTAAATCCACGCGGAGTAACAAGTCGATACTCCATGCCATCTGGATTACCTAACCAAGAAACTTGCCATCCCTCTGTTCGTAAATATTCTGCAACTGCTAATCCCGGGAAAATATGTCCGCCTGTTCCACCAGCCATAACTAATAGGGATGGGGACCTTGATTGATGAATATTCATAGGCTGAAGATTGGTCATACCTTTCCGCCCTTCATCATCACTCTATTTTCAAAATCAACTTTTAGTAAAACAGCCATTGCAATGGCATTCATGAGCAAACCTGAACCACCAAAGCTCACAAATGGCAATGTCAGCCCTTTAGTTGGAAGTATTCCTAGGTTCACACCCATGTTGATAAACGCTTGCCAGCCAATCCAAATAGCGATTCCTTTTGCAACTAAACCAGCAAAACTTCGATCCAGTTGTAGCGCTGTTCTACCGATTAAAAATGCCCGCCTAACGATCCAATAGAAAATCGCAATAACTATTGTGACGCCTATAAAACCTAGCTCCTCACCAATCACAGCCAAGATAAAGTCAGTATGAGCTTCTGGGAGATAGTGTAGTTTTTCAACGCTACCTCCTAAACCAACCCCAAACCATTCGCCACGGCCAAAAGCCATCAATGAATGAGTTAATTGATAAGCTTTACCAGCTGCATATTCAGGATTCCAAGGATCCAAGTACGCAAAAATTCGATCTCGTCTAAATGGGGAGAAAATAATGATTGCAGCAAAGCTTCCAATAGCGAGTCCAACTAAAGCCCCAAATAATTTTCCGCTGATACCACCTAAGAAAAGTAATCCCATAGCAATCATGGCAATCACCATAAATGCACCCATGTCTGGTTGCAGTAGCAATAAAACTCCCACCGCAATAACTGCGGCTCCCATTGGGGCTAGTCCTTTTACTAAGTGATGTAAATACTCTTGCCTCTGAACGGTGTACCAAGCAGCAAATAAAACAACGGCAAACTTCATTAACTCTGATGACTGAAAATTCATTATTCCCATTGGAATCCAGCGACGTGCGCCATTCACTTCTTTACCAACCCCAGGGATTAAGACAATAATTAATAAGATAAACGCCAAAATAAAGATAGCTGGAGCAAGCCTATCCCAGACTTTTAATGGCACTTTAAATGCAATAATTCCAGCTCCAACTGCAATTACCACAGCTATTGCATGCCGAATAAGGAAGTGACTGCTGCTGTACTTTGCGTATTTAGGACCATCAGGCAAAGCGATTGACGCTGAATAAACCATAACTAAACCAAGCGTTACTAATAACAACACAGCCCATAACAAAGGTTGGTCATACTCCATCATGCGAGATCTTGTTGGCTTAACAACAGTAGTTGCATCTCTCAAGCCTAAGCGAAAATCCTCGAAGCCATCTTTAATGCCACCCTTAAAGCCGTTAACTCCATCTGAACTCAATCGTTTAAAAAAGTTCATCATGCGCTCACCTGCCCACGAGAAATAGCTAGCTCATTAACAGTATCAACAAACACTTCTGCGCGATGCGCGTAATCTTTAAACATATCAAAACTTGCACAGGCTGGAGACAATAAAACCATATCTCCAGAACGTGTTAACTCTGAAGCCTGCAAAACCGCAGACTCTAAAGTGTCAACTTCAAAAATATTAACCCCAGAATTTAATATTGCTTTTTTAATGAGAGGTGCATCGCGACCAATCAATATGACTGCTTTAGCAAACCTTGCTACAGGTTCTAACAAAGG
>CAMDUR010000009.1 GCA_945879115.1 Polynucleobacter meluiroseus
AGTAGAACAGGTTGTTGATAGATCCCGTGAAGCCGGGCACCCTTTGCAATGTAGGATGGAGGAAGCATGATTGCTCAAGAATTAGAAGTAACACTACATATGGCATTTGTGGAAGCGAGAGCCTCCCGTCATGAGTTCATAACTGTTGAGCATTTGCTCTGTGCGTTATTGGATAACGCAACAGCTGCAGACGTTTTAAAGGCTTGCGCTGTCAATATTGATGATATTAAAAGTAACCTCAAAAATTTCATTAATGACAATACTCCCCTTGTGCCAGGGTCAGCTGAAGTTGATACCCAGCCAACTTTGGGCTTTCAGCGCGTCATCCAAAGATCTATCATGCATGTTCAGTCAACTTCTAATGGTAAGAAGGAAGTCACTGGCGCAAACGTTTTAGTTGCAATCTTTGGCGAAAAAGATTCCCATGCTGTTTACTATCTTCAGCAGCAAGGCGTCACCCGTTTAGATATTGTTAATTACATCAGTCATGGCATCCGTAAAGACCAAGCTGAAGCAACAAAGCCAAATGAATCCACTCCAGAGGGAGTTGAATCGACTTCCAGCGGCAAAGAAAGCGCACTAGACCAGTACACCCAAAACCTCAATGTATTGGCTAAACAAGGGCGTATTGATCCTCTTATCGGTCGCGATGGAGAGGTTGAGCGCGTTATTCAGATCTTATGCCGCCGCCGTAAAAACAACCCACTTTTAGTTGGAGAGGCTGGTGTTGGTAAAACAGCTATTGCCGAGGGCCTTGCTTGGAGAATTACGCAAAGTGATGTACCTGAAGTTTTATCAAAGGCTACTGTTTATTCTTTGGATATGGGCGCCTTATTAGCAGGCACTAAATACCGAGGTGATTTTGAACAGCGCTTAAAAGATGTTCTTAAGAATCTCAAAGAAAATCCAGACGCAATTTTATTCATTGATGAAATCCATACCTTGATTGGTGCTGGCGCCGCATCTGGCGGTACGCTTGATGCAAGTAATTTGCTGAAGCCCGCACTGTCAAGTGGTCAAATGAAGTGTATTGGTGCGACAACGTTTAATGAGTACCGTGGAATTTTTGAAAAAGATGCGGCTCTTTCAAGACGTTTCCAAAAAGTTGATGTTTTAGAACCTAGCGTTGACCAAACAGTTCAGATCCTACGTGGTTTGAAATCAAAGTTTGAAGAGCATCACGGCGTTAAATATGCTCAAGCAGCTTTAACTGCCGCTGCCGAATTATCAGGTCGTTATATTAATGACCGACACTTACCTGATAAAGCAATTGATGTAATCGATGAGGCAGGTGCTGCTCAGCGTATTTTGCCAAAGTCAAAACAGAAGAAAACAATTGGTCGTCAAGAGATTGAAGATATTGTTGCTAAGATTGCTCGTATACCGCCCCAATCAGTTTCTGTGGATGATCGTAGCAAACTACAAACACTAGATCGTGATTTGAAGAGCGTTGTTTTTGGTCAGGAGCCGGCCATTGAAGTTTTAGCATCTGCTATCAAAATGTCTCGTGCTGGATTGGGTAAAGACGATAAGCCGATTGGATCATTCTTATTTTCAGGTCCAACAGGTGTAGGTAAAACTGAAGTGGCTAAACAGTTAGCCTTCATTATGGGTATTGAGCTGGTTCGTTTCGATATGTCCGAGTATATGGAAAGACATGCTGTGAGCCGTTTAATTGGGGCTCCTCCAGGCTACGTTGGATTTGATCAGGGCGGCTTACTAACAGAGGCAGTTAATAAGAAGCCACATTGTGTTTTATTGTTAGATGAAGTTGAAAAAGCGCATCCTGATATTTTTAATATCTTGCTTCAGGTTATGGACCATGGCACTTTGACAGACAACAATGGCCGTAAGGCAGACTTTAGAAACGTCATCATCATCATGACAACCAATGCTGGTGCTGAGGCAATGCAAAAGTCAGTTATTGGCTTTACAAATGCAAGACAGGTTGGCGATGAGATGGGTGACATTAAGCGCACCTTCACTCCGGAGTTCCGCAATCGTCTTGATGCCATTGTGAGCTTTAGAGCTTTAGATGAGAGCATTATCTTAAGAGTAGTAGATAAGTTCTTAATGCAGTTAGAAGAGCAATTGCACGAGAAGAAGGTTGATGCAAGCTTTACGGATAAGCTTAGAACTTATCTAGCGAAGCGTGGCTTTGATCCACTAATGGGCGCAAGACCTATGCAACGCTTAATACAAGATTTAGTTAGGAAAGCTTTGGCGGATGAGTTGCTATTTGGTAAGTTAGCCAACGGTGGTCATGTAGTTGTAGACATTGATGCTGAAGAAAAAGTTCTTTTAGATTTCGAAGCACCAGTAGTAAGACCAGCTGTTAAGAAAGTTGCATCAGGTAAGACGGAAGCACAACAGATCTAATCTTAACTACGACCAGTACTTCCAAATCCGCCAGCACCTCTTTCGCTGGCGGTGAACTCTTCCACCTCAGCCCACTCAACCTGAGCTACTGGAACGATTACCAGTTGGGCTAAACGCTCCATGGGCTCTAATTGAAAGGCTGTTTGACCGCGATTCCAGGTACTCACCATCAATTGACCTTGGTAGTCTGAATCTATCAAGCCTACTAAATTTCCGAGAACAATTCCGTGTTTATGGCCTAAGCCCGAGCGGGGCAAAATCAAAGCAGCGTACCCTGGGTCATCTAAATAAATAGATAAGCCAGTAGGTACCAATACAGTTTGACCTGGCTCAATTGTGATGGCTTCATCCAAGCATGCTTTTAAGTCTAAGCCTGCGCTACCCGCAGTTGCATACTGAGGAAGATTATTTTTCATTCTTTCATCAAGAATTTTTACTTGTAATTTTTTCATATTAAATTTTTGTAGAAATAAGACGGATTAATTGACGTGATAAATCTAGTTTATTTGCTCTTGTAAATCGTTGATTGCCTTTTTCTTCAATAACAAGCAACTCATTTTCATCAAGCCCAAAAGTATCTGGACCAATATTTGCCACTAGCATTGGAATATTTTTATTAACTCTTTTTTCAATTGCATGGCGCTCTAAGTCATTTGTTTCTGCGGCAAAGCCAACGCAATATGGTTTTTTATTACTAACCGATAATTTTGCAACAGATGCCAAGATATCTGGGTTCATTTCAAACTCAAGTACTGGCGGCACAGCGGAGCCAACTGTTTCTTTTTTAATTTTTTGAGTGCTGATATTTTTAATTCGCCAATCAGCAACAGCCGCAACCGATAAGAAAACATCAAAATTTAAATCATTCATAACTGTACTGTGCATCTCTTGAGCACTTGTTACATTGGTGCGTCGAATCTTGCCAGCAAATTCAAGAGGCGTATCTAAATGACAGGGACCTGCAATTAGATGAACTTCAGCACCTGCTTCTAATGCAGCTTGCGCTAAAGCAAAACCCATCTTGCCTGAGCTTTTATTAGTCATCCCTCTGACTGGATCTATTGCTTCATAAGTAGGGCCGGCAGTAATTAGAACTTTTTTACCTTTTAGTACTTTTGCTTGAAAGAAAGAAATAACCCCTTCAAGGATTTGATGAGCTTCTAGCATGCGACCCATCCCGTTTTCACCGCAGGCTTGTGATCCGCTAGTCGGACCAAGTACTGTGACAGAATCTTTTTCAAGTTGAGCGATATTCCGCTGTGTTGCTGGGTGATCCCACATTTGCTTGTTCATAGCCGGAACAACGATTAAAGGACACTCTTTAGCTAAGCAAATAGTGCTGATTAGGTCATCAGCCAGACCTAAAGAAATTTTTGCCATCAGGTCAGCGCTAGCTGGCGCAATTAGAATGACATCTGCCTGTCGAGACAATTCAATATGGGCCATATTATTGGGGATGCGCGCATCCCATTGGCTGACATAAACAGGTTTACCTGTGAGCGCTTGCATCGTAACCGGCGTCATAAATTGGGTTGCAGCTTCACTCATTGCCACCTGAACTTGGGCACCTTCTTGAATCAGGGAGCGTGCTAATTCGGCTACTTTAAATGCGGCAATGCCCCCAGACATCGCTAAGAGTATTTTTTTACCTTGTAGTGAATGCATGATCAAAAAACCTTCTTATTTATTAACGCGTTTAATTTCATCAATGATGAGAAGAATGACACCGATCGTAATAGCGCTGTCTGCAATATTAAAGGCAGGCCAGTGCCAACCCATATAGTGAACATCAACAAAATCTACAACAGCACCATAAATAATACGATCAATGACGTTTCCGATCGCACCGCTTAAAACTAGGCTTAATGCTAATGAAAAGATGGTTTGATGAGAGTTTTTACGAATTAACCAAATCATGATTAACGCAGCAATGATGCCCACACAGGTAAAAAACCAACGTTGCCAACCTCCGGCTTGGGCCAAAAAAGAAAACGCAGCACCAGAGTTATAGACTAGGGTCCAGTTTAGAAAACTGGTAACTGGTTGAGATACCCCTTCAAACAAACTATTTTTTGCAATAACCTTGGTTAATTGATCAAGTATCAAAAGAAGGCTCGATAAACCAAGCCACAGCAAAAACGCTTGTCGGTTGTTTGATTTAAGTGAGGCCAAATATCTCTCCTGAGATTTTCTTATGCAATATGGCGAGTTTCGCCATGACCAAAAAGATTGGAAGTGCAGCGACCGCATAAACTTGGATGATCTGCATCATGACCAACATCATCTCTGTAGTGCCAGCAGCGACCACATTTTTGATGTTCAGATGAACGCACAATGACTTTTAACTCTGTAGCATTTGGTGTTGATTCAACAGAAGCACTTGAAGTAATGGTGATAAATCGAAGATCTTCACCCAATGAGCTTAGCAATTCGGCATCTGCACTTGGTGCAATGATATGTATTTCAGCTTGAAGCGAAGAACCAACTTTTCCGGCTTCACGTTCAAATTCAATTGCTTTAGTGATGTCTGATCGCATTGCTCTGATTCGATCCCACTTCACTAAAAGTTCGGCTGCGTTTGCGATGCTAGGAAGTTGATGGAACTCCTCAGTAAAGATAGTTTCTTTACTGTTCGTTTGATGGTCAAAAATTTTCCAAGCTTCTTCGGCCGTAAATGACAAAAATGGTGCCATTAATCTCAAAAAGGACTGAGTAATGTGGAATAAAGCATTTTGTGCCGAGCGTCTAGCGGATGCATCTGCTGGAAGTGTATAAAGGCGATCCTTAAGGATATCCAAATAGAAGCCGCCCATATCTTCTGAGCAAAAAGTCATTAATCGAGAGACTGCAGGGTGGAATTCATACTTATCGTAATGTGCCAATAGATCTTTTTGCATAGATTCTGTCAATGCAAGCGCATATTGATCAATTTCTAACCAATCTTTGCTATCGATGTGATGCTTGTCAATATCAAAATCAGATAAGTTAGCTAATAAAAATCGTAATGTATTTCTAATGCGGCGGTAACTCTCAACAACACGCTTAAGGATCTCATCAGAGATAGTCATCTCACCTGAGTAATCGGTTGAAGCAACCCATAAGCGAATAATTTCGGCCCCCATCTTGTCAGCCACCTCTTGAGGAGCGATGACGTTGCCAATCGACTTACTCATCTTGCGACCTTGGCCATCCACTGTAAAGCCATGAGTGAGAAGCGCTTTATATGGCGGTTTACCGTCTAACATGGTGCCAGTCAAAAGTGATGAGTGGAACCACCCACGATGTTGATCTGAGCCCTCTAGGTAAAGATCGGCCCAGCGTCCATCGGGATTATCTCTAGAGGGGTCTGAGAGAGTTGAGGCATGTGAGCCACGAATAACGTGCAAGTGGGTTGTGCCTGAGTCAAACCAAACATCTAAGGTGTCTTTATTTTTTTCATACATGGCTGCTTCGTCGCCAAGTAACTCTTGAACATCGATTGCTTGCCAAGCTTCAATACCTTCTTTTTCGACGCGCACTGCAATTTTCTCAAGTAACTCTGGCGTACGAGGATGAGGCGCACCAGTTTCCTTGTGTACAAGGAATGCCATTGGTACCCCCCATTGACGCTGTCTAGACAACGTCCAGTCTGGGCGATTGGCAATCATGCTGCTTAGGCGTTGCTTGCCCCAAGCAGGAAAGAATTCAGTTGTCTCAATACCAGCTAGAGCTTTTTCACGAAGACTTGATCCTTCGTGTGGTTTTTTATCCATGCTGGCAAACCACTGCGCTGTTGCACGATAAACAACAGGAGTTTTGTGTCTCCAGCAGTGCATATAAGAGTGGTTAAATTTCTCTGAATGAAGAAGAGACCCAGCTTGCTGAAGAGTCTCAACAATTTGGGGATTAGCTTTCCAAATTGATAAACCAGCAAATAAAGGTAACCAAGAGGCATACACGCCATCACCCATCACCGGATTAAGGATATCTTGATCTTTAAGTCCATTTGATTTGCATGACTTAAAGTCTTCTTCTCCATATGCGGGAGCGCAATGTACCAAGCCAGTGCCACTATCGATAGTGACGTAGTCAGCTAAGTAAATTGGCGACCTTCGGTCGTAACCTTTATCTACTTTGGCTAATGGATGGTGAAATTCTAATCCAGCGAGCGCTTGACCGAGACAGGTCGCAATCACTTGACCTTCTAAGGCATATTCTTTTAAGCAAGCTTCAATACGATCTTTCGCAAGGATGAGCAATCCTCTTGAAGTATCAACTAATGCGTATTCAATTTCAGGGTGAGCATTTAAAGCTTGATTAGAAGTAATAGTCCAAGGGGTTGTTGTCCATATCACTGCCATACCTTCTTTTTTAGGTAAGGTACTTAAACCAAATGCTTTTGCAATGAGTTCTAATTGATCTGAAGGGAAGGCAAAGCCCACATCTACAGCAAGGTCAACTTTATCTTGATATTCAACTTCTGCTTCTGCTAGAGCAGAGCCGCAATCAAAACACCAGTTAACTGGTTTTAAGCCTCGGTATATATAACCTTTTTCAAAAATCTTACCAAGAGCACGAATTTCGTCAGCTTCATTTTTGAAGTTCATCGTGAGGTATGAGTTTTGCCAGTCACCCAAAACGCCTAAGCGCTCAAAATCTATTTTCTGTTTATCAACTTGAACTTGAGCATAAGCACGAGCTTTAGCTTGTACCTCTGCAGTAGGTAGGTGTTTCCCAAATTGTTTTTCAATTTGAATTTCAATAGGCATACCGTGGCAATCCCATCCTGGCACATACAGCGCATCATGACCAGAAAAGCCCTTAGATTTAACAATCATATCTTTTAAGATTTTATTGACTGCGTGTCCAATATGGATGTCACCGTTAGCGTAAGGGGGACCATCATGAAGAATAAATTTCTTTTTGCCAGCCTTAGCTTCTCTAATTTTTTGGTAAATCTTTTTCTCTTGCCACTCTTTTACCCAAACTGGCTCACGCTTAGGAAGGTCGCCACGCATTGGAAATGCGGTGTCGAGTAAGTTAACAGGGTAAGAATTTTTTTTATTGTCAGACATGGTCATTTATTTCAAAGTAATTTCTTGCTAAAGCAGCATCTTGATTGATAGCGTTTTGTAGTGTTTCTAAATCGTTATATTTTTCTTCGTCTCGTATTTTCTTAATCAATTCAATTCGCACTAATTTTCCATAAACAGATTGATTGAAATTAAAGACATGAACTTCTAATAAATATCTTCCTGAGTCATCAACGGTAGGTCTTTGGCCAAGACTTGCAACAGCTGGTAATGGATTGTCGCTTAAGCCGTGAACTTGTGCGATAAAAATTCCTTCTGCTGCAGGTTTTCTAAGTTGTAGTTTATTTGCTAATGAAACATTCAGAGTCGGGAAGCCTAGGGTACGACCTAATTTCTGACCGTGTAAGACATGACCGCTAAGCATATAGGGCCTGCCCAACAATTGGCGAGCAAGCCTCAGATCGCCTTGAGATAGCGCGCTTCTAATGGCTGAGCTAGAAATACGTACTTGGTTTTCTTCAAATGTGGCCATGTTCTCAACGCTAAATCCATATTTCAAACCAGCTTCGACTAGGTTCGAAAAATTACCTGCTCTTTTAGATCCATAGCGGAAGTCATCGCCGATCAGAATAGATTGAACTTTTAAACTATCAACTAATATTTTTTTCACAAAATCATCAGGACTTAGATTTGCAAATAGTTGATTGAAATGTATAACTAAAACTTGATCTATTCCGACTTCAGCGAGAGCTTCTAATTTATCTCTTAAATTTAAAATTCTTGCGGGCGCTTTTTCTGGGGCAAAGTATTCAATAGGGTGGGGTTCAAAAGTCATCACACAAGACTGAATATTTTTTTCTTTCGCTGTTTGAACTAATTTTTTTATTAAAGCTTGATGCCCCCGATGCACACCATCAAAATTACCGATGGTTAGGGCGCAGGGGGTCCAATTTGCGACAGGAGGGATGCCTCTAATTACCTTCACGTTAGGGTATGAATTATATTGGTGGGCATGACTTCAATTGTTATTCTTATTTCTGGGCGTGGCTCCAATATGGAGGCCATCGTTCGTGCCGCTCAAAAAGAGGCCTGGCCAGCTCAAATTTCAGCGGTTATTTCTAACCGCCCAGACGCTGGAGGCCTTGAATTTGCTAGGGCACACAACATTCCTGCCAAATCTTTAGATCATCTTCAGTTTGATAGTCGAGAAGCTTTTGATGCTGAGCTGGGCAAGCTAATTGATACTTTTAAGCCTGATTTAGTGGTTTTGGCTGGGTTTATGAGAGTCTTAACTGCTGATTTTGTTCAGCGCTATGAGGGTCGTTTACTTAATATTCATCCTTCTTTGTTGCCTCTTTTCCCAGGATTGGCGACTCATGAACAGGCTTTAGAGGCTGGCGTTAAAGAACATGGCGCAACCGTGCACTTTGTCACTGAAGCTTTAGATCATGGTCCTGTAGTCCTCCAGGCCTCTGTCCCAGTGCTTTTAGGAGATACACCAGACACTTTGGCACAACGTGTTTTAAAGCAAGAGCACATCATTTATCCTCGCGCTGTTCGCTGGTTCATTGATAATCGTATTTCTATTGATCAAAACCGCGTTTTGATTAGTCCACCAGAGTCTCAGTTACTCGTATCGCAGGATAAGTAAATTAATGGCTATTGATTCAAAAGCCGTGGCATCCAGGGCAAAAGCTCTGCCACAACACGTTGAGCATCTATCGGTTGTCATAGCAGAGATTATGCGTTTCGCTCATCCAGCTGACATGGTTGTTAGCCGTTATTTTCGGTCGCAACCTCGTTTAGGTAATAGAGATAGAGCGCTTATCGCTGAGGCTTCATTTGCTTTTATTCGACGCAAAACCGAAATTTCTCAGTTTGCAGAAAGCGGTGCTGGCCCTTTAGGTCGTCGTTTAGCTCTGTTAGCTTTATTTGTGACTTTGATTGAAAGTGGTTTGGGGACAGGTAACCGAGCTGAAAGCGCATTAGCCGACTTGGCATTCGTGGTGCAGCCGATTGAAATTGATTGGCTTAAGCGTTTTGGCTTGATTGAGCGAGACACTTTGTCTGTTTTAACTCGAGTTAACCTTCCTGAATGGATTTGGAGTGCCTTCGGTTCATCTGTACCTAAAAATGAATGCTTGCCATTGGCCGAAGCCATGCTCAAGGCCGCACCTTTAGATTTACGCGTTAACACCATTAAAGCTCAGCGAGAAGAGCTTCTAGCAGTCTTAAATGACCTTGGTGGGCGTTATACAGCTGAGCCAACCCCGTATGCGCCGAATGGTGTCCGTTTAAAAGGTAAACCCGCTCTTCAAACTCAAGAATTTTTCAAAAAAGGTTTGGTTGAAGTTCAGGATGAGGGAAGCCAGCTTCTAAGCATGCTGCTTGAGCCAAAGCGTGGTGAGATGGTGGTGGATTTTTGTGCTGGAGCAGGTGGTAAAACTCTATCACTGGGGGCTATGATGCGCTCAAGCGGTCGTCTGTACGCATTTGATGTATCAGAGAAGCGTTTGGCTAATCTCAAGCCTCGTTTAGCTAAAAGTGGCTTATCTAACGTTCATCCTGTTTGGATTGATAACGAAAATGATGCCAAGGTCAAACGATTGGCAGGCAAGATTGACCGCGTCCTGGTAGATGCACCTTGTAGTGGATTGGGTACTTTGCGCCGAAATCCGGACCTTAAATGGCGTCAATCCCCACAAAGTGTTGCAGAGTTAACTCAAAAACAACTTTCGATTTTGACCTCTGCAGCTCGCCTGTTAAAACCGGGTGGGCGAATCGTTTATGCAACCTGCAGTTTGATTCAGCAAGAAAACCAAGGGGTCGTTGAGGCATTTTTAGCTAAAAATGAGAATTTTGAGCTAAAAGATCCTAAAGAAGTCTTAAAAGGAAGTTTCCCAATGATGGGTGATTTACCAATTGGAGCCAGTGAAGGATCAAGTTATTGGCAGCTTTTCCCGCATATTCATGGCACAGATGGCTTTTTTGGCGCCATCTTAGAGAGAAAAGCCTAATTTTAAGCAATTAACGCTAATTTTTATCAATTAGCGTTAATTTGTTACTAAAAGACATGATCTTCATCAAGGATCATAGTCCTTAGTTAAAAAATTTCCAAATACTTGCTAAAATGGATCCTTAAGTTAATTAAGAGGATCTACCGCATGGCTTGGTTAGAAAATATAAGAGATTTTGTTTTAAACGGTTTGGCCAACGGCTATTTAAATTGGTCATGGTGGCAAGTGTTATTGATCACTTTGTTACTAACCCACATCACGATTGCTAGTGTGACGATCTTTTTACATCGTTGCCAGGCTCATCGCGCATTAGATTTGCATGCGATCCCATCTCATTTTTTTCGTTTCTGGTTATGGTTAACAACAGGTATGGTCACTAAGCAGTGGGCAGCTATCCATCGCAAGCACCATGCTAAATGTGAAACGATTGATGATCCACATAGCCCTCAAATTCTTGGTATTGAGACTGTATTGTCTCGTGGAGCTGAGTTGTACCGAGCAGAAGCTAAAAATCAAGAAACGATTGATAAGTTCGGTCACGGTACTCCTGATGACTGGATTGAAAAGAATTTGTATTCTAGATTCCAATGGCAGGGCGTTGCCTTAATGCTCATTATTGATGTGATTTTATTTGGGGCGTTGGGCCTATCTGTTTGGGCAGTACAAATGTTATGGATCCCAATAACTGCCGCTGGCATCATCAACGGTATTGGTCACTACTGGGGTTATCGTAACTACGATTGCGTTGATGCCTCTACAAACGTTTTTCCGTTTGGCATTTTGATAGGTGGGGAAGAGCTACATAACAACCACCATACCTATGCCACAAGCGCTAAGCTTTCTAATAAATGGTACGAGTTTGATATTGGCTGGTTCTATATCCGTACTCTTGAAATTATGGGTTTAGCAACCGTTAAGAAATTGCCGCCTAAGCCGATTTTGGCGCAGTTAGCTGCGGCTTCAGAAAATACTTTGCAGGCCGTTATTGCTAATCGTTATGAAGTGATGGCACGTTATTCAAAAACATTGCGTCAAACCTTTGATGCTGAAGTCGTGCGTGTGAGGGAGTTGGCCAGCCAATACAGTGACCAACATCTTTGGTTATACAAAGACGAAGCTAAGCTGACAGCTAATGAGAAAGGCCGCCTTGAGGAACTCATTCTGACAAATAAATCAGTGAGGCTAATGGTTGAAATGCGTCGTGATTTGGCTTCGCTGTGGGAGCGCTCACACGTGACTAAAGAACAGTTGACTACACAGCTACAAGCGTGGTGCCAAAGAGCTGAAACGAGTGGTATGGCAGGCTTGCAAGACTTCTCCTTACGCTTACGTCGCTATACGATCTAAGTTACCTTAGGTGGGAGTACCCAAAAATAAAGCCCGCTAGAAGCGGGCTTTATTTCTGAAGCAAAGTTTAATTACTTAATCTTTGTCTCTTTGTATGAAACGTGCTTACGAACTTTTGGATCAAACTTCATAATTTCCATTTTTTCAGGCATGTTACGTTTGTTTTTTGTAGTCGTATAGAAGTGACCTGTACCAGCTGTCGACTCTAACTTGATTTTTTCGCGTCCACCTTTAGCCATTTTGCTGCTCCTTAGATTTCACCGCGAGCACGCAAATCAGCTAAAACAGCGTCAATGCCTACTTTATCGATCATGCGAAGACCGGCATTGGCGATGCGTAAGCTCACCCAACGGTTTTCTGATTCAACCCAAAAACGACGATTTTGCAAGTTTGGCAAAAAGCGACGTTTTGTCTTATTGTTTGCATGGGAAACATTGTTGCCGACCATCGGCTTCTTCCCGGTGACTTGGCATACTCTTGCCATGACACGCTCCTTAAAGTGCGAAAAGAGAAGATTGTAGCAGGTGGTTAAAAAGTATTCCACTCCCTTGTATGTTTATTTACTAATAAATCAAAAAATAACTCAAATAAACATCAAATTAAGTTAGTGCTTACTATCAATAGGTTATCTATTTAGGCATTATTTTTAGGTCCGTTAAAGACACTGCCCCGTGTCTAGCTACGATGCAGTGATCCAGTAGCTGGATGTCAATTAATTTCAGGGCATCATGCAAAGACTTAGTAAGTTCCAAATCAGCTTGGCTGGGCTCCAAGTAGCCGCTTGGGTGATTGTGCGCAATGATCAGATAACTAGCATTTCTTAATAAACATTCTTTAGCAATTTCTCGAATATGGACAGTTGTTTCGGCAATCGAACCTCTAAAAATCTCATGACAGTTGATTAATCGAAGGTGATGATCAAGATAAAGACAAACAAATACCTCATGTTCCTTATGGCCAATAAGTGAAATAAGGTAGTTTTTAACTAAACCTGTAGATGACAACACGTTCTCTTGTTTTAATTTCTCAAGGAAACTTCTTTGGACTAGTTCGTAAATAACTTTGAGTTGAGACCACTTCGCAACCCCAATACCCTTAAATTGAATCAAATCATCATAATTTGCATTCAAAATCGCACTGATAGATCCAAATTTATCCAGCAACCGAATTGAAAGAGCTAATGAGTTTTCCCCTGGACTGCCAGTTCTCAAGAGGATCGATAGGAGTTCAGCATCATTCATTTGGTCGGGACCTTTAGAAAGCAACTTCTCTCTAGGTCGAAGTTCGCCAGGAAAAACATTTTTAATTCTTTGAACAGATTTCTCAAGGGTAGTTAAAATGCCACTATGACGAATACAAATGTGGCCAGCGGTCCCGTAGTTACCGCAACATCTTTCTTGACCCTTAACTACCGAATCATCCTTCCCGAGGGAGGAGATTTGGTCAATACTTTTGAGGATAAGCCCGCTACCTTGTTGATGGGCACTGGACAATTCTCTCCAAGCCTGGAAGAAGTTATGGTTGGCATGGTTAATGGTGAAAGAAAAACATTCACACTTGAGCCTGAAGTAGCTTTTGGCTTGAAGAATCCAGATTTGATCAGAGAAGTTTCTTTGTCGACCTTGAGAGAAAATAGTTCGCCAGAAGAAGAGTATTTGCCAGGCGATATGATTGAATTCAATGCTCCTAATGGTGCTAAGTACTCTGGCACCTTGGTTTCGATCAACGAAGACTCTGCTATGTTTGACTTCAACCATCCTTTGGCTGGAAAAACTGTTCAGTTTGAAGTAGAAATTATTGGCATCCTTTAATAGATGAATCAAACAAATCAACTTTTGCCTCAAGCAAGCAGCGATGGATTTGATGGCGAAATTGTCTTGGCACAACCAAGAGGATTTTGTGCTGGGGTTGATCGGGCGATCACGATTGTTGAGCAAGCTCTTCAAAAATTTGGGGCACCTATTTATGTTCGCCATGAAATTGTGCACAACGCTTATGTTGTCAGTGATTTGCGCTCTAAAGGCGCAGTGTTTATAGATGATTTGAAAGATGTACCTTTTGGCAATACAGTCATTTTTAGTGCACACGGTGTTTCGCCAGCAATTAAGCAAGAAGCAGAAGAGCGTGGCTTGAAAATATTTGATGCCACTTGCCCTTTGGTCACTAAAGTGCATGTTGAAGTGGGAAAAATGCGTAGAGATGGCTTGCATATCATCATGATTGGTCATCGAGGTCATCCTGAAGTTGAGGGCACCATGGGCCAGGCACCAGATGGCATCGAACTTGTAGAAAGCATCGATGACGTTGAATCATTATCTTTGCCGGCAAATAGTAAAGTCGCATACGTCACTCAAACAACTCTATCGGTGGATGAGACTAAGGAAATTGTTGAAGCTTTAAAGAGAAAATTTCCAGAAATCGCCCAGCCTAAAAAGCAGGATATTTGTTACGCTACTCAAAATCGCCAAGACGCCGTTAAATTCATGGCACCACAAGTTGATTTAGTTATTGTGGTGGGTAGTCCTAATAGCTCGAACTCTAATCGTTTGAGAGAATTATCTGAAAAATTAGGAGTTATTTCCTACATGGTTGATCACCCAAGCCAGCTCAATCCCGAATGGTTTTTGGGTAAAAAGCGAATTGGTCTTACGGCTGGAGCATCAGCACCTGAAAGTCTGGCGCAATCAATCATCGAGCGCATTAAAGAAATGGGGCCAAGAAGTGTTCGTGTTCTTGATGGCATTACTGAGAACACGGAATTTCCTCTACCCAAGGGCTTATCTCAAAAGTCTTAGGTAATAAAAAACGCCTTTTAAAAAGGCGTTTTTTATTAATTCAGGATTAAAGGGTTAATCTAAGTTAACCATGACAAGCCAGGAAAAATACTATTTCATTGATTGAATAACTGTTCTTAGCATATCTACCATTTGTTTGAGTTCTTCACGACTGATATTTAATGCTGGCATAAAGCGAAGTAAATTGGGTCGAGGCGAATTCAGTAGCAGTCCAAGAGGCTCTAAGTTACGAGCGCGCTCAACAATCTCTGGCCCAATATCGCCATTTAGCTTAAATGCTCTCAGTAGGCCTTCACCTCGTTCACCGTCATGACCTAACTCGTCACTTAGCTTGAGTAATAATTCACTTAAGTAAGCGCCTTTTGATCTAACTTCCTCCAAAAAACCAGGGGCTAATAATTGATTGATGACACTGCAACCAACTGCAGTCATCAATGGATTGCCGTTATAAGTGCCTCCTTGATCGCCTGGCTCAAAACAAGCCACTTCATCGGTGGCCAATAGAGCTGCAAGCGGTACACCGCCGCCAATACCTTTACCAAGGCTCATGATGTCAGGTTCGATGTCATACAACTGGTGTGCAAATAGCTTACCTGTTCGTCCGCATCCAGCCTGAACCTCATCAACAATTAGTAAAATATTATTCTTCTTGGTGAGTGCGCGAAGGTCGCGCATAAATTTATGATCGGCTGGAATAACGCCACCTTCACCTTGAACAGGTTCAAGCATCACGGCCACAGTTTTATCTGTGATCAGTTTTTCAACAGAAGCAAGATCATTCAACTCTGCTTTGGGGAAGCCGGGCACTTGAGGTGCAAACATCGTGCCCCAACCTTCCTTACCTGAAGCACTCATGGTAGCTATTGTTCTGCCATGGAAGCTATGATTGAAGGTGATGATTTCAAAGGCGTGATTTTTATGTAGCTTGCCCCACTTACGTGCTAATTTAATGGCACCCTCGTTGGCCTCTGCACCACTGTTAGCGAAGAAAACTTTATCAAAGCAGCTATTGCTAGTTAATAAGTTAGACAACTCAATCATAGGTGGATTGTAAAAAGCAGGGCTAGGATTTATTACTTTCCTAGCTTGTTCATTCAGCGCAGCGATGATGCCAGGGTTGGAGTGGCCAAGACAGTTAACTGCCCAACCTTGTAAAAAATCAAGATATTTTTTCCCATGATCGTCTACCAACCATGAACCCTGACCTTCAACAAACATAATCTCTGGTCGCTTAGTGATGTACATCACTGAGTGAGTGTCAATTTTGTCTTGCAGTGTTGTAGTGTTCATAGTCTTTTACAAAGCCCAAATTAGTTAAGAAGGGGTATTACTGAGAGCGGCTTTTTTTGCTAAATCAGCTGCAGATGTAAATGCATCTGAATAAAACTCATCTTCTGGTAATTGACATTTTGCTACAAAATCGTTTTTAGCTGATTCAACAACGATAGGGGCGCCGCATGCATATACCTGATGGCCTGACATATCAGGATTATCAACCATTGCTGCTTGGTGAACAAAGCCAGTTCTTCCGGTCCAGGCATCCTCAGGCAAATCATCGGACGTTACGGGAATATACTCAAATCCAGGCATCTCTTTGGCCCAAGATAGGCACAAATCATGACGGTAAAGATCTTTTGGTCGACGGCCACCCCAGTAAAGTTTGATAGGGCGCTTAATACCTTCATGGCGCATATGCTCAATGATTCCCCTGATTGGGGCAAAGCCTGTGCCTGAGGCAATAAAAATGATGGGTTTAACTGAGTCACGAAGAATAAAGCTACCCATTGGTCCTTCGAAGCGCAGGATGTCTTTTTCTTTCATCATCGTGCCTGACTCTGTCGTTCCAAAAACAAAATCTGTAAATGAACCGCCCGGCATATGCCTGATGTGTAACTCAAGAGGACCATCTTCATGTGGAGCACTTGCCAAAGAGTAAGCGCGGCGCTTGTCCTTAAGTAAAAACTCGAGGTATTGACCTGCCAAAAACTGAAACTTTTCAGTTGCTGGTAGTTGTAGCTTCACAATTACAACGTCATCTGTGACGCGTTCTAGGCTGCTAACTCGGCAAGGTACTTTTTTGATAGCAATGTCACCAGCACCCTCAACCTCTTTGACGTCAATAACGCAATCAGATTGAGCCTTGGCACAGCAAAAAAGAGCAGCCCCATTAAATGCTTCCTCAGGGGGTAAAGCCTTCTCACTATGGTTGCCATGTGTTACCTGACCCGACTCAACTTTCCCCTTGCATGAGCCACAAGCTCCATTTTTGCAACCATAAGGTAAATTAATGCCTTGTTTAAGTGCAGCCTCTAAAACTGATTCGTCGCTATTAGCAGTAAATGTTTTTCCGCTATTTTTAATGGTAATTTGGTAAGACACTGACTTTCCTTTTTTAAAGCATTACGATTGAGCATATGCAACGTTTAGGTAAACCTAGAATATTGATCATTGGCTGCGGCGACGTGGGCCTGCGATTGTTATCTTTGTTAAAAAAGAAATATAGGGTATTTGCCCTTACTTCCTCTTTAGAAAGGTTTAACTCATTAAGAGAGGCGGGCGCAATTCCGATTTATGGAAATTTAGACCAACCTTCAACCTTATGGCGTTTATCGCAGTTAGCCCAGCAGGTGGTCCATTTGGCACCACCACCTATGCAGGGCCAAGAAGATACACGAACGCGCAACTTACTCAGGATTTTATCCCAGCACAGAGGATTTATCAGGCAACTGACTTATATTAGTACAACGGGCGTCTATGGAGACTGTGGAGGCTCAGTTATTAATGAAACTCACCCTACTAAACCTAGAAGCGCTCGAGCAATCAGGAGGGTCTCTGCTGAGGCTCAAATCCGAGCTTGGAGTCTTGCTGAGGGTGTTAAAACTAGTATTCTTCGCGTTCCTGGTATTTACGCTGGTGATCGTTTGCCTATCGAGCGCCTGAAAAAGCATTCCCCAGCTCTTTTGCCTGAGGAGGACGTTTATACCAATCATATCCATGCAGACGATTTAGCAAGATTGATTATTTATGCGATGAATAGAGCACCTACACAGCGCTTAATTAATGCGTGCGATGATAGTCAGATGAAGATGGGTGATTATTTTGACCTGGTTGCCGAATCATTTGATCTACCCAAGCCTCCGAGATTAAAAAAGGTCGATTTAGCGAAAATCTTAGATCCAATGATGCTGTCTTTTATGAGCGAGTCAAGGCGCATTCAGAACCATCGATTAGATGAATTGCGCTTTCGACTTCAATACCCCACTGTTGAAAGCTTCTTAAGCACTACTTCCAAGTGTCTTTAAGTCCCACGCAGAAATTGAACACAGGGGTTTGATCGCTATGATCAATACGATCTGCTACAAAGTAACCGTGACGCTCAAACTGGAAGCGTTGCTCTGGCGGTATATGGCCAAGGCCGGCCTCTAAATAAGCAGTCACCACTTTTTTTGAGTTTGGATTAATGGCATCTAAGAAGTTTTTATCACCACTATCCGGGTGAGGATCAGTAAATAGTCGATCATAAATTCGGACTTCAGCTTTTATAGCATTTTTAGCATTGACCCAGTGAAGGTTGCCTTTAACCTTGTAGTTATTAGATTCTGGCGTACCGCTCTTACTATCTGCGAAGTACTGTGCACGAATCGCAACCACCTTGCCGTTACTGTCTTTATCGTAACCAGTGCATTCAATTACAAATCCATGACGTAGTCGAACACGACTTCCTGATTGACCATCTATTGGAGGATAAAGTCTGAAGAACCCTTTAACAGGTTCCAGCATGAAGTCATCTTCCTCAATCCATAACTCTTTACTTAGAGTAAATTCTCGCCGACCCCAATCCTCATGAAGAGGGTGCTTGGGTGCCGAGCAAAGTTCCTCGGTCTGTTCATCAAAATTATCCAATATCAATTTGAGAGGCTTTAATACCGCAAAAGCTCTTTGAGCTTTAGTATCCAAATCATCTCGTAGCGCTTGCTCTAAGACCGACATATCAATCCAGCTATCTGCCTTAGATACACCAATACGTTCGCAGAACAAACGAATACTCTCAGGCGTGAAACCTCTACGACGAACACCTACAATCGTTGGCATTCTTGGGTCATCCCATCCATCAACAAGCTTCTCCTCAACTAACTGGAGCAATTTACGTTTACTAGTAATTGCATACGTGAGATTTAAGCGAGCAAATTCATACTGTTTAGGAAGTGGATCTTTAAAGACCCCTGCCTCTTTTAACGCTTCCAAAACCCAGTCGTAGAGTGGACGATTGTTTTCAAACTCAAGAGTACAAATAGAGTGGGTAATGTTTTCAATAGCATCTGAAATACAGTGCGTAAAGTCATAAAGTGGGTAGATGCACCATTTATCACCAGTTCGGTGATGATGCGCGTGACGTATTCTATAAATAACGGGATCGCGCATCACAATATTTGGATGAGACATATCGATTTTCAGTCTCAAGACATGGGTGCCATCAAGATATTTGCCGGCTTTCATATCTCTGAAGAGCTCAAGATTCTCTGAGATGCTGCGGTTTCTAAAAGGGCTGTTGGTACCCAATTGGCCAAAATTGCCACGGTTTTTATGAATTTCATCAGCTGACTGACTATCAACAAAAGCCTTGCCCGCTTCAATGAGAGTTTCTGCAAAAGCGTACAACTGGTCAAAGTAATCGCTTGCATAGTGTTGGTGAGTTACACCATCCTGCACCCAATCAAAGCCTAACCAATTAACAGCATCAATGATGCTATCTACATATTCAGTTTCTTCCTTGCTCGGATTAGTGTCATCAAATCGCATGTTACAGCGAGCCCCATTAGGAGCTTGTGCGTAATCTCTTGCTAAGCCGAAATTCAAACAAATACTTTTAGCATGACCGATGTGAAGGTAACCATTTGGCTCAGGGGGAAAGCGAGTAATAAGGCTAGGCATTGCTTTGCCACCCTGATCTTGGCGATTTTTGTATTTACCGCTAGCTAAGTCAGAATCAATAATTTGGCGCAAAAAATTCGAGACCTCTGGGGTCTCGAATTTTGAAGGAATTGGGTTCTTCTTTTCAGACATACCCGTATTGTAGATTTATTCTTCGACGAAAGCTTCTTCTCTGGTTTTCTTGACCGCCGGAAGCATCACAACAATAACCAATAATGCGGCTGCGATTAACAAGCCCAAAGATAATGGACGGGTAAAGAAAACTGTGTAATCACCCCTTGCAAGAAGCATGGCGCGACGGAAATATTCCTCCATCATCGGGCCCAGAACAAAACCTAAGAGCAGAGGTGCAGCTTCACAACGTAGCTTGGCAAACAAATAACCAATAAGACCAAATGCAGCTGTTAGATAGATATCAAAGGTCGTGTTGTTAACTGTATAAACACCGATACAACAAAACACTAGGATGGCTGGGTATAAATGTTTGTATGGAATTGTTAATAATTTGACCCAAACCCCAATGAGTGGCAAGTTCAAGATGATCAACATCAAGTTACCAATCCACATAGAGGCAATCAAACCCCAAAAAAGAGCAGGGTTTGAAGACATGACCTGTGGACCAGGTTGAATGTTATGAATGGTCATCGCACCCACCATCAAAGCCATTACAGCATTGGGTGGAATACCAAGCGTCAACAACGGAATGAATGAAGTTTGAGAGGCTGCATTATTAGCTGACTCAGGACCAGCCACACCTTCAATAGCTCCTTTGCCAAATTCTTCACTGTGCTTAGAAGTTTTCTTTTCTAATGAGTAAGCCGAGAACGCCGCAAGAGGTGCGCCACCGCCTGGGAGGACGCCTAGTATTGAGCCGATCGCTGTGCCGCGCAGGATGGAGGGCATCATGCGTTTAAAGTCAGCTTTACTTGGCCACAGATTTGTTACTTTATCTAAAAATGTTTCGCGGTTTTCTTTTTGAGCGAGGTTATTCATGATTTCAGCGAATCCGAACATACCCATCGCTACAGCAACGAAACCAATGCCGTCTGTCATTTGAGGAATATCAAATGAATAACGAGCTGTACCTGAGTTCACATCAGTTCCAACCAAGCCTAATAAGAGACCTAAAACAATCATGGCAATCGCTTTAATAAGTGATCCTGATGCCAAAACAACTGCGCCGATCAACCCCAGCACCATCAAAGAAAAGTATTCTGCAGGGCCAAATTTAAAAGCCAGCTCAGAGAGAGGTACAGCGAAAGCCGCTAAAACTAATGTCGCTACACAGCCTGCAAAGAATGAGCCAAAACCTGCTGTAAATAGAGCAACACCAGCGCGGCCACGTCGTGCCATTTGATAACCGTCGATAGCGGTAACAACGGACGATGATTCACCTGGTATGTTGACCAGGATGGCTGTTGTAGAGCCCCCGTATTGAGCGCCGTAGTAAATACCAGCTAACATGATTAATGCTGCAATTGGAGGCAGTGAGTATGTGGCTGGCAATAGCATGGCAATCGTTGCGATCGGACCAAGGCCAGGCAAAACCCCGATGAGTGTTCCTAATATGCAACCAATCAAACAGTAAAGAAGATTTTGATAGGTTAAAGCGGTACTGAAACCCAAGGCTAAGTTGTCAATTAATTCCATCTAAATACTCCTGGGGTTTAAGCGGTTAAAAAGCTTGGCCAAACTTGAAACTGAAGTTTTAGACCCCAGACGAAAGCAATGTAAGCAATGACATTAAGGATGATGGCGTTAACGACGGTACCCTTCCAGTGAAACTCATGACTGGCTAAGGCTGAAATAAACACTAGGGCTACTATTGAGAGCATTAGACCGAGGTGAGCCAAAACAAGGCCAAAAAAGATAACTGAGCCAAGAACCCAAATAATTGATGGCCAATGCCACGGTTCAAGCTTATCAGGGGTTGTTTTTTTAGACAGGGCTGTCATTGTGATGATCGCGCCAAGAACTGAAAGAAGAACACCCAACCAAAAAGGGAAAAACCCCGCACCCATCTTCGCGGATGTACCCATGTTGTAAGTTGTTGCGATGTAGGAAAAAGAAGCGCCAATGGCGACAAATAATAATCCTGCGGCAAAGTCTTTTTGACTGCGTATTTGCATACTAAAAACCTTATATTCTTGTGTAGAAACGTCTAGAAGGTCGATTGTAAGCTTTCAAAGAGCTTGACCGACATTTTATTAGATAAGGGTTTACGCTATGGAGTCGTCTCTGAGTCATAATTATGGTCATGAAAGTTACTCAAATACGCGAAAATTTCTTAAAGTTCTTTGAATCCAAAGGGCATCAAGTTGTTTCATCTAGCCCGGTTGTGCCTGGTGATGATCCAACCCTGCTATTTACTAATGCAGGTATGAACCAATTCAAGGATGTTTTTTTGGGCTTTGATAAGCGCCCTTACAAAAGAGCAACGACTGCTCAAAAATGTATTAGAGCGGGTGGCAAGCACAATGACCTCGATAACGTAGGCTATACGGCCCGTCACCACACCTTTTTTGAAATGTTGGGTAATTTTTCTTTTGGTGATTACTTCAAGCGTGACGCGATTAGTTATGCCTGGGAATTATTGACGACTGTGTACAAGTTACCACCTGAGAAATTATGGGTAACGGTATACGCTGAAGATGATGAGGCTTACGATATTTGGAACAAGGAAGTTGGTGTTCCTGCTGAGCGCATAGTTCGAATTGGGGACAACAAAGGCGGTCGTTACGCTTCTGATAATTTCTGGATGATGGGTGATACCGGCCCTTGCGGACCGTGTACTGAAATTTTCTTTGATCATGGTGAGCACATTGCAGGCGGTCCTCCGGGAAGCCCCAATGAAGATGGTGATCGCTATATTGAAATCTGGAATAACGTTTTCATGCAATTCAATCGCGACGAAAGCGGCGTCATGCATCCTTTGCCAAAACCAAGCGTTGACACTGGTATGGGCTTGGAGCGGATTGCTGCTGTTTTACAGCACGTTCACTCTAACTATGAGATTGACCTTTTTGTTAACCTATTAAATGCTGCCAAAGCAGCAGTTGATGGTGCTGGGGCTGGTCAATGTGACGCCAATAGCCCATCACTTAAAGTTATTGCTGATCATATTCGTG
The DNA here is from genome assembly GCA_945879115.1 of Polynucleobacter meluiroseus. Taxonomy (GTDB): domain Bacteria; phylum Pseudomonadota; class Gammaproteobacteria; order Burkholderiales; family Burkholderiaceae; genus Polynucleobacter; species Polynucleobacter meluiroseus_H. Next base: position 22,611 of record CAMDUR010000009.1, read on the forward strand.
CATGTACTTTTACTGTTGTTGATGGCGTGATTCCGGGTAACGCCGGGCGCGGGTATGTTTTGCGCCGCATTACCCGACGCGCTATTCGCCATGGCTACAAGTTGGGTGCTCGTGCACCGTTCTTCCATAAAATCGTTAGCACACTTGTTAAAGAAATGGGCGAAGCCTATCCTGAATTACGAGCTAATGAAGCTCGCGTGACTGAAGTCCTAAGGCAAGAGGAAGAGCGTTTTTTCCAAACTATTTCAAATGGTATGGAAATTCTAGAAACGGCTCTTGCAACAGGTACGAGAGTTATAGATGGTGAAACGGCGTTTAAATTGCATGACACATTTGGATTCCCACTTGATTTAACTGCAGACGTTTGTCGTGAGCGCGATGTCACTGTTGACGATGCCGGTTTTGAGACGGCCATGAATCGCCAACGTGAACAAGCAAGAGCTGCTGGCAAATTTAAGATGGCGCAAGGCCTAGAATACTCTGGAGCACCAACCACTTTTGAGGGTTACGACACCCTTAATCAAGAGTCAGCCAAAGTATTGGCTTTGTACATTGATGGTACTCAAGTTCAGAGTATTAAAGCGGGCGATAGTGCCGTAGTAATTTTAGATAAGACACCTTTTTATGCAGAGTCTGGTGGCCAAGTTGGAGATGCAGGTGAGCTTCGCAATGCATCGACTCTATTTGAAGTTGAAGACACTCTTAAAATTCAGGCGGATGTTTTTGGACATCATGGTCAAGTTCTCGAAGGTGAGATTAAGGTTGGCGATCAACTGAGTGCTAAGGTAAGCGCTGAGCGTCGCTCACGCACGATTCGCCATCATAGTGCTACTCATTTGATGCACAAGGCATTGCGCGAGGTTTTAGGGACTCATGTGCAGCAAAAGGGATCCTTAGTGGATCCTGATAAGACTCGATTTGACTTCACTCATACTTCAGCAATGACTGCTGATGAAATCAAGCAAGTGGAGAATTTAGTGAACGCCGAAATTTTGTCTAATGCTCAGGCTTCAGCCAAAGTAATGAGTTTGGATGATGCACAAAAGACCGGTGCCATGATGCTATTTGGTGAGAAGTATGGCGAGACAGTTCGTGTGTTGGAAATTGGTTCTTCAAAAGAACTTTGTGGCGGCACTCATGTTCAGCGAACGGGTGATATTGGCGTTTTCAAAATCTTGGCAGAGAGTGGTGTGGCTGCTGGTATCCGACGTGTGGAAGCGATTGCTGGTGATCGCGCCTTGGCTTACCTCCAAAAATTAGATACTCAGGTCAATCAACTCGCTGTTACTCTTAAAGCAAGTCCCGCTGATTTACAGCAACGCATTACGCAACTTCAAGACCATGCACGCTCTTTAGAAAAAGAGTTGGAGCGTTTAGGCTCTAAGTTGGCAGCCAGTCAAGGAGATGACCTTATGTCTCAAGCAATTGAGATAAAGGGTATTAAAGTACTTTCGGCTCAATTAGAGGGCGCCGATGCCAAAGTTCTTAGAGAAACCCTTGATCAGCTAAAAAATAAACTCAAGTCAGCGACGATTGTTTTGGCATCTGTTCAGGATGGCAAGGTTCAATTAGCTGCAGGTGTTACGGCTGATGTAATCGCTAAAGTAAAGGCAGGGGACTTGGTTAACTTTGTTGCGCAACAGGTTGGCGGTAAGGGCGGTGGCAAGCCTGACTTAGCCATGGCAGGCGGCACTGACCCTAAAGGTCTTGCGGTTGCTTTACAAAGCGTCCAGGCTTGGGTAACGGAGCGTTTATGAGTATCCCAACACAAATTAATAAAGAAGTCGATGCAACAGGATTAACTTGTCCACTCCCAATTTTAAGAGCTAAAAAGGCGCTAGCAGAAATGCAGAGCGGTGAAATTTTAAAAATCACTGCTACTGATAGCGGATCTTCTAATGACTTTCCTGTTTTTGCGAAACATACAGGGAATGATTTAATAGCTCAAGAAAAAGTGGGTGATGCTTTTGTTTTTTATTTTAAGCGTCGCTAAGTCATTCATCTAGACTGTCAAAAATAAAAAAGCTCGATTAAATTAACTTAATCGAGCTTTTTGATATTTAAAGGGCTTAATTATTTCAAGCTCTGTATCAGCTTCGTGTTTTTAAAAACTCCTTAAAGCCATCTTTAACTTCAGGGTGACGCAGCGCAAAATCAACCGTTGCTTTTAGATAGCCTAATTTGCTACCGCAGTCATATCGAACACCTTCATACTCATAAGCCAATACTTGCTCTTGACTTAATAGAGATTGAATAGCATCTGTTAACTGTATTTCACCACCAGCACCTGGCTTGATGTTTTTAATATGATCAAAAATTCTTGAAGATAGAATGTATCTACCAACAACACCTAAGTTAGATGGTGCGTTGGCTGGCTCTGGTTTTTCAACAATGCCATTAAGCTTATAAATGCGATCCTCAAACACCTTGCCGTCAATCACACCATAAGACTTACTTTGCTCTGGCGAGATCTTTTCAACTCCCAATATAGAGCTGCGATAGTGTTGGTATTGATCAACCATCTGTTTCATGACGGGTACTGGACTATCAAGTAAATCGTCAGCCAAAATAATTGCGAAGGCCTCATCTCTAATTAATTTTTCCGCACAAAGAACAGCGTGACCTAGGCCAAGAGCCTCGGGTTGGCGAACATAAACACAATCAACATGGCTTGGCTTAATACTTCGTACTAATTGAAGCAACTCTTTTTTATTCTTGGCTTCAAGCTCAGCTTCTAATTCATAAGCCTTATCAAAGTGATCTTCAATCGCACGCTTGCTTCGGCCCGTTACAAAGATCATTTCAGTGATACCTGCTGCCATAGCCTCTTCAACAGCATATTGAATGAGCGGCTTATCAACCACATTCAACATCTCTTTAGGGCTAGCTTTGGTTGCAGGTAAAAAACGCGTGCCTAAACCTGCAACAGGGAAGACGGCTTTGGTAATTGGTTTGGTCATATTAAGATGGTAAACGATTTAATTGACTCTTTAGTTTTTCAACAAGAGATTCAAATTCTACAAGACGTTGCTTTTCTTGAACAACAACCGCTTCTGGTGCGCGAGCAACAAAGCTTTCGTTATTCAGTTTTGCGTTGGCTTTTGCAATTTCACTGTTGATACGATCAATTTCTTTACCAAGGCGAAGTTTCTCAGCCCCTGCATCAATCTCAACTTTTAGTAAAATTTTAGTATTGCCAACGATGGCCACTGGAGCCCCAGCACCATCGGCTTCAAGTTGCGCTTCAGTTTCATATATCTTAACTTCTGAAAGTTTCGCTAAGGCTTGAATATAGGGCGCTGCAACTTTTAAGTATTCCGAATCGCCTGAGATATGGAGCGGTACACGTAAAGCCGGAGAAATCTGCATTTCCCCTCGTAAATTGCGGCAAGCATCTACCAAAGCTTTGATTTCTGTGACCCAAGCTTCGCTTTTCTCATCGATTTTTTGAGTTTGAGCAACTGGGTAAGCTTGAAGCGCGATAGATTGCTTTTCTTGAGACTCAATCGGTTTACCGGAAATTGGCGCAACAATTTGCCACAGTTCCTCGGTAATAAACGGAATGATTGGGTGAGCTAAACGCAAGATAGTTTCAAGAACTCTTAAAAGAGTTCTACGAGTAGCCCTTTGTTGAGCGGGTGTACCGTTTTGGAGTTGAACTTTTGCCAGCTCCAGGTACCAATCGCAGTACTCATCCCAAACAAATTGATAGATGGATGTGGAGATATTGTCAAAGCGATAATCTTTGAAACCTTTATCAATATCAGCCTCAACTCTTTGCAACAGAGAAGCAATCCAGCGATCAGCCGGTGAGAAATTCAGATAGCCGTCTGGCCCACACTCACCAACACACTCTGCAATACCATTTTCTTCAGGTGTGCCGGGACAGTTCATTAAAACAAATCTTGTGGCGTTCCAAAGTTTGTTGCAGAAATTTCTGTAACCTTCACAGCGTTTTTGGTCGAAATTAATACTGCGACCAAGAGTGGCCATCGATGCGAATGTAAACCTTAATGCATCAGTACCAAATGCTGGGATACCGTCTGGGTACTCTTTCTTGGTCTTCTTGGCAATGCTCTCGGCTTGCTTGGGATTCATTAAACCTGTCGTACGCTTTGCCAACAGGGTTTCAAGATCAATGCCATCAATCAGGTCAATTGGATCCAAGGTGTTACCTTTGGACTTACTCATTTTTTGACCTTCGGCATCTCTAACTAAGCCGTGAACATAAACACTCTTAAAAGGAATCTTGCCTGTGAAGTGGCAGGTCATCATGACCATTCGTGCCACCCAGAAGAAAATAATATCGAACCCTGTAACTAGAGCTGATGAAGGTAAAAAGTGCGCTAATTCTGGAGTTTTGTTGGGCCATCCAAGTGAAGAAAATGGAACTAAAGCAGAGCTAAACCATGTATCCAGAACATCATCATCACGTCGTAAGAATCCAGTGTAGCCATTAGCATTTGCCTTAGCTTTCGCTTCATCTTTACTTCTAGCCACAACAATCTTTCCATCATCTTGATACCAAGCTGGAATCTGATGTCCCCACCACAATTGTCTTGAGATACACCAATCTTGGATACCTTCTAACCACTGGTTATAAGTTGTAGTCCAATTTTCTGGGATAAATTTCACATCACCACATTTCACAGCTTCGAGTGCGGCATCAGCAATTGATTTACCTGGGCGGTATAAATTGTGTTCTGTTGGCTTGGACATCGCCACAAACCATTGGTCAGTTAGCATTGGCTCAATCACTGATTTAGTTCTATCTCCCCTTGGCACCATTAAGGTATGAGGCTGAACTTTTTCTAATAAATCCAAAGACTCTAAATCTGTCACGATGAGTTTTCTTGCATCAAAACGATCAAGCCCTTGATACTTTTGAGGGGCTTGATCATTGATCTTGGCATCTAAGGTCAAGATATTGATCATTTCTAATTGGTGACGTAAGCCAACCGCGTAGTCATTGAAGTCGTGAGCTGGAGTTACTTTAACAACACCAGTACCAAATGCAGGATCAACGTAATCATCAGCAATGATCGGAATCTTTCGATCAGAGAGAGGTAAGTTAACTGTTTGACCAATCAAATGTTTATAGCGCTCATCTTCTGGGTGAACCATCACAGCCACGTCACCCAACATTGTTTCTGGTCGAGTGGTAGCTACTGTTAGGTGACCTTTGCCGTCCGATAATGGGTAGCGAATATGCCACATGAAGCCCTGCTCTTCTTCACTTTCCACTTCTAGGTCTGAGACAGCGGTACCGAGAATAGGATCCCAGTTCACTAAGCGCTTGCCTCTATAAATTAGACCTTGCTCATAAAGAGTGACAAATACCTCAACAACAGCTTGCGACATTTTGTCATCCATCGTGAAATATTCACGGCTCCAATCAATAGAAGCACCCAAGCGACGGATTTGACGGGTGATGGTTGAGCCCGATTGCTCTTTCCATGCCCAGACCTTCTCGAGGAACTTTTCTCGTCCTAAATCGTGTCTAGAGACCTTTTGAGCATCTAATTGCCTTTCGACCACGATCTGCGTAGCGATACCAGCATGGTCGGTACCTGGTACCCAAAGTGTATTCTTGCCGCTCATTCGAGCATGTCTGGCTAAGCCATCCATGATCGTTTGATTGAAGGCGTGGCCCATATGAAGAGTGCCGGTGACGTTGGGCGGAGGCAGTTGGATGCAAAAACTGTCCTTTTGGTCGTCCAAAGTAGCAGTGGCAATACCCCTTTTTTCCCACTCGGGACCCCATTGGGCCTCGATGTTGGAGGGTTCGAAAGATTTAGCGAGATCAGAAAGATTTTTAGACATAAGCAGCAATTATAATTTTTTGTTGAACCTAAAGGCACATGTGACGAATATTCTTAATAATCTCAATCCAGAACAGTATGAAGCAGTGACTTTACCGCCCGTCAATGAGGCCGGAAATGCCCAGTCTGCAATGATCCTAGCTGGAGCTGGTAGTGGCAAGACCAAAGTACTAACAACTCGTATTGCATGGTTAATTCAGACATCACAGGCATCTCCTGCTGGTATTTTGGCTGTAACTTTCACCAATAAAGCTGCCAAAGAGATGATGAACCGTCTTTCAGCGATGATGCTCATCAATACTCGCGGTATGTGGGTAGGCACCTTTCATGGCCTTTGTAATCGATTATTGAGAGCGCACCATAAAGATGCTGGCTTACCGTCAACTTTCCAGATTTTAGATACACAAGATCAGCTATCGGCGATTAAGAGACTTCTCAAGTCTTTAAAAATTGATGATGAAAAATACCCACCTAAGCAACTTCAATATTTCATCGCACATGCCAAAGAAAAAGGTATGCGCTCTAAGGATATGGATCGTGGCGACTCTTTTCAAAACACCATGGTAGAACTCTATCAAGCTTATGAGGAACAGTGCCAACGCGAGGGCGTCGTTGATTTTGCCGAACTTTTATTGAGAAGCTATGAGTTACTCAAACACCATCAGGCAATTCGTGAGCACTACCAAGAGCGTTTTCGCCATATTTTAGTGGATGAGTTTCAAGATACCAATGCTTTGCAATATGCATGGTTAAAACTTATATCTGGTTATGGCTCATCCAGTCCAAGTTCTGTTTTTGCTGTAGGTGACGATGATCAAAGTATTTATGCCTTTCGAGGAGCGGACGTTGAGAACATGCGCTTATTTGAAAAACATTTCAAACCACACTTAGTAAAGCTTGAGCAAAACTACCGCTCTTTTGGACATATTCTTGATGCGGCTAACCATCTCATCTCTAACAATACCGAGCGCTTAGGTAAGAATTTAAGAACTGATGCAGGACATGGAGAGCCCGTTAGAGTTTTTGAGGCCGCAACAGATGGAACAGAAGCTGCTTGGATGGTTGATGAAATCAAGAGCCTCATTAATAGCGGCGGCACACGAAGCGAGACAGCGATTCTTTATAGAAGTAATGCGCAATCTCGAATCATTGAGCATGGATTATTTTCTGCAGGCATTCCTTATCGCGTTTATGGTGGCTTGCGATTCTTTGAGCGAGCTGAGATTAAGCATGCCCTAGCTTATTTACGATTATTAGAAAACCCTAATGACGACACATCGTTTTCTAGAGTTGTGAACTTTCCAACTCGAGGTATTGGCGCTAAGAGTGTTGAAGCCTTGCAAGATAGCGCTAAGCTAAACAATAGTTCTTTCTATGCTGCTGCTCCTTACTTGGATGGTAAAGCAGGCACCTCTATCTCAGCCTTCGTTAGATTAATTGATCATATGAGAGATTCAACACGCCATTACTCCTTACCTGAGACGGTTGATTATGTGATCCAGAATAGTGGACTCATACAACATTATTTGGCTGAACGTGAAGGTCAAGACCGCGTAGAAAACTTACAAGAATTAGTTAATGCCGCAACGGCATTCATTGCTGAGGAAGGTATACCTCAAGATACCGCAGCAGGCACCTCAGATACTGAAGTTGTGATTGAAATGTCGCCACTGGCTGGTTTCTTAGCCCATGCTTCTTTAGAGGCTGGAGATAACCAAGCGCAAGCTGGGCAAGACGCTGTTCAATTAATGACTGTCCATGCTGCTAAGGGCTTGGAATTTACCAATGTATTTATTACAGGACTTGAAGAGGGTTTATTCCCTCATGAAAATAGCGTGAATCAAGAAGACGGCTTAGAGGAGGAGCGTCGTTTGATGTATGTGGCGATCACTCGAGCCAAAGAGAGATTATTTTTGTCACATACTCAATCACGGCTTTTGCATGGGCAAGTTCGTTACAACCTACCTTCACGTTTCTTAGATGAGTTACCAGCAGAATCACTCAAGCACTTAACACCTAAAAATAAAGATGCGCGTTGGGGTAGTGCTACCACCACCAGAATGCCCTCTTGGTCAGAGGGTAGTGATTGGGGTGGTCGATCAGCCACCATCCCGCGTTCAACGCCTAGCTCTATTACAGCGCCTATTAGCAGTCTGTCATACAAGGAAAATGGACATGGTTTTAGAGTTGGACAAAGTGTTTTTCACACTAAGTTTGGCGAAGGCCGGATTTTGGCAATCGAGGGTAGTGATGATGAAGCTAAAGCGCAAGTTAACTTCAATCGGCATGGGCCTAAGTGGTTGCAATTAGCGATAGCTAAATTAACAGCGATTGATTAAGCTAAGTAATCGATTGCTCAGCTGCCTCAGTAATTTCTTTATTGAAGCAAGCTTTCCAGGTGGCAAAGAATGAACAGTACATCACTGTTAAGGCTGCCATAGAATACGGTGGAATGATAAAAGGGATGGCTACTCTTAAACCAATACCATCAAGAAGTGCCTCAATAAAAAAAGGTACTGCTACGATAAACACTGTCCAAATTAGCAAATAGAAGATAAAGGCTGCACGATTAGACCAGCAAGCAATCCAACTTGAAAACAATGCTTGGGCAACTGACATCTTTTCCCAAACAATCAATACGGGGGCGAACCACATAAGCATAGCAACTGGAATGTAGAGCAACACCCCAACACCCAATCCAAAATAAAGCTCCTTAACTTCCCTGATCGTCGGTGGGTTGGGCTCTGTTAATAAAGGAATGAGTTGCTTAAAATCAATGAAAGCGCTAGCAATCAAACTTAGGATCAATACTAAAAATGCATAGACAGTTCCAAGGGCCAGCAAGTTTTTTCTGATGACTGGGCCATGGTCTTTGAGCCCCACTAAATAGACTGTTGGAAAAACGCGCTCACCGCGAATAACTCTTTGGCAAGCTGTCATGAAACCAACTGTGATGGCTGGCGTTAATAGCAAAACTAGAAATACTCCAAATACCGGAATCAAAATCGCAAATTGAGCGATAAAGATATACAGAAAAACCAACATCAAAAACGTTAAAGGGTTTTTCTTAAACAGCCATAAACCTTGTCTAATCCAAAGATAGCCATCTGCTGATTTTGTTTTGTTAAGTTGCATAAGAGTCGTTTAAGTTATTTCTTGTAAATATGAGAATTAATGTGGGAAGGATACTCTCGGCGGAGTTTTAAAATTCTCTCAAAATGTATAGGGTCATGTGGCGTCAACATTTCCGCCTCACGGGGAAGGTAAAAATCCCATAAGCGTGAAATCCAAAACCTCAAAGCTGCCGCTCTGAGCATCATGGGCCATGAATCTATCTCAACCTGATTTAATGGGCGTACTTTCTGATATTGCTCTATTAGCCCTTGAGATCTTGCTAAATCGAGTTCGCCAGTCTTAAGGTCAATACACCAGTCATTCACTGTGACGGCTAAATCAAATAACCACTTGTCGTTACCGGCAAAATAAAAATCAAAGAATCCGCCTAAATTATCTTTGCCATCAAAGTTATCGAATAAAACATTATCTCTAAATAAGTCACAATGACTTGGTCCTTCAGGCAATTGTTTGTAATGGGTGCCACCGAAAAAATTGGTTTGTTCGTTCAACTCATCCAAGATGAGAGATTTTTGAGCATCATTCAGATGCGTCAAGACCTTGGGCACGGTTTTTTGCCACCAAGCAAGGCTTCGTAAATTAGGTTGCGATAATTTAAAGTCTTGTCCCGCAAAGTGCATACGTGCCAGCATGGCGCCGACCGCTTCGCAATGGGTGACAACTGGATTTAATCTGGAGGTACCTGATAATTTTGAAACTATTGCCGTAGGTTTACCGTTGAGGAAGCCCAAGATGCTTTTTTTGTTGTCCCTTACCGGAGCTGGCACTGAAATATCTTTGAGTGCTAAATGCTCCATCAGCTCTAAGTAGAAAGGAAGCTGCTCTCTAGTTAAGCGCTCGAATAGTGTGAGGACATATTCAGTAGAGATGCCATCTTTATTGGTACTTAAAAAGAAGTTGGAGTTCTCGATACCTGAGCTGATGCCTTTAATATCTGTTGCGATGCCCAGTTGATAGTTTTGACTTAACCAAACGTTCACTTCATCAAGATTAACGGGGGTAAAGACGGCCATGATCGATTAGAAGGGCATTCGAATAGTCGGAACACGAATCGTATCTTGCTCACGTCTTGGGTTGCTTGAGTCATTGGGCGCAGTCATTTCATAGGTGCCAAAAACACCTTCAACGACCACCTCAGTTGGTTTACCACTCTCTTTGTACTCTTTGATACTCGTACCATCTGCCTCTTTATGCTCAAAACTAGGCTTTTTAGGGTTGGCTTTACCAGTTTCAGCATTATTTTTAACTGCTTTGCTGATTGGTTGCTCATTGATATTTTTGAGTTCATCGGCACTTAAGGCTTGTGCACCCTGAGCGCTAAGTCCATGAGAAATAACAATAAAAATAGAGAATATAGCTACCGAAATAACTCTGAAAGGTGAATTTTTAGCGCGCATAAATGAAGAAAATGTGTAAGTGATCATGCTTGATTGTACGATTGTGGGATGTCTACACATCGCCTTTTGCTAGTTGACGGCTCTAGCTACCTATACCGTGCCTTTCATGCCATGCCTGATTTACGTAATCCGCAAGGATTTCCAACTGGGGCCATTCAAGGAATGGTCAACATGATGAGGCGTGCTCGAACTGAATTAGACGCTGATCATATCGCTTGTATATTCGATGCTAAAGGTAAAACCTTTAGAGATGAGATGTACCCGGAATACAAAGCGAATCGTTCATCTATGCCCGAAGATTTGGCTTTACAAATTGAAGCCATCCATAAAGTAGTTAAAGCCATGGGATGGCCAGTTTTATCCGTTTCAGGGATAGAGGCAGATGATGTCATTGGCACTTTAGCCAAACAAGCAAAAGCATCTAACTGGACTGTTCTGATTTCAACCGGCGATAAGGATCTTGCTCAACTAGTTGAGCCAGGTATTAGCCTCATCAATACGATGACTGATGAGCGTTTAGATACTGATGGTGTTCTTAATAAATTTGGTGTCCTGCCTGAGAGGATTGTTGACTACCTTTCTATCATGGGAGATACAGTTGATAACGTGCCTGGCGTGCCTAAAGCTGGGCCCAAGACAGCCGTGAAATGGTTGAATGAATTTGGAACCTTAGATGAACTGATGAAGCGTTCATCTGAAGTCAAAGGTGTTGTTGGTGAAAATCTACGAGCAAGTCTTGATTGGTTACCCAAAGCCCGCGAGTTAGTAACAGTCAAAATCGATTGTGATCTTTCTGAGCATTTAATTGGCTTACATGATCTACACGCTAAAGATGAAGATAAAGAAGTCTTACGCGAGCTTTTTATAGAGTTTGGATTTAAGTCACTTTTGCGAGAGTTAGATCGAGCTAGCGGAAATAACTCGTCTAATTCAGGATCTAACAGCGCAGATAAAAATCTCAGTAAGGCTCAATCTAAAACTGACTCTGCTTCAACTTCTTCATCAATTGCTGTTACAGATCAGTTGGGTTTTGTCGCCGAGCATCCCCAAGAAGTGATGGCCAGAAATTACACTTGTGTCACTACAGAATCAGTTTTTCATGAGTGGCTCAAAAAAATACAAGATTCATCGCTTACTTGTATTGATACTGAAACTACCGGTTTAGATGCGTTACGCGTCAGCTTGGTGGGCATCTCATTAGCAGTTACTCCGGGCGAGGCTTGTTACATCCCACTTGCGCACACAACAAATGAAGATCAACTCAGTAAGAAGTGGGTGTTGGAGCAATTGAGACCTTGGTTAGAGGGTGAGCAGTATAAAAAATTAGGTCAAAATCTTAAATACGATATCCATATTTTTGCAAATGAAGACATACTTCTTAAGGGTGTGGAGCATGACACCCTATTGCAGTCATATGTACTGGAATCTCATCGTAGCCATGACATGGATGGCTTAGCCCAGAGACATTTGGGTGAAAAGACTACAACGTATGAAGAGGTCTGCGGTAAGGGGGTTCATCAAATAACATTTGATCAAGTTAATTTAGAAACTGCCTCTAAGTATGCTGCTGAAGATGCCGATATCACTTTACGATTACATCATGCCATGTACCCCACTATTGCTGCAGACGAAAAGCTTCTATTTATTTATCGTGATATCGAAATGCCTGCCATGCACGCTTTAGGGGTGATGGAGAGAAATGGTATTTTGATTGATGTACCAAAGTTAGCAGCGCAAGCGCAGGTGGTTGGACAGAGATTGCTCGAACTAGAAAAGCAAATCCATGAGTTGGCTGGACAGCCCTTTAACATTCAGTCGCCTAAACAAATTGCCGAAATACTTTTTGGCAAGTTGGAATTGCCCATCATAAAAAAGACTCCTCTTGGTGCACCTTCCACTGATGAGGAGGTGCTGCAAAAGTTAGCTGAGAACTATCCTCTTCCGGCAAAAATACTCGACTATAGAAGTTTGGCTAAGTTGCAATCAACTTATATTGAAAAACTACCAAGAATGGTTAATCCTAAAACTGGCAGAGTTCATACCAGTTATTCTCAAGCTGTTGCCGTTACTGGCCGCTTGGCTTCAAGTGATCCTAACTTACAAAACATCCCAGTAAGAACTGAAGAGGGTCGCAAGATCAGAGAAGCTTTTATTGCTAAACCTGGCACTGTGATGGTATCTGCGGATTACTCGCAAATCGAATTAAGAATCATGGCCCATATTGCCGAAGACGAAAGTCTTCTTAAAGCTTTTGCTGCGGGCGAGGATATTCATAAAGCAACTGCAGCTGAAATGTTCCATGTTGATGTTAAAGAGGTTACTTCTGAGCAACGTCGTTATGCCAAGGTCATTAACTTTGGTTTGATTTATGGCATGAGTGCATTTGGCTTGGCAGGCAATCTTGGTATTGAAAGATCGGCAGCCCAGCAATATATTGATACCTATTTTGCTAGGTATCCAGGTGTTGCAGACTATATGGCAAAAACCCGTATTTCTGCAAAAGAGCGGGGTTATGTTGAGACAGTATTTGGGCGCCGTTTATGGTTACCCGAAATCAGAAGCGCTAATGGTATGAGACGCCAAGGTGCTGAGCGAGCTGCTATTAATGCACCGATGCAAGGCACTGCGGCAGATTTAATAAAATTAGCCATGATTGCAGTTCAAGTTTGGATTGAACAAGAAAAGCTAGAAACAAGAATGCTTTTACAAGTTCATGATGAATTGGTTTTAGAGGCCCCAAATGCTGAACTTGAATTAGTTAAACAACATTTACCTCGTTTAATGACAGAAGTGGCTCAGTTGAAGGTACCATTGCTAGTAGAAGTTGGAGTTGGTGCTAATTGGGAAGAAGCTCATTAATTTAAATTAACAAATACGTAAGAAGTAAGAAGTAATGTCAATCAAACATGGAGACAGCTATGGATAAAAACTTAATCAAAGAAGCGCAATCTTTAATTAACCCTGCGCAAACAACTCGCCGCGATTTTTTAAAGTCAGCTGCTGTGACATCAATGGGGGTTGGATATGTTGCTGTTTCAGAGCCTGTGATGGCACAGGTTATTAAAACTGATTTTGAGGGTATCAAAGGCGAAGAGATTACTTTTACAAGTCAAGGGTTTTCAGTACCAGCTTATGTGGCTAGACCAATAAAGACTCCTAAAAATGGTTTGCCGGTCGTCATTGTTGCAAGCGAGATTTTTGGTGTTCATGAATACATCGCGGATGTAGCGAGACGTTTTGCCAAACAAGGATATCTGGCGATTGCCCCCGAGTTTTTTGTGCGTGCAGGAGATCCAAATACTTTAGGAACTATGGCGGAAATATTAAAAGAAATCGTTGGTAAAACGCCAGATGATCAGGTCATGGATGATATTCAAGCTGCTATCGCTTGGGCTGCTAAAAATGATGGTGATTTAAAACGTGTGGGCGTTACTGGTTTTTGCTGGGGCGGTCGTGTTACTTGGTTAGCCAGTGCAAAAATTCCTCAAGTAAGAGCTGGTGTTGCTTGGTATGGTCGTGTGGTGGGTGATAAAACACCAGCTAACCCAAGCCAACCGGTAGATCACGCTGCGGAGATGAAAGCTCCTGTCTTAGGTCTTTATGGTGCGGCAGATACTGGCATCTCATTAGAAAGTGTTGAGATGATGAAGCAAGCGTTAGCAGCAGCTAAAAATAATAAGGCTGCACAAGCCAGCAGATTTGAGGTGTATCCGGATGCTCCGCATGCATTCCATGCAGACTACCGTGCGACTTACCGTGAAGGCCCAGCTAAGGATGGTTGGGTAAAATGCTTAGCTTGGTTTAAGCAACAGGGAGTTGTATGACGTTAGTTTGGATTATCTTAGCCACTACAGCGGCTGGGGTATTGAGTATTGCTGCTGCAGCCAGTTTATCTCTCACTATTTTGTCTCGCATGGTAGACAAAATGGTGAGCTTATCAGTTGGAGTCTTGCTGGCAACAGCCCTACTGCATTCATTACCAGAGGCATTCACTTCTCATGATGTTGACATTCCATCTTTGTTTATTGCCTTGATGGCTGGTTTATTGGGTTTTTTCATATTAGAAAAAGCGGCCCTCCTAAGACACAGTCATCACCATGAGCATGATGGACATGGGCATCATCATGGGCACGATGCTGAGTCTGCTGGTAAGAGTGGATTAGTGATTTTGATGGGCGATAGTTTGCACAACTTTGCTGATGGTATTTTGATTGCAGCAGCGTTTTTGGTCGATCCTCAAATTGGTATTTTGACGGCTGTTGCGATTGCGCTTCATGAGATCCCGCAAGAGATTGGCGATTTCATTGTTTTGTTAAATGCTGGTTTCTCAAAAGTAAGAGCCTTAGTTTATAACTTGATATCGAGTTTGATGGCTGTAGTTGGAGGCGTTTTAGGCTACTTTTTTCTTGATGCAGCTGAAGCATTAATCCCTTATGTCATCGTGTTTGCATCGAGTAGCTTTATTTATATTGCTGTCAGTGACTTAATGCCACAAATGCATAAAAGACCAAAGCTAAAAGAATCTTTGGAGCAAATTGCTTTGATTCTTTTGGGTGTTTTATTGGTTGTTGCGATTTCAGAGTTAACGCATGTAGGACACGCTCACTAGAGAATCATTATTTTTCTACAGGTCTGCTGGGGTCTGAACACCACTCACTCCAGCTCCCTGCATAAATGGATGAACCTCTAAGGCCCACCAACTCCATCGCAAATAAATTGTGACATGCCGTAATACCAGAACCACATTGGTGAATTATTTCTTCACTAGGAGTTTCGTTGAGTAGGGCGGCATATTCTTGCTTTAACGTGTTGATGTTCTTGAACTCCCCATTAGCCTCTAAATTATCTTTAAAGCATCGATTAATGGCTCCGGGTATGTGCCCACCAACTGGATCAAGAGTCTCATTTTTACCTTGGAAACGATCATTGGCGCGCGCATCCAAAATGGTTAATTGAGATGTTTTAATATTTTCTTCAACAGCATCAACCAAAACCACATTCTGATAATTTTGAAGTTTTGTTTCAGGGGCGGCTACTCTCACATGCTCACGAATTTCTGATTCGTAGTTGGCACGAACCCAAGCTGGGTATCCACCATTTAATAAAAAAAGATCTAAGTGCCCTACAGAATGCAACATCCACCAAAGCCGAGCCGCATACATAGAGCCTTGATTGTCGTAAATGACTATTTTTTTGTTGGGCGTAATGCCTAGCCCTGCGTAAGTTTTTTGCCACTGCTCAATGGATGGTAGAGGGTGTCTACCATTCTTACCATCCTTTTTACCAGCTAAATCTTTATCAGTATGAACGTAGATAGCTGTTGGGATATGGCCGCTTAAATAGGATTGATAGCCAGCTTCGGAGTTCGTTAAATCAAAACGACAATCAAACAATAAAAAATTATCTTCATGATCAAGCCATTTTTTTAATTCGCTTGCTTCGATAAGAGACATTTCAATCCTTTATTCTAATTACTTATAAGACATCGCTTTTCTGTACCACTCATGAAAATGTTGCATACCATCTTCCATTGGGCTTTGATAAGGGCCCACTTCATTTACGCCACGTTCAAGCAATGCTTTTCTTCCGGCGTCCATACGCTCAGCAATCTCATCATCCTCAATGCAGGTTTCCATGTAGGCGGCTCTCTCCGCTTCTATGAACTCGCGTTCAAACAAGGCTAGCTCTTCTGGGTAATAAAACTCAACAATATTTCTAGTTTTATTGGGGCTCATTGGTTGAAGCGTTGATACACAAAGGACCCCTGGGTACCATTCGACCATGATGTTAGGAAAGTAAGTGAGCCATATAGCACCATGCTTTGGAGTCTTGCCTTGATGATGTCTTAGTACTGCTTCATGCCACCGTTGGTAGATTTCAGAACCTGCTTGTTGTAAGTTCTTATGGATGCCAACAGTTTGTACGCTGTACCAGTCACTGAACTGCCATTCTAAATCTTCACAAGAAACAAACTTACCAAGACCTGGGTGGAATGGAACAACGTGGTAATCCTCAAGGTAAACCTCAATAAAAGTTTTCCAGTTGTAATTGCATTCATGAACTTCTACATGGTCTAAAACATAAGCAGAAAAATCTAAATCTTTGGAGACGCCCATGCTTTGGAGGTCTTTATGGACATCGCGGGGACCTTCAAAAAGAAGACCTTGCCAATTTTGTAAAGGGGTCTTACCAAGATTGAGGCAAGGCTGCTCTTCAAAATGTGGAGCGCCAAGTAAGGTGCCATCAGTTTTATACGTCCAGCGATGGAGAGGGCAAACAATATTTTCAACGTGACCTTTGCCATTCAACATAATCGCTTGTCGATGACGGCAGACGTTTGATAAAAGTTCAACGCCTGCAGAATTCTTAACCAGTACTCGACCTTCGTTTTCTAATTGGAGAGTTTGGTAGTCGCCGATCTCTGGCACCATGAGTTCGTGGCCAATATAGCCAGGTCCCTGCTTGAAAAGCAATTCGATTTCACGTGCGTAAAGCTCGGCATCAAAATAAGCCGATACTGGTAGTTGTAGTTTGGATGGCGCAAGATTCTGCGCGGCAGCCAGATTAGTCATTCTTCCCACCCCGAAAAAAAGTCAGCCGAAGCTAAGCGGAATAACCAATCCAACCATCGACGTGTCGATATTGGAAAGGAAAAATGATTATACCCGTGCTTAAAGCCTTAAAATCTGGTCATGTATTGTTTTCGATCAAATTAAGAGGGTTTTATGCCTAAAAAATCAGATACTGAATCTGCAGCTATTGACCCGCAACTTCGTTACGAAGAGGCTGTTGCTGAGTTAGAGGGGATTATTGCCAAAATGGAATCTGGCAAGCTTTCCTTAGAAGACACCTTGGGTGCATACAAGCGAGGTGCTGAGTTGTTAAAACATTGCCAGCAGGTGCTTGAACAGGTTGAGCAACAAGTAAAAACATTTCAAGGTTAATTTTGACATTTTTACCCAATAACGCAGTTTGGTTAAAGCAATCCTCAGAGCGGGTGGATCACGCCATCATTGATTCTCTGAAGAGTCTTAATGTGCAGGCTGGCGATTTAAAAGAAGCTATGTATTACGCTGCCACTGGTGTCGGTAAAAGAATCCGACCCCTCTTGGTTTACGCTACAGCAAGCCTAGTGGGTAAGCCACTTGATCAAATTGCAGGCATTGATCAATGCGCAGTTGCGGTGGAGCTATTTCATACTTACTCGCTTGTTCACGATGACATGCCTTGTATGGATGATGACGATATACGTCGTGGGCGTGCTACGGTTCATAAAGTCTATAGCGAATCTACTGCTTTGCTTGTCGGCGATGCACTACAAACCATGGCTTTTGGATTGATTGCTGATAGCGCTCTTAGCGCCATTCAAAAAGTAAAAATCTTGTCTCTTTTAGCTAAAGCGGGTGGTCTTGAAGGGATGGCTGGTGGACAGGCTATTGATTTGGCGAGTGTTGGTAAACCTCTTGAAAGAGCTTCCCTTGAAACCATGCACCGTATGAAGACGGGCGCATTACTTCGAAGTTCTGTACAGATGGGTGGCATTGCCGCAGATCTGAGCAATCAAGAACTGGCCAAACTCGATCAGTTTGGAAGCGCGCTAGGGTTATTGTTTCAGGTAGTTGACGATATATTGGATGCTAGCTCTGATAGCCAAACTTTGGGTAAAACAGCTGGTAAGGATGCTGCAGCAAATAAACCAACATTTGTATCATTAATGGGTTTAACTTCAGCCAGGAGGCTTTCGGAGGAGTTATACGAGGAGGCTATAGCGTGTCTGAGCATTTGGGGTGAAAATGCTCAGTTACTAAAGTCGATTGCGGGTAAGGTATTGCACAGAGATAGTTAATGACTGATTTATTAAAAACAATTAATTCGCCTAAAGATTTGCGCCTTCTAAGTCGTGACCAGTTGCCTGATGTTGCAGAAGAGTTGCGTGAGTTTTTACTTGATACAGTTTCTCAAACCGGCGGACACTTATCTTCTAATTTGGGTACTGTGGAGTTGGCAGTTGCTCTTCATTATGTTTTACAGACACCCTATGACCGCTTAGTTTGGGATGTGGGTCATCAAAGCTACCCACATAAAATTTTGACAGGTCGTCGTGATCGCATGGGAACGCTTCGCCAATACGGCGGCATATCAGGTTTCCCGCGTCGTGATGAAAGTGAATACGACACATTTGGAACGGCGCATTCATCAACCAGTATTTCAGCAGCTATAGGCATGGCCTTAGGAGCTAAAGCTCAGGGCGAAAAAAGAGTGGCTGTTGCAGTGATTGGCGATGGCGCTATGACGGCTGGTATGGCATTTGAAGCATTAAACAACGGCGGCATTCATAAAGATTTACCTTTAATTGTTGTTCTCAATGACAACGATATGTCGATTTCTCCAGCAGTTGGTGCTCTGAATCGCTATTTTGCTAGATTGATGAGTGGCCGCTTTTATGCAACAACTAAAAAAGGCTTGGATAGCGTTTTATCTATCGCACCACCCTTGCGTGAATTTGCTAAGCGCTTAGAAGAGCATGCAAAAGGCATGGTCGTGCCATGCACTATTTTTGAAGAATTTGGTTTTAATTACATTGGCCCAATTGATGGACATGATTTAGATTCATTAGTGCCAACATTGGAAAACGTGCGCCGCCTTGCGCTAAATGGTGAGGGACCACAGTTCCTACATGTAGTGACTAAAAAAGGCCAAGGCTATAAGTTAGCCGAGGCTGATCCTATTCTGTATCACGGACCTGGAAAGTTTGATCCAAGCCAAGGTATTGCTAAAGCCGCGGCAACTAAAAAGACCTTTACTCAAGTTTTTGGGGATTGGTTATGTGACATGGCTGCTGCCGATAAGCGCCTTGTAGGCATCACACCCGCAATGCGAGAAGGTTCTGGCATGGTGGAATTTGAAAGTCGTTTTCCGGATCGTTATTTTGATGTAGGCATTGCTGAACAGCATGCTGTTACCTTTGCGGGTGGAATGGCTTGTGAGGGTATGAAGCCAGTTGTGGCTATCTATTCAACCTTTTTGCAACGTGGCTATGATCAGCTAATTCATGACGTTGCCTTGCAAGATTTACCAGTTGTGTTTGCGCTTGATCGTTCTGGCTTAGTTGGAGCGGATGGTGCAACCCATGCTGGTGCCTATGACATTCCCTACATTCGTTGCATCCCGAATATGTTGTTGATGGCGCCAGCTGATGAAGCAGAATGCCGCGATCTATTAACAACGGCATTTAAGCAAGACCATCCAGCAGCTGTTCGCTACCCAAGAGGGGCGGGTGTCGGTGCATTGGTGAGTAAAGAATTAAAAACTTTGCCACTAGGTAAGGGGGAAATTCGAAGAAACACTCAAGGTCAAAAAAAGAAAAAAGTGGCGATATTGGCATTTGGTACTTTGCTATATCCAGCCTTGGAAGTTGCAAAGGAGTTTGATGCAACTGTGGCAAATATGAGATTTATCAAACCATTGGATGTTGATTTGGTATGTTCATTAGCTAAAGATCATGATTTGATTGTGACGCTGGAAGAAGGAGCTATTGGCGGTGGCGCAGGAAGTGCTTGTTTAGAAGCTCTTGCAGCAGCAGGCGTCCAAGTTCCATCACTGCTACTTGGCTTACCCGATCGTTTTGTAGATCATGGTGATCATGCTTCACTCATGAAGGAATGTGGCCTATATGCAGCAGGTATTGCTCAGTCAATTAAAGCAAAGCTTGAGCAGTTAGATTCGAAGTAATCAAACTTTCATCAATTAACCCTAAAAAATAAACGGCTTCAAATTGCGGGACAATCAGTCAATGAATACAACTATGACACCTTTAGAAACCTCAAACACCTGTGCAATGCCCGATGTGCAGTCATTTATTGACCAGCGCAATATAGTGATTGATCGCGTAGGTATTCGTGGGGTACGTCACCCGATTCAGGTAAAGACTGATGATGGTGTTATGCCTAGCGTTGCTGTAATTGATTTGGATGTGACACTTCCGGCTGATCAAAAGGGGACGCACATGTCCCGTTTCATCGCCTTATTGCAAGATCACAGCGCTTGCTTAGATGCGGAAGCTATGAAATTAATGACTAGCAAAATGCTTCCTTTACTAGAGGCGGATGCTGGTCAGATCTCCTTAAAGTACACCCACTTTATTAATAAGACTGCTCCTGTATCAGGCGTGAAGAGTCTTTTGGATTACGACGTAACTTGGTTAGCTAGTGCCAAAAAAATTAAAAATGAAGTCCTGGTATCTCTTAGCCTTCAGGTAGTTGTTCCAGTCACTAGCTTGTGCCCATGCTCTAAGAAAATCTCCGAGTATGGTGCGCATAATCAGCGCTCTCATGTCACGATAAAGGTTGAGTTGGCGCCAAGTTCTGATTTGAGTATTGAGAGTTTAGTTAAGATCGCTGAAGCCGAGGCCTCATGTGAGTTGTGGGGTCTTCTCAAGCGCCCTGACGAGAAATATGTCACTGAGCGTGCTTATGACAATCCTAAGTTTGTAGAGGATTTGGTGAGAGATGTGGCTGGGCGCCTAAAGAGCGATTCAAGAATCAAATCATTTGTGGTTGAAGCTGAGAACTTCGAGTCAATTCATAATCACAGCGCTTACGCTTTGATTCGATCAAAGTAATTCATCTAACGGCCATCTTGGTCGAACATTAAATCCCCAATCCTTGCTTGCAAGTTGGGGATTTTTTTTAAGCCTCATTGCTCCAGCAAATGCAATCATCGCCCCGTTATCAGTGCAAAGGTGAAGTGGTGGGTAATGAACTGAGATACCCTCTTTTTCGCATGCATTGGCAAGAGCTTGGCGAAGTTGTTCATTTGCTCCTACGCCACCCGCCACTACCAAGGTTTTCAGACCTGTTTTTTTAAGAGCATTGATTGATTTACTGACTAAAACCTCAACAATCGCATCAACAAACCCTCTGGCTATATTTGCATGTTCTGATTCTGAGAGTGAGCCATTAATTTGTATTTTTCTTACTTGGGTAAGAACGGACGTCTTGAGTCCCGCAAATGAAAAATCAAAATCGCCGGAATGTTTCATGGGTCTTGGGAATTGATAACTGCCTGCTTGTCCTAACTTCGCCAGTGCAGAAACAGCGGGGCCACCTGGATAACTTAAACCCAGTAATTTGGCAGTTTTATCGAAAGCCTCTCCAGCTGCATCATCTAAGGTTTCACCCAAGATAAGGTATTCACCAACGCCAGTGACTTCCATGAGTTGTGTATGGCCGCCAGAAACTAACAAAGCCACAAATGGAAACTGAATATTGGCATCATCTGCTAACAAAGGAGATAGCAGGTGCCCCTCTAGGTGATGAATACCTAAAACCGGTTTATTCAGGGCTAAGGCTAACCCTTTAGCAACAGAGGCGCCAACTAAAAGCGCGCCTGCCAGACCGGGGCCTTGTGTAAAAGCAATGGCATCAATGTCATCAAGTCGGCTATTAGATTCTTTAAGTGTCTGATTTATAAGAGGTATTACTCTTTTAATATGATCTCTTGATGCAAGTTCTGGGACGACTCCGCCATAATCCACATGCATAGCGATCTGAGAATACAGTGCTTGGCCCAATAAGCCCTTACCCGCAGGCTCTCCGGCCTCCCATGGGGCAGTATCAACAATGGCAACGCCAGTTTCGTCACAAGAAGTTTCTATACCAAGTACTCGCATGACTGTATTTTGCCGTGCTACAATCTCGTTTTACAGTTTTTTCTGACTTATTTTTCAGAAACTTTATAGAGATCTACAGCATGACAACTATCCGCCTACGCGAAAACGAACCATTTGAAGTAGCACTGCGCCGTTTCAAGCGCACAATTGAAAAAAACGGTCTTTTGACTGATTTGCGCGCTCGTGAGTTCTACGAAAAGCCAACGGCTGAGCGCAAGCGCTTAAAAGCCGCTGCTGCAAAACGCCATTACAAGCGTATTCGTAGTCAGATGTTGCCTAAGAAAATGTACTAATTCTTTCTCGGGCTGGATTTCTAGCCTTGGGATACGACAAACCCACTGACGGTTATCCCGCAGTGGGTTTTTTTATTTGAGGAGTGAATATGAGCTTAAAAGAACAAATTATTGAAGATATGAAAAATGCCATGCGTGCTAAAGATGCTGGGCGCCTTGGAACGATTCGCTTATTACTAGCAGCGATCAAACAAAAAGAAGTCGACGAGCGCATTGAGTTAGATGACGTGATGGTGATAGCCATCACTGAAAAGCTTATTAAGCAACGCAAAGATTCTATTTCTCAATTTGAAGCGGCAAAACGCGATGACTTGGTGGCAATTGAACAAGCAGAATTAATTATTTTGCAGGCTTACATGCCTGCACAAATGTCAGAAGCAGAAGTCAGTGCTACTGTAGCAAAAGTTGTCCAAGAATTAGGTGCAACAGGCCCTCAGGATATGGGTAAGGTCATGGGAGCTGTTAAAGCTTTATTGGCTGGTAAAGCTGATATGGGAACGGTATCTACACAAGTTAAGGCTGCTCTGACAAAATAAGACAAATTAACTTCATACAAGATAACACCAGACACCACCAGTTACTATTTAAAGACCATGATCCCTCAGTCATTTATTGCTGATTTATTAAATCGCGTCGATATCGTCGAAGTGGTGGGGCGTCATGTCACTCTAAAAAAAGCCGGCGCTAACTATCAAGGGCTTTGTCCTTTTCATAACGAAAAGTCACCATCTTTTAGTGTATCTCCAACTAAACAGTTTTATCACTGCTTTGGTTGTAGTGCTCACGGCTCTGCTATTAGTTTTATGATGGAGCATTCTGGTTTAACTTATGTTGATGCCATTGAAGAGTTAGCCAGGTCAGCAGGACTAACTGTGCCACGTGAAGAGCGTCGCCCACAAGACTTAGAAAAACAAAAGCAAGCTCTTGCACTCAGTGAAGTCATGGGGCCTGCAGCTGATTGGTACAAGCAGCAACTTAAAGGCGCAACTAAAGCGGTCGACTATTTAAAGCGTCGCGGCTTGAGTGGAGAAATTGCAAAGCGTTTTGGTATTGGATATGCTCCAGATTCTTGGCAGGGCTTGGAGGCTGTCTTTGGTACCTACGGTGAAGACACTCTTGCAAATACATTGGTTGAAGCTGGCTTGGTGATTCAGTCAGAGTCTAAAAGATATGATCGCTTTCGTGATCGAATCATGTTTCCGATTCGTAATCCCAAAGGACAAGTCATTGCGTTTGGCGGCAGGATCTTAGATACGGGCGAGCCTAAATATTTAAATTCTCCAGAGACGCCATTATTTTCAAAAGGTAATACTCTCTATGGTTTGTTTGAAGCACGACAAGCTATCAGAGATAAAGGCTACGTCATCGTCTGTGAGGGTTATATGGATGTGGTGGCGCTAGCGCAGTTGGGTTTTGCTAATGGCGTTGCTACTTTAGGAACAGCTTGCACTTCGAATCATGTGCGCTCTTTAATGCGCCAATCTGATCGAATCGTATTTTCATTTGATGGCGATGCAGCAGGTCAACGTGCTGCAAAGCGAGCCTTAGAGGCTTGCCTACCCATGATGGCTGATGATAAAGAAGTTAAATTTTTATTTTTGCCAGAAGAACATGATCCAGACAGTTTTATTAGAGAAAAAGGTACCGATGCATTTGAGCAAGCTATCAGCCAAGCCATGCCGTTATCTTCTTTCTTTATTAATGTAGCTAATGAGGGACATGACTGGAACACACCTGAAGGGCGTGCTCAGACTCAACATTCTGCGAAGCCTATGTTGCTGGCTATGCCAGCAATTGCCTTAAGAGCGCAGCTCGTACGTGAGTTAGCTCAAAAAATTGGTATTACACCAGCTGAGCTTGAAAGCTTTTGTGGGCTTAAATCAATGGTTGATAATCGCCCAGCGCCCACCATGGTGAGCCAGTCTTCTGAAGGGTATATGCAATCAGCGACTAATTCCAACGGTAAAAAAACCTGGAATAAAAAATCAACAATACCTAAAGGCCCTCCACCCACTGCGCCAACAGACTTGGCTGAACAAATTCTTAGAATTCTTTTGCAATATCCTCTTTTAGCGAGAGAGTTGAACGTAGAGCACAAGCGTTTAATTTTGGCTTCAGCTAAAAAGCGCTCTGATAAAGCCATGCATTTAATGGAGGATCTCATCCAACAATGTGAGGCTATGCCACCAAATGTTGGTTTTGCTGTATTTCAGGAGCAATTGGAGAAGACAGCTCTAGCTAAATCTTATGCAATCCTTCGAGAAAGAATTATGAGTACTGAGTTGACTGAGGATGTTGCCAAAGAAGACTTTGAGGGGACCATTAAAAAACTAGAGCAACTTGATCTAAAGGATCAAATGACAGAAATTGCAGCGCGCATATCCAGTGGCCAGGCGGAAGATGTCGATAAAGCTCTATATCGTCAATTAATGGCAAAACTTAAATAATCTGGAAAAACCACAGTTCACCGACTATAATTGAGGGTTTTCGAATTTCCAATAAAATTCAATAAGTTAGCAGTTCTGTAACTTCTTAGCCCTTAAAGTGAGTGAGTACTAACATTATGCCAGCAACTAAAACCAAAAAACCCATTTCCAAGGCGGTAGTTAAAAAGCCTGCCCCTAAGAAAGCTCAAGCTAAGCCAGTCAAGAAAGTTGCACCCGCTGCTAAAAAGGCTGTGGCCAAAAAGCCAGTGGCTAAAACACAAGTTAAAACATCACCTAAGGCCCCAGCTAAGAAAGTTGCTAAGCCTGCAGCAAAGGTGGCTAAAAAACCAGCTCCAGCAGCTAAGAAACCTTTGGCAAAGAAGCCCGCAGCGAAAGCATCTGCCAAAGCTCCAGCTAAATCAGTAAAAAAACCAGCGCCTGTTGCAAAAAAGCCGGTAGCTAAAGCACCTGCCAAAGCTCCAGCTAAATCAGTAAAAAAACCAGCGCCTGTTGCCAAGAAATTAGCAACTAAGGCCGTCAAGCTTCCGGTAAAACCAGTCAAAGCTGAAAAGCCAGTCAAAGAGGTCAAATTAACTGCTAAAGAGATTAAAGCAGCCAAAAAAGCAAAAGAAGCTGAAGAGCTCGCAGCAAATCCAACTGGAGAACTTGCTGAGCAACCGAAGAAAACACGCGGTCGTAAACCAAAGCCAGTTGAGCCAGTTGATCCAAACGTAGACAACCGTACAGATCGACAAAAAGCGCGTGATCGTAAAGCTAAAGAAAAAGCATTGTTGCAAGAGTTCAATGCACAAAAACTTGGTAGTGAAGAGCAACAAGAATTAAGACGTGCCCGCTTGAAGCATTTGATCAAGATGGGCAAGTCTCGTGGTTATCTAACTCATGGTGAAATCAATGACGTCATGTCAGATGAAATCTCTGATTCTGATTCATTAGATACATTGATTAGTTTATTAAGTGATATCAATATTACTGTTTACGAACAAGCCCCTGATGCTGAAACATTGTTGTTAAATGAGAATGCTCCTACAGCAACTACTGAAGAAGAAGCGGAAGAAGAGGCAGAGGCAGCTCTATCAACAGTTGATTCTGAATTCGGTAGAACAACTGACCCAGTGCGTATGTACATGCGCGAAATGGGTACGGTTGATCTATTGACTCGTGAAGGTGAAATTGTTATTGCCAAGAAGATCGAAGCTGGCCTCAAAGAAATGGTGATGTCTTTATCAGCTTGCCCTGTAACAATTATTGAAATTCTTAATATTGTTACAAAAATTGAAGAAGGAACTATGGAGATCGACGAGTTTGTCGATGGCTTGGTAGATCCGAATGCTGTAGATATTCCAATGACCGCAATTGAGGAAGAAGAAGATCTTGACGAAGAAGCTGGTGAAGAAGGTGAAGATGAAGGTGGCGGTGGTGGCGGTAATACGGCATCAGCTAAACAATTAGAGGAGTTAAAACAACTTTCTTTAGTCAAATTTGCAATCATCCGCACACAGTTTGACAAAATGCGCAAAGCTCTCGAAAAAGAGGGCTATAACTCACCGGGTTACAAAAAAGCACAAGAAAATATTCGTAATGAATTAATGGGCTTCCGCCTAACTGCGAAATCGGTTGAAAAACTTTGTGACACCATGCGTAAGCAGGTAGATCAAGTTTGGGCATTAGAGCGTGGCTTAGTTCGTATTCTTGTAGATAAAGTAGGTGTACCTCGCGGAGAAGTGTTGGCGGCCTTACCAAAGAATGCTTTGAATTTAAAGTGGACGTCATTACTCTTAAAAGATAGTAAATCTTACTCAGGCATCTTGGAGCGTAACGTTCCTGCTGTTCAAGAAATGCAGCAGAAATTAATTGATATTCAAACAAACGTTGTATTGCCACTTCCAGAATTAAAAGAAGTGCACAAGATGATGAACGACGGTGAAAAGCGCGCACGTGCTGCTAAACGCGAAATGACTGTTGCCAACTTACGTTTGGTTATCTCAATTGCTAAAAAATACACCAACCGTGGTTTGCAATTCTTGGATCTGATCCAAGAGGGCAATATTGGTTTGATGAAAGCCGTTGATAAGTTTGAATACCGTCGTGGTTATAAGTTCTCTACATATGCAACATGGTGGATTCGTCAGGCTATTACGCGTTCAATCGCAGACCAGGCCCGTACGATCCGTATTCCAGTTCATATGATTGAAACAATCAATAAGATGAACCGTATTAGCCGTCAAATCTTGCAAGAAACTGGTTCCGAGCCAGATGCAGCAACTCTTGCAGCTAAGATGGAGATTCCTGAAGATAAGATTCGCAAGATCATGAAGATTGCTAAAGAGCCTATCTCCATGGAAACACCGATTGGTGACGATGCAGATTCTAATTTGGGCGACTTCATTGAAGACACTAATACATTAGCTCCACAAGAAGCTGCTTTACATGACTCTATGCGTGATGTTGTTAAAGATATTCTTGACTCATTAACGCCTCGTGAAGCTAAAGTGCTTCGTATGCGTTTTGGTATTGAAATGAGTACTGATCACACATTAGAAGAAGTAGGTAAGCAATTTGATGTAACGCGTGAGCGCATTCGTCAAATAGAAGCCAAAGCTTTGCGTAAAATGCGTCATCCAAGTAGAAGCGACAAACTTAAGAGCTTCTTAGAGGAAGATTAATCCTTACGGGCCCTTAGCTCAGTTGGTTAGAGCAGAGGACTCATAATCCTTTGGTCCGCGGTTCAAGTCCGCGAGGGCCCACCAAAAAAAATACCAACTCTAGGGTTGGTATTTTTATATATAAGATATTTTTATATTTTTACTGCTGCTTCGACCCTTCAGATAATCTTCTGCCAAGAGATACTGCGTATGGCGTACTGCGACCTGTCAACATAGGATCATCAGTTCCTTTAATACCTTTAGGCATTCTATTGGGATCAAAGTTAATATTGAGACACTCCCCGCCTCCGTCAGTAGATACAGAAGTTACCTTCAAAACACCAAGGGAAACTTTTTTACGACCATCTGGAAGGGGTACGGTAGCTTTATTAATAACATCACCAGTTTGGGCCAATTCAAGATTAAAGTTGAATGATGCATCCCCTTGTTGAACGCGTTGCCTGATATCGTCAAAAAGAAAACTTGGACCTTTTGTTTTTGCTTCTTCATCTGATAAACCCTTTACATCATTAACGGGCTCAAAAACCCACTTGCCAGCTGTTTCCTTACCTTTTGAATTCGTAAAGATAAATCCATGGACACCCCAATAATTCACACTCGCATAACTTGCTGGAACTGGCTGTGATGCAAAGTGCCGCCCCTGAAGTAATACCTCAGGATTAGCATCTACAAAAGCTTTAACTTTTGCAGGGTCTGCTGCTTTTGTAACTGGATCTGGTTGGAGTGAGGCTAGTCGACCAAGAAGTTGTTGCGGAGTGGATGAGCCAAAAATAGGAGCCGAAATATTTCCATGCTGCCACACCTCACCATTGGGTAAATCAAATTCAAGCGATAAGTTTCTTTGGGACTTGGTGTTGTCAGCAGCTTTAGGGTTGGCACCTCCAACCGAAAACCTTACTACAACTTTTATTGGATTTCCGCTAAAAGCTGATGCCATACTTTGCTGATATTGTCTCTTGAGATTCTTGGGGTACTTGATTTTGCGGGGCAAAATCATCTGAGGACTCATTACTATCAGAGATATCGTTGTTATCAGTATCTGATTGATTTGGTTTTCGATTGAACATAGAGCCTCTTGATAATTAAATTGAAGATGAAGAATTAATTTTTGTAAGGCTACCTTGTAAATTGCCGCCTTTTTCAACTTCAATTTCTGAGAATTCAACATTACCTGTAACTCTGCCAGATGAGCGAATGAATAAAGATTTCTTAGCAGAAATATTATCATGAGCTTCACCACGAATATCAATGATGTCTGCAAGGATGTTTCCCTTGAGAACGCCTGTTGGGCCAATTAATATTTCTCTAGCAGTAAGATCACCTTCGATTGTTCCAGATATAGAAGCAATATCGGGTACCACAAAGTTTCCTTTGAGACTCACGCCTTCACCAACGGTTAGACATCCATTTTGATTATCGTTTGACATAACTTTCTCGCTCGTTTAGTTGGTTAATTATTTTTAAAAGTGGATTCTTGTATTTTTTTGATAAGGCTGGAAGCATGATTGATCTGTTTTTTTGAATCTACTTTTTTGATCATCAGTCCAAGAACCTCTGCCCCATGCTCTATGCCGATTTGGTTGTAAGTAATATCACCAAGAACAATTGCGGAATCGTGAAGTTCAACTTTTTCAGAAGCATAAATATTGCCTTCTACCTTGCCAGCAATAAGAATTCGAAATGCTCTGATATCTCCATTGATCTTGCCTGTTACTCCAATTGCTACAGTTATATCTTTATTGTCACTGGCGCATTCAATATTGCCCATCACTGTTCCATCTATTCGGATCGAACCTTCTATTGATAGTCGTCCATGGATAGTGGTCGTTTTGTCAATGATAGTATCAAAAGACTCTAACTCTGGCTTAAGTAAACCTTGTTTTTTCTTTGAACCAAACATGAAAGACTCGTTGATTAATAATGAAATGTGAGTATATAGATTGGCGTATTTTATTTAATTCTATTTTTATTGTAGGTGTTTATCTTACAAAATTACCGTTCAATCAAAAACCGTATTCAAATAACCGTATATGATTGATTTATGACAATTTGTACTTAATAATCAATTTGGTGGCTAATTAAACAATTTTTCTTTTAGCGGTATCTATTTTGTTCAAAAACATTCATACATCTGAGGTTATTGATATTCGTGGAGACGTCATCGCTTTCGCAAGAGAGCGGCAACATTACACGGTCAGCCATATAGTCAATATTTGCTGTATTTCAGAGAGAATGTTGCACCAAATTGAAAGTGGCGGCTCAGATTCATTCTATAGCTTTGCCATTAAAGTTCAAGTTGCAAGAAAAATCGGAGCCTACCTCAAGCTAGAGGATAAAGATTTTTTAGTGGTTAATCAGGCAACTTTATTTAACGACGATTCAACAGAACAAATTCAATCAAGTCTGAATGACGTTAATCATAAACAAACAACAGAAAAATTTGATGTTAAGGGTTCCAAAGCCCCGAGTATTGCTGCCATCCAAAATAATTCAAATAATGTTATCAACGAAATAGATAAGATTATTGGAATGTATGAGGAATCCTCTGGATCAAAAGGAAAAGTACCATTTAATGATATCTTGATTTCAAACGTTGAACCCAAGGTATTAACTAACATTAATGATGCTGAACAATCAAAACCTCTTGCCGCCATCTTGCTGTCAAGTGTTTTGCTCGGTGCTGTCTTATTAGGTGGCTTTTTTTATTCTTCAGAAGTTTATAATTACAGTATCAAAACACTAACAGATGTTGGCATCCTTAAAAAAGAAGCCTTAACTGTTCAGAGTGGAGAAGATTTAAACTCAACGCCCGCACAACAAGTTGTTGAGCCGGTTCCATCAGTGGTTCAACCAGCCATTCAACCTGCTACTCAGCCAATCAATAAAAGTGATGCTGCACGCTAACTAGCATAGCTATTCGGTTGCTCATTTTTCAGAAATCTAAGTTTTATTAATATCTAGAACAATTTCATAATCTTTGATGGCTTTATCAAAGTTACCAAGATTATGGAAGCACAGCCCACGATTAAAGTAAGCATCAGATTCTTTGGGCTTAATTTTTATGGCCTTTGTGTAGTTTTCAATCGCATCGTCGTATTGAGTAAGAACTTGCAGGCACATACCAATGTTAAATACGGTTCCAAAGTGATTGGATCTTATGGCTAATGATTGGCTGTAACTTTTAAGAGCATCTTCAATTCTCCCCAGTTCATAAAAGCATAAGCCCTGGTTAAAAAAGGCATCAGCAAAATCTGGTTTCATGGTCAATGCTGAACGAGTAGAGGCCAGTGCTGCGTGGTATTGCTTTAAGTAGTAGTGATTTGCTGAAATTCTTAACTGAATATAGGGTTCATTGGGTTGAAGTTCAGCAGTTTTTTGATAGTAGTTAATAGCCTGATCATGATTTTTATTAAATTCATAAACAAATGCCGCACGGAGAAGGGCATCAAAATCAATTGGGTTTTCTGCTAAGGCTTGTTCAAATTTTTTTAATGCGTTATCAAACTGATTATTGTTAGCTTCATTGATGCCTTCAATGACTAACTCATGAGCATCGGGGATATTAATTTTTAAAATTTTGATGTAATTAGCAATGCCATCAT
Source organism: Polynucleobacter meluiroseus (assembly GCA_945879115.1). Classification (GTDB taxonomy): domain Bacteria; phylum Pseudomonadota; class Gammaproteobacteria; order Burkholderiales; family Burkholderiaceae; genus Polynucleobacter; species Polynucleobacter meluiroseus_H. The sequence continues at coordinate 53,641 of CAMDUR010000009.1, forward strand.
CTTTTAAGCTTTGTATTGCATTAGCCATTCCATAAGTTTTCAGATCAGCATGGGTAATCATGACATCTATAGAAAAGTTTACAGAGTTCTTATTTTCTTGATGGCTGATAGATAAATGATTCTCAGATTGATACCCACTTGTGGTTGTTGAGTGACATTTTCATATTGAACCAACATCCCATTTTTATCTGGTGCAAATTGATAGCCTATAACCAGTGAATTGACTGCCATTTCTGATTGATTTTTGTCTGTATAACACCTAGCTAGCTGGCGCCAGGCATAGGTCAACCTTGGATTGATCGAGATGATTTGTAGAAGTGCCTTATGAGCATCATCTATTAAGTTCTCTTCAAATAATGTATCTACAAGATTAAGATGAATGGCCATTGATGCGGGATCTGCATTCAAGGCCTGTCTGAATAACTTAATCGCTTGTAAATTATTCTTGTCTTTTGCCTCGGCAATACCCTGTTGATTCAGGGCCCATGCAGCATTAATATCGCCTTGTTTGACATTGCTTAGGTTGGCTATTCTTAAAGCCGCTATTTCAATTGAATTGAGATCTAAACTGGTTGCTGATTTCAGCATACTTAAAGTACAGGCTTGCTGATCAACGCAATTTTCAGGTAATAACTTTTTTGCCTGGGCTAATTGCTGCTTTTTTTGAAGAAGTCTTTTTTGCTCCAGTGCCACTGTCTCTTCAAAGACTCGAATCTCTTCAGCCTCTTTCTCAGACTCTTCCTTTTCAGCAGCTAGCTTGGCCTCTTCCTCTTGGTCTATTAGAGCTTGTGCTTGCTCTTCTTTTTCTTGCTGTTGTTTTAAAACGGCTGAAAGTGCAGCTTCTTTTTTATCCTGATAGACACTCCATCCGAAATAGGACCCACCCAATAAAATGCCTACAAGTAGAACTAAGCCAAGAATCAGAACTATCTTCTTAGATTTATTCTTTTTAGGAGCTTCTATTTGGACTTCATCTTGTGATTCTTCAATGGGTGCTTCCAAGGGAGTTGGCTGCTCAACAATCGTGTCAATTTTCTCTAAATCGGTTGTAGCACCGCAGTTAGAGCAAATGACTTCATTATTGAGAAGTGCAGTTCCGCACTGGAGACAATTCATGTTGATCGATATCTTTTGATGGTTTATGTAATCATTAACGACTGAATTCAGAGACACTTTAATAAGTTAAATATTTTCATTAAATACAACAACTTAAATAAGTTTTACTGGATTACCTAAAGATCAGAAAAATCACTTTTTATAGCCTTATTAATAATAAAAAACTAATTATTCCAGACCACCTGCCGTAAACAGTCTGAATCTAAGAATTTTGCATATGCTTTTAAAACAGGGATTGAATTATGAAAATTACCTTTAAAACTCCATTAGTGAGTCTAGCCTTTGGAATTACCTTTTTTGGAGCTATGTTTACCTTACCGGCCATAGCTGAGACGAAAAAAACAAGTTTTTTTGCTTCGGCCCAGGTAGCTCCGAATCAAGCTTTTAATGACAAAATGCTTTCATTGGCTCTGCAATTAGAGAAGAATCTTGATGTTAATAAGCGCTTCTCGGTTTATGCGGTAACGACTTTTGTAGATCTTGATAAATTTGCGAGCTCAAACTCAGTCAGCAGACTAATGACAGAACAGTTAGTGCATGAGTTGCAACTAAAACAGTGGAACATCATTGATTTACGCTTAAGTAAAACTATTGCTATTTCAGATGGTGGTGAGTTTTCACTATCTCGTGATGCCAGAAAATTAAGAAGCCCGCAAGAGGTTTCTGGTGTTGTGAGCGGTACATTTTCTGTTATTGGAGAGGACATTTTTATTAATGTGAGAGTCCTTGATTACACAACAGGCGCGATATTGTCTTCAGCTCAGGCACACTTTGATATTAGCTCTGTTGCAGGTCACATGCTTGACCGACGCACCAATTTAACCAGAGTGAACATCGTTCCCAACTGATTATGTTGACAACAAGAAGATTCTTTCTGACAGGCTTAGCTACTGGAGTCGGTTCTATTCTTTTAGCTGGGTGCCAGACTCCTCGTTTTGGGGGTGAAGACACAAACTGCGACACAAAATTAATTACAAAATTAAGCGCTATTGATCTATCTTCCCTTTTTTCTGGGATTGCTGAGGAAATTTGCACCTATTACGCTGGAAGCTGTACCAAAGGTAGCTTGACTCCTCCTAAAGGGGTACCAGCCATCATGGTTACTGATTTTGTGGAGCTTGAATCTCTCCAGTCTGATAAATCTGGTTTGCTCATGGGAGAACTCATGAGATCCTATCTCATGAAGAATTGTTGTAGAACAGTGATCCAGGCTGAGGTGGGTAAAGATATTCGAATAAATGACAAGGGAACAGTTTCTTTAACAAGACAGCCTAATCAACTAATGAAGTCTGAGTTAGAGATTAGAGATATTGTTATTGGGACTTATCATAATTTCACCGACAAGTTAGTTATCAACGTCAAGATCATAGATATACAGACTCAAGCAATCAAACAATCTGTTGTTAAAGAGTTGAAATTCAGTTGTAGCAATCGAACGCTTAAAACTCAGGGCGTATTGTTCAAATAATATTGATAGTGGAGTATGCCGTGAAATTTTTTGCTATTTTGCTAATTTTTATCTCTCAGTTGGCCTTTGCCAAGGGAGATGTTGCTAACTGTACCGATGCAAAAGGCTATACCTTCTATCCGAACTACGGTGGAGTAACTCCAAAAAATAAAAAAGCTTGGCGAGAAGAGACCAGTACCGGCAAGAAAATTGCTGTTACTAATAATAATGGTCAATACGATCTAATTTATTCAGACACTAAACGTAATGAAGTTTTCTCAGCTTTGCAAGAGGGCGCTAAGATCTCTTTAATCAGTAAAACGCCTACTGAATTTTCTTTATTGGTTATCTTTTTAGGTTCTAATGAAATCTATAGCTTTAGGACTGCTGATGATGGTAAATTTGAATATGTACATACAGTGATTCGTTCAGAATTTATCCCTAAAATCTCTGCTGCAGTCGGAACTTGCCAGCAAATCAACTTTCAAATGGTCAACTGACTAAATCCCCCTAGGTATCAAATAGCTAATTTATAGAGTTTGAAGCCATATAATTGGGTGTGAATTCAAAATTACCTGATCATCTACTTTATGAAAATCACGTCAATCCTATTGAATTAGCGGATTGGTTGGGCTGTACAAATGCGCTCACACGCAGCATTCTTCAAAATTTAGAGCTCGATCAAGAGATTGTTCCTAAAGAAGAGGTACTCAACCCGCCTTATTGGGAATTCGGGCACCTGACATGGTTCCATGAGTTTTGGGTTCATCGTCATGGCCAAGTAACGATGCCATCGTTGATTAGTAACTCTGATTACTTGTTCAACTCATCTGATGTTGCTCACACTGACCGCTGGTCTTTAGAGATGCCAACTTTGAGAGCTTTGCTTGATTACAACGAAAAGGTTTTTGAGAAAACTCAGAATTTACTAAAAGCTTCGATTGATGTAAAAACGGCTTACTTCATTAAGCTATCAATCTTTCACCAGGATATGCACAACGAAGCTTTTGCCTATATGTGGCAAACGCTGGGATACAAAGAGCCGTTCACGGCATTTTCAAGAGCAGCCTCAAATAAACAAACATCGAAATACATCAACTTT
>CAMDUR010000010.1 GCA_945879115.1 Polynucleobacter meluiroseus
ATTCCTTTTTTGGCGCTTTAAGCGATCGGGCTGGCTGTAAGCTTGTCCTTTAAAACGACATACCCCCAAACGAAAAAACCACCCGAAGGTGGTTTATAGAATCTTGGTGGCCCGGGGCGGAATCGAACCACCGACACAAGGATTTTCAATCCTCTGCTCTACCGACTGAGCTACCAGGCCAAATAAGAAGATGATTATAGCTTAACTTAAAGGGTCGGCAAAGTAATGTTCAAACTTCTAAATAATTGCTACAAAGATCTTGTTAGGCCAATCAAAGGCTTATAGACTCGGATAATGGGCTTATAAGTCGAATGGGAGGCACACATGTCAATCAAGGTAATTGGGTTAATTAAAGTTCAAGATGAGCTAGCATTTGAAGAGTATCGAGGCCAAGTTTCTCAAACCATTGAACTTTATAAAGGAAAAGTGCTAACCAGAGGAGTTAGATCTAAAACCTTTTGGAATCAACTCAACTGCGAAGAATTTGATGATTTTGTTGAGATTGAATTTAAGAGCCAGGCTGCTGCTCATAACTGGGTGAACGGTCCTGAATATCAGGCACTTCTTCAGGTGCGAACTAAGGCGATGAAACTCACATTATTTTCAGTTGCTACTTAAAGAGAGCCCTCTCATTAATCGCCTTTGTAAGACCCAACATCAATCCCTAAAGCTTTTAATTTTCGATAAAGATGGGTTCTCTCTAGGCCTGTTTTTTCCGAGACTCTCGTCATGCTTCCACCAGCTTGCTCTAAATGATATTCAAAATATGCTTTTTCAAAAAGATCTCTTGCTTCACGAAGTGGCAATTCAATATACGAAAAATTAAATCTTGTTGAGTCAATAACTGTTTCAGTTAACTGATCGCCATCTAGTTTGATGACCGTATCGGTTACAGTTGTTATTTCAATTCTCTTCTCTACTTGGAAGCTTTCTTTGGGGGGTGCATTTGCCAAAGCATGCTCAACCGTCTTAAGAAGTTTTTGTAATGCGATGGGCTTTTCTAAAAAATTCACCGCACCTATTCTGGTTGCTTCAACAGCAGTATCAATCGTAGCGTGACCGGACATCATGACTACAGGCATAGTTAACTGCCCATTACTGGACCATTCTTTTAATAAAGTAACGCCATCAGTTTCCGGCATCCAAATATCTAAAAGCACTAAATCTGGCTCCAAAGCATTTCTGGCATTTCTGGCCTCATTGGCATTTTGAGCAGCAACAACGGTATGCCCTTCATCGGTCAATATTTCATTGAGCAACTCCCGAATACCCATCTCATCATCCACTATAAGAATACTTGCCATAACTAACCTTGCTTCACTAATTGATTGAAATAGATAGACACCTCGGCACCTATCACATGATTTTGATCCATTCGGTTACGTAATTCAATTCTGGCGCCATGCTCATCAACAATTTTCTTAACTGTTGCCAACCCTAGACCGGTGCCTTTAACTTTAGTTGTTACATAAGGCTCAAAGGCTCTACTTAATATTCTGCTTGCAAATCCAGCGCCGGAATCGAGAATACTTAATTTCACAATCCCCAGTTCAGAAGAACTATTTGTGGGGGATGGCAGAAATTCTGTTTTTATTAAAATAGAAAATTCGCTGTTTTTATGTGCTTCCAAGCTTGCATCCAGAGCATTTTGAATCAAGTTATGAATCACTTGTCTCATTTGTGTTGGATCTGCAGAAATCTCTGGACACGCTTTATCAAGATCTGCTTTTACTGGGCTACCCTCATAAAGACCGAGAACATCAATCACTAAATTATTGATTGATAAATTTTGTAGGTTTGCTTCTGGGGTTTTAGCAAAATCTCTAAAGTCATTCACCATCTGTTTCATGGCTTCAACTTGAGTGATGATATTGGCAGTACTTCTAGTTAAAAATTCCTGCTGGCTTGGATCTAGTTGGCTACTTAATTTTTGTTGAATTCTTTCGGCAGATAGCTGAATAGGCGTTAATGGATTTTTAATCTCATGCGCCAATCTGCGCGCAACTTCGCCCCAAGCAATTGATCGCTGCGCGGTTATTACTTCAGAAATATCGTCAAAAACAACAATCAATAAATTATTCGGTAGTTTCGTACCTCGAACCAACAAGGTAATGCCGTGCTCATGTTGATGATCTTTTGACTCCTCACCCAAGATAATTTGTTTTTGCCAATGTCCAGACGGATTGTTGCTGGATATCTCATGCTCACGAAAAGCTTCTTTAACAGCTTTATCAAATGCCATAAGCTTTGGTATGCTCTCCAAATTTTGGCCAACGCTTTGGCTAAGAGACATCTCAAAAATACGCTCAGCACCTGCATTCGAAAGCACCAAGCGGTGGTTGACATCCAAAACGTATACACCGGCCGTTAAGTTTGAAAGAATGCTTTCTGAAAATGCTTTTGAATCTTCTAAAGAGTTTCTGGCATCAAGCAATTGCTTGGTCATGACATTAAATTGGCGGTTTAACAACCCTAATTCGTCCCCAGTATTAATTTCAGGCCTTGGCGAAAGATCTCCTTCGGCAACCGCTTTTGTGCCTTTTAGTAACATGATAAGTGGATACGCTAACTGCCTACCCAGCAATAAAGCTAAGGTCATTGCGATAAATAGTGCTAAGAACAACGCAATCGTTAAGGTTCCAATATACATTTTTCGTAATCCCGACCTCCCAAGTGCTTTTTCTTGATACTCGATATAGGCCTCTTGAACTGATAGGGCGTTATTACTTAAACTTTCTGGCATATCTTTTACCAACAAGAGATATCGATCCTCTGATTGGTTTTTAAAGTTAAACCCACTGCCTGTATTTAATGCGGTTTGTTGTAGAGAGATAAGCAATTTAATTCTATATGTTGATTTTTCAATTTCTCGACTAGGCTCATCAATCTCAACTAACTGCCCTAGTGACCGAGCTTGGGCTAATTTTTCGCTACCTGCCATTTGAGTGACAAAAGAACTTAAATCTACCCCGGCACTAGCAATAGTTTTAGGGCCCGCTGCAAATATGGCCAACTCTTTCAGATCCATTTGTTGTCGCTGTCTAGAGAGCAATAAAGTCAAGCCCCCCTCACCAGATTTTCTTGAGTCAGCCTGAATAGTACTTACGAGCTCACGGCCCTTGCTCAGCAAATCTGCCTTTGAGATTTCAATAGTCGTGCGCCCAAGATTCAAGCCCGCCTCTAAAGCTCCCTCCACTTTCACATCAAACCAAGATTCAATACTTCTTGATACAAACTGTAAAGAAACGCCGTATAAGATTGCCCCAGGTAGGACGCCAACTAAAGCAAAAAACATGGCTAGTTTGGCAATTAAGCGTGCACCGAAATATTTTTGCCGCCACCGAATAGTAATTGTGATCACTAGAATGATGATGACTATTACAAACAGCAGTCCAACTAAGACATTGGCCGCAAAAAGCCATGCAAAGTATTTATCAAAAAAAGATGTATTAGCAGAAGCAACTGCCAATAAGACTAACAAGGTCAGCGCTAATAAAATAATTAAGCCAACCAAAAATGGTTTTGCTAAGAGTTTCATCATGGGTTCACCCCATTGATTAATTGCTTAGGATTAAACTCAAATCGCTGCCATTCGCTTTGTAGATTCCAGGATTTTGAATTAATGGCATTTACCTGGAAGGGTTTTGCTAATTGATTGCTATCTAAGCGTATCCGAACTGCTGCTTGGTAACTTTGATTAATATTTATGGCTGATGCATCAATGACCGTCCAGTCTTCAATCGTGCGAACTGCCGCAAGAGCTTGCTTTAAATTGGCCGCAGACAAACTAAAACTACCTAAGGTTACTCGGTATTGATTAGTAAGGGCCTGGTATGAAATCTTAGAAACCCGCTGGACTTCAATTGTTTTTGCATCAAACCAATACCAGCGACTTTGGGTTAGCTGGAACTCAGTGACAAAATGTAAAACTACGCCTTTATTAACCAGTTGCTCAAGAGCTGGAGTTAGTTGAAGAGATAAATCTGCATCTAAAACCCATGTCTGCTCAACGGGGCGAAGACTTATCTTTTTGAACTCTATCTCGTTAGCCTGCGCCACCCCAGCACCAAAGGTTGCTGTGGATATGGCTATCACAATCCATCTGAGTATTTGACGCATACTATTTTTTACACTTAATCTTTCTTTTTCTCGAAAAGGGCATAAAAGAAACCATCATGGTGCTTGGTTGGTAACAATTGCCCTGGCGCGTCTAATCGTAACGCATTTGGCATAGCTGACAACCACCATTTTGCCTGTAGCTCGCCTTCATCTGGAAATATAGAGCAGGTTACGTAAAGTAATTTGCCGCCGGGCTTAAGAACACCCCACAAAGCAGTTAGTATTTTTCTCTGGGCAACCTGAAGATTTTTTATATCACCCTCTTGTCTTAAATAAGGGATGTCCGGGTGGCGCCTGACAATTCCTGAAGCAGAGCAAGGTACGTCAGCAAGAATGGCGTCATACAACTCGCCCTTAAACCAAGTTTTTGGAAGTGCGGCATCACCAATTAATACATTCCCGCCACTTAACTTTAAACGTGCAAAGTTCTCTTCAATTCTTTTCGCGCGAGCAGGATCAATTTCAAGCGCATCTAGTTCAATATCAAACTGCTCCAGTAATTGTGCTGCTTTACCACCAGGTGCAGCGCAAGCGTCTAAAACTCTTGAGTTTTTGGCTGGGCTAAGAAGTTGTGCCGCAATTTGCGCGCCCGCATCTTGAACAGAGCAAGCGCCATTGAAAAAATTGGGGATCTGGGCAACAGGTACCGCAGAGGTAAGCTCAAGACCCAAAGATATATTTGTTTTACCAATTGGATTAACTGCTTTGAATTCTAATCCTGCAGCCGTCAGTTCAGATAAATATGCCTTTTTAGCATCTTCTGTAGGCGTTTGCCTGTGATTAAGGCGAAGCGTTAAAGGTGGCTTTTCTCTTGAGCAAGCAATGATTGAGTTTGCTTCTTTAGGATAAGCTAACTTAAGTTTTCTTAACCACCAATCTGGATAGGATGGATTGTCATCCTCTGAAATCTCTTGATAGATTTTATCGTTTCTTAAAACGCGCCTAAGTACGGCATTAATTAAGCCCTTGGCATAACCCAAATCAGCATCTAGGTTGGTAGCGTTGACCGCCTCGTTCACCAAAGTGTGGGTTGGATACATCGACTCACGATTTTTTTCTGGCACTAAAGATATAGCCGCCCACAAAAGGTAAAGCGTTAACCCTGGCGGAGATTTTTGTACGTACTGATTTAGAACCTCTTGAACCCAGTACCCTCGTCTGAGCGCCTGAAATGTAATGCTTTGAACGGCTGGCCTTAAAGCCGTCGGAACCGATTGCATAGCTGCAGTTAGTGAAGCTCCGTCTTGAACTTGCTCCAACACTTGAGCTGTTGCAAGGAGCGATTTTGAAAGGCTCGCACCTTGTTGTTTGATATCAGACAGGGTAAGTTCCAGTTCTTGCCATTTCTATTAGGCGAGATACACGCTCTTCGGTTGGCGGGTGAGTTGAAAATAATCCACGAATGCCGCCGCCGGAAAGGGGGTTCATAATCATCATCTGAGCAGTTTCTGGATGATGCTCTACAGCATCAAAATGTTGTCCTGCTGCATAACGCTGAATTTTATCAAGCGCACTTGCCAACGCCCCTGGATCGCCACACATTTCCGCGCCACCCCGATCTGCTTCGTACTCTCGCGCCCTTGAAATTGCCATCTGAATCAAGCTGGCTGCTAATGGTGCAAGAATCGCAACTAAAATAGTTGCAATCGGATTGCTTGGTCGACCCCCTGAATCTCTGCCGCCAAAGAACATAGCAAAGTTTGCAAGAGCTGACAAAGCGCCCGCCATAGTTGCTGAAATAGTAGAAATAAGAATATCTCTATTTTTTACGTGAGCTAACTCATGAGCCATAACGCCACGAATTTCTCTTTCAGAAAGGATTCTTAAGATGCCCGTTGTTGCAGCTACAGCAGCATGCTCTGGATTTCGACCAGTTGCAAAAGCATTGGGTGATGCTTCATCGATTAAATAAACTTTTGGCATTGGTAAATTAGCACGCTGAGATAGCTCCTGCACCATGCGATAAAAATGAGGGGCGGTCACTTCATCCACTTCCCTTGCATTCATCATTTTCAATACCATCTTATCCGAGAACCAATAGCTGAAAAAGTTCATGCCAAAGGCAAACAACAAGGCCAGCAACATACCCTGCTCTCCGCCTAACATGCCACCCACCACCAAAAATAAAGCGGTGATGCCTGCCATCAATATTCCAGTTTTAAACCAATTAAACATTTTATTTATTCCTTAGAAAAATTACTTTTCTCAATTCTAGTTTTTTATAGTTTCATTTGCATAAAATACGGGCAATTGTTGATACCTTCTAGTGGTTGCAATGACTAAGCGCTAGTTGAATAAACTTTGGCCTGGCGACCAAGCCAGGCTTTTAGCTAGCTGAACCGCTGGCACTCTCTTGCCCCCGGGTTTTTGTAACTCTGTTAGTAATAAAATCCCGAATCCTGTAACAACATTTATGCCATTATTTTCAATAGAGAGAATCTCACCTGGAGTTCCGGTACCAGCAAGAAGTTGCGTTCTTTTCGTGCCCCAAACTTTAATTACCTGACCATCCTTTTCAAAGTTAGCGCCAGGAAAAGGATTAAATGCTCTGATTTTATAATCTAGCTTTTCTGCGCTTTCTTTCCAATCAATTCGCGCCTCATCTTTTAATATTTTATTCGCATAAGTCACACCCTCAAAGCCTTGTGGCACGCCGGTTAAAGTATGGCTTTTTTGAAGTTGGGCAAGCGCACCAACAATCATCTCGCTCCCCAATAAGGCCAACCGATCATGCAAAGAAGCCGTTGTTTCTTGTTCTTGTATCACCAGCTCTTTCATAGCAATTACGGGACCAGTATCTAAACCCAAATCCATTTGCATAATAGAAATACCTGAAACTAAATCCCCGGCTTCAATCGCCCTATGGATTGGTGCTGCCCCGCGCCAGCGTGGCAAAAGTGATGCATGAATATTGATACAGCCCCCTCGCCCTTGGCGCTCAGCAATATCAAAAACCTCTTTTGGCAATATTAAGCCATAGGCGGCTACCACCATGACATCAAAATCAATGCTTTCTAGCTGATGCAGGGCTGCCTTAGCTTCGGCAGGACACTTACCATCTATCTTGAGAGAGTTGGGCTGTAAAACGGGGATGTTTTTATCAAGTGCGAACTGTTTAACAGGGCTGGGCTGCAAACTCATGCCCCTGCCAGCGGGGCGATCAGGTTGCGTCATCACCAATACAATTTGATGACCGGCGCCTTCTATTGCATTCAAAGCAGCCTTTGCAAACTCAGGCGTTCCCGCAAATACAACTTTCAACATTAAATAACGCCTGCTTTAGTTTTTTTCTTTAATTTTCCTGCAATACGCATGCGCTTTAAGGGTGATAAATACTCCACAAATACTTTTCCTTTTAGGTGGTCCATTTCATGCTGAATACAAACAGCCATCAAGCCATCGGCATGGATCTCAAAAGGTTTTCCATCAATCCCCAATGCCCGCACCTTCACTTCAGAGGGCCGCGATACCTCGTCATAAAAATCTGGTACTGACAGGCAGCCCTCTTGCCAAACTTTCGTCTCTTCACTTTTCCAAATTAGCTCAGGGTTGATGAAAACTTGTAATTGATTTCTCTCATCTGATAAGTCAATCACAATAATTTGTTGGTGAACATTAACCTGTGTTGCAGCCAAACCAATCCCTGGTGCCTCATACATCGTTTGAGCCATATCTTTGACCAACGCGCGAACCTTGTCATTAACTTCTGGAACAGGTTGGGATACCGTGTGTAAGCGCGGGTCAGGGTAGTTAAGAATAAGTAATGCAGCCATTTCAGAAGTTTCTTACAAAAGGTTCAATAAAAGCTGATTGTTGATGACTTATAAAGCATAGACAATCAATTAATGACATCTATTATCTCAATCAATCAATCAAGCCCCTATTATCCGAGGAGATTGCTTGATTTGCAGGACCCGCCTATAGAAATTTTTTGCAAGGGCCACCTTGATGCCCTTCAATTACCGAGTTTAGCCATGGTTGGCTCAAGAAAAGCCAGCCAACAGGGCTTAAGACATGCATATGACTTTGCAAAATCCCTAGCTAACGTGGGTATTTGTATTGTTTCAGGCCTAGCCGAAGGAGTAGACGCTGCCGCTCACAGAGGGGCGCTTGGCTCTGAACTTAAACACCCCACTATCGCGGTGTGCGGAACAAGCCTTGATCGTTGCTATCCCATAAAAAATAGAGCGCTATGCCAAACAATCGCTGAAAAAAGCTTATTAATATCTGAGTATCCAATCGGTACGATAACCAAACCTTATCACTTTCCCCAGAGAAACCGACTAATTGCAGCGCTCTCTCTTGGCACTCTTGTTGTTGAGGCCAATCAAAAGTCGGGCTCTTTAATAACCGCGAGGTTTGCCAATGATCTTGGTAGGGAGGTTTTTGCTATTCCAAACGCCATCGGAAGAGTCTGCGGCTCTGGTTGCCATCAACTAATTAAGGACGGGGCCAAGCTAACGGAAAGACCTGGCGATATCACCGAAGAGCTTATTTTGAAGCTATGAGGTTTGTAATTAGCCATTGGTGCTAATGTTTTAAAAAAGCATGTTTTTTAATTTTTTCCAACTTTTTCATTTATCGGTTAATAATGAAAAAAGGAAATTAATTTAATCAGACCCTTTGGGAAAGCTGCACTGTGGCAAAAACTACTGCTGAACCAGGCCAATACAAGAGCCTTATTATTGCTGAAAAACCCTCAGTCGCGGCTGATATTGCTCGCGCTATTGGCGGTTTTACGAAGCATGAAGATTATTTTGAGAGTGATGACTTTGTCGTTTCATCAGCCGTTGGGCACTTATTAGAAATTGCTGCTCCTGATGCTTATGAGGTCAAGCGAGGTAAGTGGTCGTTTGCTAACCTGCCCGTCATACCGCCCCATTTTGATTTAAGACCCATTGCGAAAACAGAGGGGCGCCTTAAAGTTCTTCAAAAGCTGATAAAAAGAAAAGATATCAATCTGCTAATTAATGCATGCGATGCAGGTAGAGAGGGTGAGTTAATTTTTAGGCTCATTGCACAGCATACAAAAGCAACTCAAAAAATCCAGCGCCTTTGGTTGCAGTCCATGACGCCCCAAGCTATCCGTGATGGCTTTACCAAACTTCGCAGTGATGATGATCTTCACAATCTTGCAAATGCTGCTCGCTGCCGCTCTGAGTCTGACTGGCTGGTGGGCATTAACGGCACGCGTGCCATGACTGCTTTTAATAGTAAGAGCGGTGGCTTCTTTTTAACTACGGTTGGTCGTGTTCAAACGCCAACCCTTTCAATTGTGGTGGAGCGAGAAGAGTTAATTCGTAAGTTCATCTCACGAGACTATTGGGAAGTTAGTGCGGAGTTTATTTGTGCTGCTGGTATTTACCAAGGCAGGTGGTTTGACCCGAAATTCAAAAAAGAGTCTAAAGATGTTGTCGTTGATCCTGAGAAAAAGGAAAGTCGGCTTTGGAGTGAGGCAGCCGCAGCAAGTATTGTTGCTGCTTGTCGTGAAAAGCCAGGGAAGGTAACGGAAGAATCAAAGCCAAGCTCTCAGGCCGCTCCTCAGCTTTTTGACTTAACCAGCCTTCAACGGGAGGCCAATGCCCGCTTTGGCTTCTCCGCCAAGAACACTCTAGGTCTCGCTCAGGCACTTTATGAAAGACATAAGGTATTAACCTATCCAAGAACTGACTCTCGAGCATTGCCGGAAGACTACTTGCCAACGGTTACTAGTACTTTAGAAATGCTTGCTGAAAGCTCTGATAACTATTATCCGTTTGCATCACAAATCTTGAATAGTTCTTGGGTAAAACCCAATAAAAAGATTTTTGATAACAGTAAGATTTCTGATCACTTTGCGATTATTCCGACATTACAGGCTCCAAAGAATTTGTCGGAACCAGAACAAAAGTTATACGATTTGGTTGTGCGCCGTTTTATGGCCATATTTTTCCCGTCTGCAGAATTTAAAGTTACAACTCGCATCACTGAAGTAGGTGGGCACCTGTTCAAGACTGATGGAAAGATCCTAACAAGTCCTGGCTGGTTAACTGTTTACGGTAAATCAATACAAGATGACAAAGAGCTAGTTGCGGTTGCAGAAAACGAAAAAGTTAAGACTGAATCAGTTAGCCCCGTTCCCCTTAAAACAAGGCCTCCAGCCAGATATACCGAAGCAACATTATTGTCTGCAATGGAAGGCGCTGGGAAGCTTGTTGATGACGACGACATGCGAGAGGCCATGTCTGATAAAGGCTTAGGGACTCCGGCTACTAGGGCAGCGATTATTGAAGGGTTGCTTGCTGAAAAATATATGGTGCGCGAAGCGCGAGAAATCATACCTACTGCAAAAGCATTTCAATTAATGACCTTGTTACGAGGGCTTGGCGTAGAAGAATTAACACAACCTACGCTTACTGGTAACTGGGAACATAAGTTAGCGTTGATGGAAAAAGGTTTAATAGACCGAAATACTTTCATGCAAGAGATCGCTCAAATTACTCAACGTATTGTTAAGCGCGCAAAAGAATATGACAGCGACACCATTCCTGGCGATTATGCTGATCTCAAAACGCCATGCCCTCATTGTGGCGGATTAGTTAAAGAAAACTATCGTCGTTTTGCTTGCGAAAAGTGCGGCTTCTCTATTAGTAAAATTCCAGGTGGTAGAGCATTTGAATACGATGAGGCAGAAGCTTTCATCGCCAATAAAGAGATTGGCCCTCTTCAGGGCTTTAGAAGCAAAATGGGTCGCCCTTTCGCAGCAATTATCAAATTGGTTGCCATTCCTGAAGATGATAAAGATTATCCAAACGCTGGATTCAAATTAGAGTTTGATTTTGGTAACAGCCAAGAAGATGACTTGGAGGAAGTTGATTTCTCAGACCAAACCTCTTTGGGAGCCTGCCCCAAATGCTCCAGCGCTGTTTATGAGCACGGCATGAAGTATTTGTGTGAGCGCAGCGTTGGACCAACTAAATCATGTGATTTTTCTACCGGGAAGGTTGTTCTTCAACAAGAGATTTCTAAAGAACAAGTATCTAAGTTATTAGGCGAAGGTAAAACAGATTTACTTACCAACTTCAAATCCAATAGAACGGGTCGCGGATTTAAAGCCTACCTAGCGCGTCAGCCAGATGGCAAGATTAGTTTTGAGTTTGAGGCCCCCGCTAAAAAACGAGCAGCCCCTAAAGCGCCTGCTAAATCAGCAGTTAAACCAGCGGCCGCTAAACGAGCTCCAGCAAAAAAACGAGCGTCTAAAAAAGCTGAGTGAGCGATCTCATGTGCCAGATGTTCAGTGAACATCTGGCTTGCTAAAGCAGACCACATCACCCCTCTTGAACCCAAAGAGGTTAATGTATAAAGTCCTTGGTGCCCTCTTACTGGTCCAATAATGGGTAGTCGATCGCTGGCAACGCAGCGAACCCCCACAAATGCACTGTATGCTTTTAGCTCTTCCTCTAACAACTCAAGCCCCAGCATCTCCCTCATTAATGCGCTGTTTTCTGAATGACTCTCGTCCCATTCTTCTAAGTCATCCACACCTTCATCGTAAGTTGAGCCAATCACCCACTCATATGTATCTTTTTCAACCATGGTTGGTGGCAAACAATAAGCTTTTCCTGATAGAGAAACTTTTGGCAGGCGCGCCACCCAATCGGATTCATGATTAAATCTAAATCTTGATAGTTGCCCTCTTACTGGCTTAAGAGGCAAATCAATTTTTATACTCTCGCACAGCCTCTGGGCGCCCAGGCCATTAGCTAAAAATAGACGCTTAGTTAATGCAATAAGTGCGTGACTAGAGTCTTGCAAATACCAAGACCCGTTTTCAAACTTTATTTCAGCAACCTCCGTTGACCATTTTGCTTGGGATGGCAGCAATGATTCAAAAACTTCGTGACATGCACTCTGAATGTTGACCCACCCACCTTCAGGGAAATATGTCCCGCCGGCATTAACGTTGATTTTCGCAAGTGCCTCTTCTTTACTTAAAGGTAGGGCTTTTTCGGGAGTGAATCCTTGTTCAAGTAAACGCTCACCCATAATCTCTTTGCTGAATCCCTCTTGGCTGCGAGGCAAGTGAAAAACCCCATTACCCCGCCAGCTTGTTGCCCAGACCTGTTTTGCTTCATTAAAAGCCAAAAAAGTTAGTCTTTGAAGCCTGGATGGGCCTCGACCGATGTAGGGATGACACAACGCTTCTGAATGTGCACTTGTTTGAGTTGCCCCACATAGGCCCTTGTCAACCACCAAAAAATTATTTATATTGTTATTTTTCAATGACTTAACAATAGCTGCGCCCGCTATACCCGCGCCAATAACAACGGCATCAAAATTAAGGTTAGGGGTTGGCATCTTGCGGTCTGGCTTTATAATGTTGGATTGTTATATTTGAACTTAATTTATGCAATTAATGTGGGTTTCTGGTCCAACGGGCCGCGTTAGAAAAATATCAATCACTTTGAGAACCGTCTCAATGAGTATTGCTATTCTTGCAGCCATTCTAATTGTCATTGGCGGCACCTTACATTTTGTTGGTCTACGTATTGCTATTGAAGCGCGCCCTGATATTGCCCGCGCCATGGGCGGCGTCTTAACTCAAGCAGAACAAGATAAGATTGAAAAGGAATATCAAAGTAGGTTACAACTTATTCAAGAGAGCCTTCAAACAACTAGCGAAGAACTTCTTCAAATTCAGAAAATTAAGGACCGTTTCATGGAGATGGCAACTCCAAGCGCGGTTAAATCCCAGATACCTGGTGGTAATGCAAAGGGCGGCCCTCTAAAGCCCGTAAATCTTAAATCATCGAGTAATGCTGACTTAATTGAATCCCTCGATGAATCTTTACAAAGCGTCACCGCATTTAAAAAGAATATCCAAGAAGTGAATCAACTTTGGTCAAAGCAACTTGCTTGGTTGGGAGCTCTTCCTACAGGACTTCCAGTAAAAGGCAGCTATAGCTTGAGTAGTGGTTACGGTTTGCGGATTGATCCATTTACTCAAATGATGGCAAGGCATGAAGGCATTGATTTTTCTGCGGCCGTGGGCACGCCCATTATTGCGTCAGCTGGCGGGGTTGTCAGCCGCGCTGGTTACGAAGCACACTATGGCAATATGGTTGAAATTAAGCATGCCGAGGGATTTATGACGCGTTACGCTCACGCTAGTCAGCTGCTAGTTAGAACTGGTCAGACTGTTAAGCGTGGTGATGTTATTGCTAAGGTTGGCAACACTGGAAGATCTTCAGGCCCTCATCTTCACTACGAAGTGATGAGAGCGGGCGCTCACATCAACCCGACCAGCATGATCCCTAAAGATCATTAGCCTAGCAAGATTGCCTTAACTTTATAAAAAACAGCCCCTTTAATAAAGGGGCTGTTTACTTAACGCTTTTATAAATACTCTAATTACTTAGTTAACCGACCAAGCGGGCCTCAAGTGATTTTTTAGTCTCAACCAACTCTTTTGGTAAGTGGTATGAAAGCTGTTCGAAGAGCTGGTCATGTAACTTCATTTCATCTCGCCAGGCTGCCTTGTCAATTGAAGTTACCTTGTTGAATTGCTCTGCGGTGAAATCTAGTCCAGACCAGTTAAGATCGGCGTGCGATGGCGTTGTGCCAAAGATGTTTTCTTGACCATTGGATTTACCATCAAGGCGCTCTAACATCCAAGCTAAGACGCGCATGTTTTCCCCGTAACCTGGCCAAACAAATTTACCGCCTTCGTCTTTACGAAACCAGTTAACGCAAAAAATACTCGGCAACTTGGCGCCCTCTGCAGAGAGCTTTTTACCCATATCTAACCAATGCTGGAAATAGTCACTCATGTTGTAACCAGTAAATGGCAACATAGCAAATGGGTCGCGCCTCACAATACCCTGCTGACCAGCCGCAGCTGCTGTTGTTTCTGAACCCATGGTTGCGGCCATGTAAACACCTTCAACCCAGTTTCGAGCTTCCGTTACCAATGGGACAGTTGTTGAACGACGACCGCCAAAAATAAACGCATCAATAGCTACGCCGTCAGGATTATTCCACTCAGGATCAATGACAGGGTTATTGGTTGCAGCTACAGTAAAGCGTGCATTTGGATGAGATGCTTTTCGACCATTGGCGCCATCGGCTGGCGACCAGTCTTTACCTTGCCAGTCAATTAAGTGATCTGGGGCTTTAACGGTCATACCCTCCCACCAAACATCGCCGTCATCGGTTAAGGCAACATTAGTAAAGATAACGTTTTCATTTAACGAAGCCATGCAATTAGCATTGGTTAAGGTATTTGTTCCTGGTGCAACACCGAAATAACCAGCCTCCGGGTTAATCGCAAATAATTTTGTTTTGCCTGACTTATCTTTGCGTGGCTTAATCCAAGCAATGTCATCTCCAATCGTCGTAACTTTCCAACCCTCAAAGCCTTGAGGAGGGATTAACATTGCAAAGTTTGTTTTTCCGCATGCCGATGGGAATGCTGCTGCAACGTGGTACTTTTTGCCTTCAGGTGAGGTAACGCCCAAAATTAACATGTGCTCGGCCAACCAGCCTTGGTCACGACCCATGGTCGAAGCAATTCTTAAAGCAAAGCATTTTTTACCAAGTAAAGCGTTACCACCGTAACCAGAACCGTAAGACCAAATCTCACGAGTTTCTGGGTAGTGAACAATGTACTTGGTTGAGTTACAAGGCCAAGCAATGTCTTTTTCTCCGGTAGCCAATGGCTTGCCCACAGTATGCACACAAGGCACAAATGGGCCATCACTACCTAAAACATCAAAAACGCCTTTACCCATGCGAGTCATAATGCGCATATTGATGGCCACATAAGGGCTATCCGATAATTCAACGCCAATGTGTGCAATTGGAGAACCTAATGGGCCCATTGAAAACGGAACTACATAGAGAGTTCTACCCTTCATACAACCAGCAAAAAGTGGCTGTAAAGTTGCTCTCATCTCGGCGGGGTTCATCCAGTTGTTAGTTGGGCCAGCATCCTCTTTATTTGCAGAGCAGATGTATGTTCGGTCTTCAACCCGGGCTACGTCACTCGGGTCAGAACAGGCTAAATATGAATTTTTTCTTTTGGCTGGATTTAGCTTCTTGAGTGTGCCGGATTCAACCATTTTGGCGCACAAACGATCGTACTCCTCTTCGGAACCGTCACACCAATAAACGCTATCAGGTTGGGTCAAAGTGCTGATTTCAGCTACCCAATCAATTAGTTTCTGGTGTTTAACATAAGATGGCGTATTAATAGGGGCCACACCCTTCATCATAGGTTCGTTCATGGGTAGTTTTTATTAATTGGAATACCGTAAGGATACCACTTTGGGGCACCTCTGGCCTTACAGTCAAAGCCTGGTTTTTCTCTAAAATGCGCTCGGGCCAGGCGTGGTAAATGTTTTAGAAAAAATGATATTTTTAGCATCTTCACGCCCTTGCTCATAAGCTAAAGGCATCAACTGGTATTTTGAATAATCCCAGCTTGAGATGGGTACGGGTGTTCGTGGCTGAACATAAGTTAAACGAAGCCCCGGAAGCTCTTTTACGAAGCAATCTGGATAAGGATAGCGTCTAGTTAAAAGAATAAGAGCCTCCTGGGGTCTCTCCCCTGGTAATGCTGGTAACAATCCATCAATGGGTACATTGTCAACAAGCCCACCATCCAACACCGCCCAACCATCTCTGTACATTACTGGCGTAAAGGGAGGGGTACAAGAGGATTGAAGTATTAATTCCACCAAGTCGTCTAATTTCAGACAAGATTGTGCAGATACAAAAACTCGTTTAAACCCCAGTCTCTTTCCCAAAACCGGGTGGAGGCTTTTTTTAAAATATTTTTCTAAGTTATAAACTGACAAGCCAACAGCCACTGCAGATCTAGGGCCCAACCAACGTGGCACCTGGGCAAGACCAATCATAATTTGAGGCGCTGTTTTTAACTGATTAAATCCATCGCCGATAATATTTTTAAGCGCTGCCCTATATAACTGATCATGAGGAAATATTGATTTGGAGCTAAACAAATTAAGCCAATCAACATTCTTTGTAATATGGGCTAAAGCTTTTGCATAATAACTAAGCCCCCATTGAGCACCTTCTTGACCGGGTCTTGCATACAGCAAACATGCGGTGGCAGCTCCTGCGCTAATTGCAACTACTCTGCTTGGCTTTTGCGGATAAGTTTCATTTAAAAGGTGCCAAAATCCTGCTTGCCACCAACAACGATTACCCCCACCAGCCAAAACAATTTGATCAAATTGCATTTTTAATTATTTACCAATGCAAAAGGTGCTAAAAATCTCACCCAGTAAATCGTCTGGTAAAAACTGACCCGTTATCCTAGCTAGAGCTTCCTGAGCCAAGCGCATCTCCTCTGCTGCAAGCTCAATAAATTGAGCTTCTTTTAGAAGCAGATCAAGCGCTACAGTTATGTGGGACTCCGCTTCTAGCAATGCCTCAATATGGCGCTTTCTTGCCAAAATGCCGCCCTCAGCTTCAGGTTGCCACCCTGCAACTTGTAATAATTCTTTTTTTAGCTCATCCAAACCCTGGCCCGTTTTAGCAGAAACGTAAATTTCTTCATCAACAGATTTTTTAAATGACGATAACTGGTCAATTTTGTTCCAAACCATCTTAACGGGAACTTGCTTTGAGCAAACTTGTTGAATTCTAAGAATGAGCGATTTATCGGTTTCTGAAACCTGGGCGCCATGGGTTGCATCCATTAAATGTAAAACCAAATCCGCTTGTTCTATTGATTTCCAAGTTCTCTCAATACCAATTTGTTCGACACTATCGCTCGTTTCTCTTAGCCCTGCGGTATCAACAATATGAAGAGGTATGCCATCAATTTGGATGGTTTCTTTTAAGCGGTCACGGGTTGTGCCCGCAACATCAGTCACGATCGCAACCTCCTCGCCAGCCAAAGCATTCATCAAAGAGCTTTTGCCAACGTTGGGTTGGCCCACCAAAACAATCGTTAAACCATCTCTAATAATCGCACCCTGTTGGGCAGCTTTTTTAACGTCTTTGATACTACTCAAAATATTATTAAGTCGATTAATCACATCATGTTGCTTAATAAAGTCAATTTCTTCTTCTGGGAAATCTAAAGTTGCTTCAGTTAATGCTCTAAGCTCAATCAAAGACTTTAGAAAAACATCAATCTTCTTAGAGAACTCACCCTTAAGCGACTTGGCTGCACTTTTAGCAGCTAAGCTACTGCTCGCATCTATTAAGTCTGCAATTGCCTCTGCCTGTGCCAAGTCAATCTTGCCATTTAAAAAAGCTCTCTCCGTAAATTCACCCGGTTGAGCTAAACGAAGGCCGTAAGGTAATCCAAGCTTTAAACAATGATCTAACAAAACCCCTAGAGCCGCTGAGCTACCATGACACTGGAGCTCTAATACGTCTTCACCTGTATAAGAGTTGGGGGCTTGAAAGAAGATTGCCAGACCCTCATCAATTGGGTCCTGCTTATCATCCTGAAATTTGATTAGGCTTGCATGGCGTGGCTGCAACTCAGAATGACAAAGGGCCTTACTTAAAGGTAAGACCCCCTGACCGGACAACCGAATAATTCCTACGCTAGCGCGACCCTTAGCTGTTGCAATTGCAATGATTGGATCGCGCTGCATTGTCATACTTAGGCTGGCTTTTTATTGCCATCACCATAAACTCTATTAATTTGCCACTGCTGTGCAATTGATAAGATGTTATTAACAACCCAGTAAAGGACCAAGCCCGACGGGAAGAAAAAGAACATGATTGAAAATATCAATGGCATATACATCATTAACTTTGCCTGAAGTGGATCGGGTGGTGTTGGGTTTAGTTTCACTTGAATAAACATCGAAATCGCCATGATGATTGGCAATAAACCAATTGGCGCCCCAAACCAAACTCCAAACAAAGTGTCTGGTTGTGATAAATCCTGGATCCAGCCAAGCCAAGGAGCCCCGCGCATCTCAACAGAAGCCAATAGAACCCAATACAAAGCAATGAACACAGGAATCTGAACAACCACTGGCAAACAACCGCCCAGAGGGTTGATCTTCTCTTTTCGATACATCTCCATCATGGCTTGATTTAATTTTTGTGGCTCACCCTTAAAGCGCTCTTTCATTTCCATGAGCCTTGGTTGAACCAATTTCATTTTTGCCATTGATTTATAACTGGCCGCGGACAAAGGAAAGAACAAAAGCTTAATCAAAACTGTTAATAAAATAATTGACCAACCCCAATTATTGACAATGCCGTGTATCTTTTCTAAGAGCCAAAAAATAGGTTTGGCCAATATGGTCAACCAACCATAATCTTTTACTAACTCAAGTCCAGGCGCAATACTTTCTAAAACACTTTCTTCTTGCGGACCAACAAAAAGTTTCAGGCTCTCTGTTTTCTCTTGACCAACACCAATTGGCTCTAATTTAGATTTAACCCCGACACGATATTGATTCTTTTCTAACATTTCAACATACAAATCTTTTTGATAAGTAGTGGATGGAATCCAAGCGGTGGTGAAGTAATGTTGGATCATTGCAACCCACGTTGGTTGTCCAGCCATTTGGGTTCCAGGAGTTTTCGCCTTACCTTTTTCAATATCCGAAAACTCAACTTTCAAAAACTTCTCTGTGTCTGTGTAAATTGCTGGTCCAGTAAAGGTGCTGTAGAAAGAGCTGTCTTCTACTTTGCCCTTGAAGGACGGCTTACCGCCATCTCTTACTATCTCTGCATAAATTGTTGCATCTAAATTTTGTGCACTTATATTTTTAACAACATGCTTGGCATCTAATAAATAAGAGCCCGTTGTCAAAGCATATGTTTTTTCTAAGCGAACACCATTTTTTTCTGCAACCAAGATAACTGAATTATTGCTTGTGTTTCTAACTACGGAAAATACCTGGGTGTGGTTTGGGAGCTCAACTCCTGTTGCAGATACTAAGCCGCTACGCGCAAAGTATTGACGCTCACTACTCTTGTCAAACAATGAAACAGGTGTTTTATCTTCCTCTAGGTGTTTGAGTAGTTTTGCCTTAACAATGGCGCCGCCCAATGTATCAATATTTAACTCCAGAACATCGTTCTTTAGAGTAATTATTTCTCCCGCTTTTGCGACCGTAGTTTGGTTCGCTGGCGCAACTGGGCTAGCGGCTGAAGAAGAGACAATTGGTTTTGGTAAATCTTGTTTGGGTTTATTAGGCTCTTGAGTTGTCTCAGCCTTCTTACTTGCTCCAAACATGGATGACTGACCATTATGCGTTTGCCAGTTATCAAACAGCAAAATAGCTGATATTGTGAAGATTGCCCAAAGAAGCGTTTTTCTAATGTCCATTGTTTTTTTCTGTATTAATTAGCGAATCGCCAATTGTAGTGTGAGAAGATTATTTCTTGATGACCTTTTCGGGAACGAGATCTACACCACCTCGAGCCCAAGGGTTGCAACGACAAATTCTATAAAGCGCTAAATAACTGCCTTTTAATGCTCCATGCTGTTTTAGTGCATCAACGGCATAACATGAGCAAGTTGGATAAAACCGACATTGCGCCCCCCAAAAAGGACTTAAGGTTATTTGATAAAGCCGTATCAGTACTTGTAGTGCTTTAGAGATCATCTTTGCAAGGCAAGTCCCATTAACTCTGAGCGTATTTCTTTTCTTTCTTGCTCCCTGAGCCTGTGTTTAGTTTTATCACCAATTTTCTTCCTGAGTCGAAGCACCAGCAACTGAGGTTCTGGTGAAATAGGTGCCACCCTGTATATTTCGCGCATTAATCGTTTAATTCTATTTCTATCAATAGCTCGCTTTGCGAGTTTTTTAGGAACAGTTAGCGCAAAACCTGGGCTCTTATCTATTAAAAGATGAGCCGCTATATATTTACTCGTTTGGGGTTTTTGAGCCAAGATCTTTCGAATGGCTTCTGGGTCAGAAAGACTTGTAGAGCGAGGCAAACTCATGCTCGCTCTACCAATTTTCTGATCTTGCTGTTTTTTAAACAGCGAGGCGCTTACGCCCTTTTCCACGGCGCGCATTTAAAACATGACGTCCGCCCTTTGTTTTCATGCGAACACGAAAGCCATGGGTACGTTTACGACGGGTTACTGACGGTTGATATGTACGTTTCATAATTGTTTCCTAACTAACCCTATATTTTCGCTTTATAAAAAAGGGTCGTCAATAGATATTTAAAGAATATATTTTTATTCACATGAGCATCTTGTTGTTTTTTATAAATTTTCTGACTTGTCAACATGTTATCCACAGCTTATCCACCGACTTATCCTTTGTGGATAACTTTTATCAGCAACTACAATTGCGTTGTGATTATGAATACTTTGACAAATTCCGCTTTAACGGCAAATAACAATCTTGAGACATTTTGGGCGTTTGTGACAGCTTCCTTTTCTAAGGAACTGTCGCCACAACAATTTAAAACGTGGATCAAACCTTTGTTTGCCTTGGGATTTAATGATACAGACAATATTTTGTCTTTGGCGGCGCCCAATAGATTTAAGCTAGATTGGGCTAAAAACCAATTTAATCAACGGTTTATTGAACTATCTCAAAATTTTTATGGTCGTCCTGTGATAGTTGAGTGGGTCTTAGACCCGAAAGTTAAGTTGGTCAATACGTCAGATAAACAATCTGAGTTTTTAGTGGAATCATTTGAAAACACCCCACAATCTCTCAATAATGATTTTAGTGACCTGGTTCCTGACGCCCCTAGTATTAGTATTGATGGCCGCTCACGGCTGAATCCCAGCCTAACTTTTGATAGTTTTGTAACAGGTAAAGCTAATCAGCTGGCCCGTGCCGCAGCCATTCAGGTGGCCAACAACCCCGGTTCTTCTTATAACCCGATGTATTTATATGGCGGTGTTGGTCTGGGTAAAACCCACTTGATTCATGCTATTGGTAATCATTTATTACAAGAAAAACCAAAGGCTAAAATTCGTTACATTCATGCCGAGCAATATGTATCCGACGTGGTTAAGGCATATCAACAAAAGTCTTTTGATAAATTTAAGCAGTATTACCACTCTCTAGATTTGCTCCTGATTGATGACATTCAGTTTTTTGCTGGGAAGCCACGCTCTCAAGAAGAGTTTTTCTATGCATTTGAGGCCCTAACAGCAAACAAATCGCAGGTCATCATGACCAGTGACACGTATCCGAAAGAAATTTCGGGGATTGATGACCGCCTTATTTCTAGGTTTGACTCTGGCTTAACTGTTGCTATTGAGCCGCCTGAATTAGAGATGCGGGTCGCTATTTTGATGAAAAAAGCGCTTTCAGAAGGCTTGCCTCTAACGGAAGATGTGGCATTTTTTGTTGCCAAACACTTAAGATCCAACGTTCGAGAGCTTGAGGGTGCTTTGCGCAAGATTCTGGCCTATGTAAGGTTTCATGGCAAAGAAATTACGATTGAGGTGGCCCGGGAGGCCCTTAAGGACTTGTTATCGGTTCAAAACAGACAAATCTCCGTAGAAAATATACAGAAAACAGTTGCCGATTTTTATAATATAAAAATTGCTGATATGTACTCAAAAAAACGTCCGGCTAATATAGCAAGACCAAGACAAATAGCGATGTATATTGCTAAAGAGTTAACTCAAAAGAGCTTGCCAGAAATAGGCGAGTTATTTGGGGGTAGAGACCACACAACAGTTTTACACGCAGTTCGGAAAGTTACAGAAGAACGTTCTCGAGACAACCAACTTAACCATGAATTGCACGTTTTAGAGCAGTCTCTAAAGAACTAATGGTTCTGTGGAAAACTATGTGGATAGGTTATGTATAACACTGGTGATAAGTACTTTAATATTGTGTGGATAGATTGTGAATAAGGTTGTAAGTGTGATTAAAGGGTAAAAGTTATTAGACTTTATCCAAAGGATTTCCAAAAGATATCCACAAGGTTTCAATGAATGTAAAATGATGATTAATAAATGATTTTTTAGTTATCCACAGATTTCGGCTGCTTTATTAACTACTACTATAGATATATACATATAAATAAATTAATACAGGAATAAGAACCATGGAACTGGTCAATACAACAAGAGATAAGTTATTAAAGCCACTTCAATTAGTGAGTGGCATTGTCGAGCGTCGACATACGCTTCCAATCTTGGCTAATTTGTTATTCAAGAAAAACGGAAATGCTGTTTCTTTAGTTTCTACAGATATTGAAATTCAAATTACAACTCATGCAGACTTTGGTGTGGGATCTGATAATTTAAGCACTACGGTTGGTGCTAGAAAGCTTGTTGATATTTTAAGAGCTTTACCAGAGGGCCCATTAAGTCTTTCTTTAAAAGACAACAAGATGGTTGTTCAAAGTGGTAAGAGTCGTTTTACCCTACAAACACTTGCAGCAAATGAATTTCCAATCATGCCGGAATCAACAGATGTTTCTGCTAGTTGGGAAATGTCTCAAAAAGCATTTAAACAACTTATTAGCCAAGTTCATTTTGCAATGGCCCAGCAAGATATTCGTTATTACTTAAACGGTATGTTATTTGTTTTAGAAGGTCAGCGCATCATTGCGGTTGCAACCGATGGACACCGCCTAGCCTATAGCCATGTTGATTTAGATAAAAATCCAACGGGTAATGGTCAGAAGCAAGAAATTATTATTCCGAGAAAAACAATCCTAGAGTTACAACACCTGTTAGAAGATTCTGATGAGCCTGTAGTTGTCTCCTTAGCAAACAATCAAGTCAAGTTTAATTTTGGAAGTGTTGAACTCCTATCTAAATTGGTTGAGGGGAAATTTCCAGATTTTCAAAGAGTCATTCCTAAAGGCCAAAACAACAGTCTGGTTGTAAAACGAGAAGCTCTTCAATCTTCTTTGCAAAGAGCTGCGATTCTAACGACCGATAAGTTTAAGGGTGTACGTTGTGTATTGTCAGATAACTGTCTAACCATTCAATCAACGAATGCAGAGCAAGAAGAGGCTCAAGAAGATATTGAAACTGAATACGATGGCGATAAAATTGATATTGGATTTAATGTTTCATACTTGTTAGATGTTCTTGCAAACTTAAAAAACGATTCAATTCAAATCAGTTTGGGTGACTCAAACAGCAGTGCTGTTATTACACTTCCTGAACAAGAAGGTTTTAAGTACGTAGTAATGCCAATGCGCATTTAATGGTTTTATAAGAAAAGATTAATCAATGACTGTCGAAGTAAAAGAACAATACGGCGCCTCCTCTATACAAATATTAGAAGGTCTTGAGGCTGTTCGCAAAAGACCTGGTATGTACATTGGCGATACATCAGATGGAACAGGCTTACATCACTTAGTTTTCGAGGTCTTAGATAACTCAATTGATGAGGCTTTGGCGGGACACTGCTCTGAAATAACAGTAACAATCCACACAGATAATTCAATTTCGATTATCGATAATGGCCGTGGTGTGCCCACGGGCATCAAATATGATGATAAACATGACCCAAAGAGAAGCGCCGCTGAAATTGTTATGACGGAGCTTCATGCTGGCGGCAAGTTTGACCAAAATAGCTACAAGGTTTCAGGTGGTTTGCATGGAGTTGGTGTTAGTTGTGTAAATGCGCTTTCTAAATGGTTGCGCTTAACAATTAAGCGTGACGGTAAAGTGCATTTCATGGAGTTTGCCCGCGGGGTTGTTCAGCAGCGAGAGTTGATTGAAGAGGCTGGCAACATGACTTCACCCATAAAGGTTATAGGTGAGTCAGATAAACGCGGCACCGAAGTGCACTTCTTGGCTGACGTGGAAATTTTTGGCAATATAGAGTATCACTACGAAATCCTCTCAAAGCGTATTCGAGAGCTTTCCTTCCTTAACAACGGCGTTCATATACGCCTATTAGATCAACGCTCGGGTAAAGAGGAGAGTTTTGCGTTCTCCGGCGGTGTTAAGGGATTCGTTGAATATATTAATAAAAACAAAACCGTACTCCACGCAAATATTTTTTATGCCGAGGGCGAAAGGCCCTCAGACTTGGGCGGCACCATTACTTCTGAAGTAGCAATGCAGTGGAATGACGGCTTCAATGAACAGGTTCTCTGCTTTACCAACAACATTCCACAAAGGGATGGCGGAACACACTTAACCGGACTGCGCGCAGCAATGACGCGCGTCATTAATAAATATATTGACGAGCATGAATTAGCCAAAAAGGCTAAGGTTGAAATTACGGGCGACGATATGCGGGAGGGCTTAACTTGCATTCTGTCGGTTAAGGTACCAGAACCGAAATTTTCAAGCCAGACAAAAGATAAATTAGTTTCAAGCGAGGTTCGAGGACCTATTGAAGAAATTGTGAGCTCTCTGTTAACGGATTACCTCCAAGAAAACCCTCAAGACGCAAAAATTATCTGCGCCAAGATCATTGAAGCGGCCAGAGCAAGAGAGGCCGCTCGAAAAGCGCGTGACATGACCCGCCGTAAAGGACTGCTAGATGGTTTGGGTTTGCCGGGTAAGTTAGCAGACTGCCAAGAAAAAGACCCCGCCAAGTCAGAATTATTTATTGTCGAGGGCGATTCTGCGGGCGGGTCTGCAAAACAGGGTCGCGATAGAAAGTTTCAAGCAATCTTGCCATTGAAGGGCAAGATACTTAACGTAGAAAAAGCACGATTCGACAAAATGCTTAACAGCCAAGAGGTGGTTACTTTAATTACCGCCCTTGGAACTGGAATTGGAAAAGAAGAGTACAACGCCGATAAGTTACGATATCACCGTATCATCATCATGACCGACGCGGACGTTGACGGTAGCCATATCAGAACTTTACTTTTGACATTCTTCTATCGTCAAATGCCTGAGCTTGTTCAGCGTGGCCATATTTATATTGCGCAGCCGCCTTTGTATAAAGTTAAGCAAGGCAAGAATGAGCAATATATTAAAGATGACAATGCATTAAATGCCTACTTGTTAAATTTAGCGCTTGAGAATGCTACCGTTGTTCTTTCGGACGGCAAGGTAATTGATAACGAGCGCTTAACAACTTTATCGAATGATTATCAATCAATCCAAAATATTGTTGATCGTCTATCAAGAAGCATGGATGAAGGATCGTTGCGCGCTATAGCGAATGGTGTTCGCCTTAACCTTGATTCAGAAGATTCTGCCAGCAAATCTGCAACGGAGTTAAGCGGTTACTTCGCCCAACAAATTGATAAATTAGTAAAGCCTCAAATTGTTGTTCAAAAAGACGAAAGAACAGAACGCTATCGCCTACTAATCTCTCGAAGAGTCCATGGCAACACAAAACTATCAATCATTGATTCTGACTTTGTTCATGGCGCTGACTATGAGACGCTCGAAAAGGCATCATCTGCATTAACTAATGTTTTGGGTTCAGGCGCCACGGTTAAGCGTGGCGATCCAGATAAAACGGTTAAGGAGGCGATAGTTAAGGATTTTCGGGAGGCTATGGAGTGGCTTCTTGCCGAGGCGGAGCGCGGAGTTAGCCGTCAACGTTACAAGGGGCTTGGTGAAATGAACCCAGAACAACTATGGGAAACAACCATGGATACCAATACACGAACCTTATTAAGAGTTCAAATTGAAGACGCCATTGCCGCAGACCAAGTATTTACAACCCTAATGGGGGATGAGGTTGAACCTCGTCGCGCATTTATTGAAAGCAATGCCCTCATAGCTCGAAATATTGATGTCTAAAAAAAATAAAAGTAACGATTTGGTTAAGGTAAGAGAGTCAAATATTCACGGTAAAGGAGTCTTTGCCGCGAAAGAAATCTCTAAGGGCAAAAAAATCATTGAGTACACTGGGGAGCGGATTTCCTGGAAAGTTGCCGTTGATCGTCATCCACATGACCCAACCCAACCCAACCATACCTTTTACTTTGGACTAGAGGACGGATCTACAATCGATGCAAAGTTTGGTGGCAACGAAGCCATGTGGATTAATCACTCTTGCAAGCCAAACTGTAAGTCCCTTGAAGAAGATGCGGGCAAGACCACAAAGGTTTTTCTTTATGCCAAAAAGAATATTAAAGCTGGCGATGAGCTTTTTTATGACTATGGCCTTCAGTTAGAGGGCAAGATTACCAAAAAGATTAAGAAGGATTACGAGTGTCGCTGTGGCAGCAAAGCTTGTCGCGGGACGATGTTGGCCGATTAAGTTTATGTTGTTTATATCAATACAAGAAATTGAGTCTGCCATCAACTATTGGCGTGATAAATCTCCATCATCCGGTGAGTCCTTGGTATTGTGCAATGAAGCAGCTTGTTTAGCCAAGCCATATGCATTGATGATAATTCAATCATCGCAAAGAATTGCACTTGAGAGTTTGGGGGAGTCCGAACGATCAGCCCTACAGGTTTATTTGCAAAACAAGGCTTAGCATGACAGAGGCCATTTCTACTAGTCGCGGCGAGTTTGATTACATTATTGTTGGTGCTGGTAGCGCTGGCTGTGTGTTGGCGAATCGACTAAGCGAAACCCCATCAAATAAAGTTTTACTATTAGACGCTGGTGGTAAAGATGACTATTTGTGGATACACATACCGGTTGGCTATCTATATTGTATTAACAACCCTAAAACAGATTGGATGTTTAAAACGTCAGCTCAGTTAGGGCTCAACGGTAGAAGCTTAATTTATCCTAGAGGCAAGGTCTTGGGCGGCTCTTCATCTATCAACGGGATGATTTACATGCGCGGACAATCCCAAGATTATGATGAGTGGGCCAGCTTAACTGGCGATAATTCTTGGTCATGGCATTCGGTTTTAAATGATTTTAAAAGTATCGAAGACTATCACGGTGGCGCCAATGCTTTTCATGGCGCCGGCGGCGAGTGGCGCGTTGAAAAGCAAAGGTTAAGCTGGAAAATATTGGAGGCGTTTAAAACGGCTGCCAATCAATTTGGCATTCCATCGGTTGAAGACTTCAATCGCGGCTGTAATCGCGGGGTTTCCTATTTTGATGTTACGCAAAAAAAGGGTTGGCGTTTAAACTCTTCAAAAGCATTTCTTCAGCCAGCGGCTCAAAGAGAAAGCTTAACCATTGTTACCAGCGCCTCTGTTGATAAGTTAATTTTCGATGGCTTCAATTGTAGAGGCGTTAAGTTTTGGCTTAATGGTCAGTGTCATCATGCAATCGCCAAGAAAGAAACCCTACTATCTGCTGGCACTATTGGCAGCGTTCAAATCTTGGAAAGGTCTGGTCTTGGAGATAGGGCTTTACTTGAAAGCATGGGTATTGAATGTAAAAAGCATTTACCTGGTGTTGGCGAAAACTTACAAGATCACCTTCAAATTAGGATGGTTTATAAAGTTAAGGGATTTAGAACGCTTAACAAAATTGCAGCAAATTGGTGGGGTAAGTTCGCGATTGGTTTACAGTATATTTTGACTCGACGCGGGCCCATGTCAATGGCGCCCTCGCAACTTGGAGCCTTTACTTTTTCTTCAGAGTCTTACGATAGACCAAACATTCAATATCATGTTCAACCACTCTCGTTGGAAAGATTTGGGGAGCCATTACATACCTTCAATGCATTTACGGCGAGTGTTTGCAACTTAAGACCCAGCTCTCGAGGCTCGGTTCACATTACATCATCCAGCCTTGACTCTTTGCCCTTAATTAATCCCAACTACTTGTCTTCTGAAGAGGATCGTCAAGTTGCAATTGAGTCTGTAGGCATTACCCGAGCCATTGTTAATCAACCAGTTTTTAATTCTGCGGGAGTTGTAGAACATAAACCTGGTAAACAATTTGTTAATGATGAAGAGCTTTTGTCTCAGATCGCAGAAATTGGCACAACTATTTTTCACCCAGTTGGCACATGTAAGATGGGTAAAGCGGATGATCCCAATGCGGTCGTGGACCCTAATTTACGAGTGTTGGGGATTGGCGGTCTTCGGGTTGTTGATGCTAGTGTTATGCCAACAATTACCTCGGGTAATACCGCCGCCCCAACAATGATGATTGCCGAAAAGATTGCGCGGCAAATTTTGAGTGCTGCCCCTTGATTGAAGTTGATTTTTTTCATTGGTCTGTTTGGCTACTTCTTTTAGCCGCAGCCGCAGCCGGCTTTGTTGACTCAGTGGCGGGTGGAGGTGGGCTCATTCAGGTTCCCGCCTTATTCTCGGTTTACCCTTCTGCTGCCCCGGCCACTTTGTTGGGGACAAATAAAGTAGCATCAATTGGTGGAACACTAATTGCCGCTAAAAGATACTTAAAAACAGTTAAGTTACCCTATTTCATTGTAATTCCAGCGATATTGTTTGCTTTCATGGGCTCTTTTGCTGGTGCAGCGGTTGTCAGAACCGTGTCTCTAGATGTTTTTCGAATCCTGTTGCCCATCATATTGTTTGCTCTATTAATTTATACAGTTAAGCAGCCGTCACTAGGGGCCACCCATTCACCGCCAATTTCCAGCAGTTCGAGAGTATTACAAGCGGCCATTCTGGGCGGAGTCATTGGTTTTTACGATGGGTTTTTCGGTCCAGGAACGGGTAGCTTTTTATTAATCGGTTTTGTTCGTATTTTTGGCTTTGATTTTTTACACGCCTCCGCGGCGACGAAGCTTGTTAATGCCGCGACTAACTTGGCGGCCATTCTCTTGTTTGCTTCATTTGGCCATATTCAGTGGGCTCTTGGTGTCGCCATGATGTTGATGAATATTGTTGGAAGCGTCGTTGGCTCTGGCTATGCGGTACGTTATGGCAGCGGGTTTGTTAGGAAGATATTTATAGCCGTGGTGGCTGCTTTGATTTTTAAAACTGGCTATGATGCTTTTAGATATTTTGGCTGGCCAGCCTAATGCGGTTTACCGCCACGACCGTTTCACGTGAAACAAGTAAACGAGCTAGGCTCTTGAGCCCTTTAGTCCCAGGTGATATCATCGCCGACCTAGCTAGGTGATTTATGGAATTTTTAAAAAACTTTGATGTGATTGTTATTGGTGGCGGACACGCGGGCTCTGAAGCTGCTTTAGCTTCTGCTCGAATGGGCTCACGCACCCTACTTTTAACGCACAGCATAGAAACCCTAGGCTCCATGAGCTGTAATCCATCAATTGGTGGAATTGGTAAGGGCCACCTTGTAAAAGAAATAGACGCGCTTGGCGGCGCTATGGCAGAAGTAACCGATCTGGCTGGCATCCAATTTAGGATTTTAAACTCTAGCAAGGGCCCCGCTGTTCGGGCGACCAGAGCGCAAGCCGATCGGGCTCTGTACAAGTCAGCAATGCGCACAAAACTTGAAAACCAAGAAAACTTAACAATATTTCAGGCGGCAGTTGATGATCTTATAGTTAGCGGTGATGAGGTGCGCGGGGCCACCACTCAACTAGGATTAAGCTTTTATGCCCCCCAGGTAGTTTTGACTGCGGGTACTTTCTTAAATGGAAAAATCCATGTGGGTTTAGATAACCACTCTGGTGGGCGCGCTGGCGATCCTGCGGCAATAAGACTATCTGATAGACTAAAAGAGTTAAAGCTACCTCAGGGCAGACTTAAAACAGGAACCCCACCCCGAATTGATGGGCGAACTATTAATTTTTCAGTTATGCAAGAGCAGCCCGGGGATCTCGATCCGCTGCCGGTTTTTTCATACTTAGGTAGACCGGAGTTTCATCCGAAGCAGTTGTCGTGTTGGATTACGCACACAAACAGCAAAACACATGACTTTATTAGGGCGGGATTAGATCGTTCGCCCATGTATACCGGCGTGATTGAAGGTGTTGGCCCTAGATATTGCCCCTCTATTGAAGACAAGATCCATCGATTTGCCTCTAAGGACAGCCATCAGATTTTCTTAGAGCCAGAGGGTTTAACAACTAATGAGTTTTACCCTAACGGAATTTCTACAAGTTTGCCATTTGATGTTCAGTGGAGTTTAGTTCGAAGTATTCGTGGCTTGGAAAATGCCATGATCGTGAGACCTGGCTATGCAATTGAATATGATTACTTTGACCCAAGGAGCCTGAGTCCTAGTTTAGAGTCCAAAAATATCAAGGGCTTATTTTTTGCCGGGCAGATTAACGGTACAACGGGTTATGAAGAGGCTGCCGCGCAGGGTCTTTTGGCCGGCGCCAATGCCTCTTTGAGGGCTCAAGGAAAGTCATTTTGGTACCCTAAGCGAGATCAAGCTTATTTGGGCGTGTTGGTAGATGATCTTATTACCAAAGGTGTTCTAGAGCCTTATAGGATGTTTACCAGCCGGGCTGAATATCGACTCAGCCTCAGGGAGGACAACGCTGATGGTCGCCTGACCAAGATTGGTCGAGATTTGGGCTTGGTTGATGACCGTCGTTGGGATTTTTTCTGTAGGAAACAAGATGCTGTTTCACGTGAAACAGAGCGTTTACGTTCTACTTGGGTTAGCCCAAAGATATTATCGCCAACAGAGTCTGAGGAATTATTGGGGCAGGTTATTACTCATGAGTACAACTTGGCGGAGTTATTACGGCGCCCAGAAGTGACTTATAGCAAGCTAACAAACGCCATGAATGGCCGCTGGGGGTCAGGAGTTTTGGCTGATGATGTTGTATTAAACGATCAAATTGCAGAACAAGTTGAAATAGGCATTAAGTATCAGGGATATATTGATCGCCAAGCGGTTGAAATAGCAAGACACTCTTTTCATGAGGAGACAGCTCTGTCCGGTGATATTGACTATGCAAATGTTCACGGTTTGTCGATGGAGGCGCAGCAAAAGTTAAACTTGCATAAACCAGCAACTTTAGGGCAAGCCGCGCGAATAGCAGGTGTAACGCCGGCGACCATTTCGATACTGCTCATTCATCTAAAAAAAGGTTTGGGTAGACGCCCAATGGTGAGTTAATGCAGGATGAAATAGGCAGTAAAGACTTATTGGCGGAGTTAAATAAAGGATTAAAGGCTTTAGAGCTCAGGATATCTGAGCAACAAGCCGAGGATTTGATAAGTTATCTAATTGAGTTTCAACGATGGAATAAAACACATAACTTATCGGCGATCAGAGAAATAAAAGACTCCGTTACCCTACATTTATTGGACTCTTTGAGCGTTTTACCCCATTTAGATGAGTTTGTTGCAAAACGACATGATTCCGCGAAAGCTTTTTCATTGGCAGATCTTGGAACGGGTGGAGGTTTGCCAGGAATACCTTTGGCAATTTGTCGCCCAGAGTGGAAAATTCACTTAATGGAGGCCGTTCAAAAAAAGACGGTCTTTTTACAGCATTCAGTATCAAAGTTTCATTTGGAAAATGTTAAAGTTCACCCTGCCCGCATCGAAGACAGCTCCAAGGCACTTGAAAAATCTGTAAGCATCTGTATTTCAAGGGCTTTTTCTGATTTTGGTAAGTTCATTACCTTATCAAAGCCAATGTTGCATGAGGGCGGCCTCGTTTGGGCAATGAAAGCTAAGCTTTTGGAGGATGATTTAAAAACCATTCCAACAGATTGGCAAGTAACAAAGAATTATCTTTTGCAGGTTCCAGGTCTTGAAGCGGAAAGACGGCTTTTTGAGTTGGCGCCTGTGAAAGGATTATTGGCTTAACCCGTTTATTGAAAAAAGTGTTTCATGGCTAAAATTTTCTGCATTGCAAACCAAAAAGGTGGTGTTGGTAAAACCACAACCACAGTCAACTTGGCGGCTAGCTTAGCGTCTCAGAAACAGCGAGTACTAGTTGTAGACTTAGACCCACAAGGCAATGCCAGCATGGGTTCTGGTATTGAAAAGATGGGTTTAAGCCAAACGGTTTATCACGTCTTGATTGGTTTGGCGGATATTAAATCAGTCAAAGTTGTTTCTGAAACCGGAGGGTACGATGTGTTGCCCGCTAACCGTGAGCTCGCCGGGGCAGAGGTTGATCTTGTTGAAATTGAGCGGCGCGAAGAGCGCCTAAAAGAGGCTTTGGTGCCCATGCTCGAGGAGTATGACTTTATCCTAATTGACTGCCCGCCTGCGCTGTCTTTGTTAACTCTTAATGGACTTTGTGCTGCAAACGGAGTGATCGTACCCATGCAGTGCGAATATTTTGCGCTTGAAGGGCTTTCTGATCTAGTAAACACAATTAAACAGGTCCATGCCAACTTCAATCCTAACTTGTTGATTATTGGGTTGCTACGCGTCATGTTTGACCCTCGCACAACCTTGCAGCAACAAGTTTCAGATCAGTTGATAGAACATTTTGGGGATAAGGTTTTTAAAACAATCATTCCAAGAAACGTTCGATTAGCAGAAGCGCCCTCCTACGGCATGCCAGGAGTTAATTTTGATAAGAGCTCAAGAGGTGCGCAGGCTTATATGGAGTTTGGCACGGAAATGATTGAGCGTATTAAAACAATGTAATGGAAAAAAAATGAATGCAACATTAAAGAAAAAAGGTTTAGGCCGTGGTTTAGAGGCGCTCTTGGGCGCCAAGGATGTCAGCACAACAAGCGCCGAAGGTGTGGCGACGTTGATGCTAAATCAGCTGCAAGCCGGAAAATATCAACCACGGAAAAATATGATTGATGCGTCTTTGCAAGAGCTTGCCGAGAGCATTAAAGAACAGGGCGTCATGCAGCCTTTGCTAGTTCGCCCTATTGCCAATGGAAAGTTTGAGATCATTGCCGGTGAACGTCGATATCGCGCTGCAAGTATGGCTGGTCTTAAAGAGGTGCCAGTGCTCATTAAGCAAGCCGATGATCAATCGGCGGCGGCCATGGCTTTAATTGAAAATATGCAACGAGAAGATCTCAATGCGCTTGAAGAGGCTACAGGTTTATCTAGGCTGATTGAGGAGTTTGGATATACCCATGACAAGGCTGCCCAGGCCGTTGGAAAATCTCGCAGCGCGGTGAGTAACCTATTGCGTTTAATGCAACTAGCTAAACCTGTTCAGGCGATGTTGATAAAAGGTGAAATTGATATGGGCCATGCGCGCGCCCTGCTCCCACTGGATAACGCCCTGCAGGTCACTTTGGCTCAAAAAATTGCCATTCAAAGATTATCTGTTCGAGAAGCAGAAAGCATGGCAACAAAGTTGAGCTTAAGCAAAAAACCAACTTCGGGTAAGCTAAAAAGTATTACGAATGCAGATCCGGATATAAAAAGAATTCAAGATCGAATGGCCGATGAGTTCAATTTAAGTGTTGAGATAAAGCAAAAACGACAAGGTGGCGAAATTAAAATTAAATTTAGCCAGTTTGATGAGCTTGATGCCTTGTTTAAACGTTTGGCGATAGATTAATTTATTTTGGTGAATTACATTGACCCAATGCCCAAGGATTCTGTAAAATCTCAAGGCTTTAGTAACGAGGATGTGCAGCTGCCCAGCGTCGTGAAAAACAATAATCGGAATGACGAATTAGCAGACTCTGAGGAGTATGCAAAACCCTTGACTAGGGCTGAGATGGAGGCCCTTTTGGGTCGCGCGCTCTTGAGGCCAAGTCGAGTAACTGTAAAAGGGTTGTTAATTCTCCAGGGGTTGGTAACGATTATTTCTGGGCTAGCTTGGTCGGCAACAGGCAATCAGTTTGGCTTGGGGTCTTCGGCCATATCAGCCATATTTGGTGGACTGATAGCGGTGGTGCCCGGAATATTGTTTGCTGCTAGAGCAAAAGTTTTAAGCACTCGTGCCAATGCGTTGGGGTTAACGGTATTTGCACTAGTGACAGGTGAGCTGTTAAAAATCATTGCAACGATTGCAATGTTTATTTTAGTGATTATGTTTTATCCGGATTTGGATTGGTTACCGCTGTTATTAACTTATGTGCTGGCGCTAAAATGTTACTGGTTGGCTTTCATACTAAGAAAATAATGGCATACAGGGATAGAGGAAAGTAAACGATGGCAACAGAATCGACCAAAGTGGCGTTAACGTCTACGGAGTACATTTCTGAGCATTTGCAAAATTTAAATACTTTGCATGCCAAGCAGGAAGCGATTATTGATTTTTCTATTATTAATCTAGATACAGTTTTTTGGTCTCTATTAATGGGTTTGTTGGTTGTGGGATTTTTATTGCTAGCGGCTCGCCGCGCAACCGCCGGCGTACCTGGTCGTTTTCAGGCAATGGTTGAGCTGCTAGTAGAGTTCGTAGAAACGCAATCAAAAAACATTGTTCATGGAGATAGAACATTTATTGCACCCTTGGCATTATTTGTTTTTTGCTGGATCATATTAATGAATACTCTTGACCTGGTTCCTGTTGACTGGGTACATGGCGTCAATGGTTTGCTTGGTGTTTTTGGCGATGTTCATGTGCCCCATCACAAGCTGGTCCCAACAACCGATTTAAATGCCACGCTGGGGATGTCATTATCTGTTTTAGTTTTGATGATTTATTACAGTCTCAAAATTAAAGGTGTGGGAGGATTTGTACACGAGTTACTATCGGCCCCATTTGGCGCAAAGTGGTACTTGGCCCCATTCAACTTGATAATGAACTTTATTGAATATATTGCAAAAGCCGTTTCATTGGGAATGCGGTTGTTTGGCAATATGTACGCGGGCGAACTAGTGTTTTTGTTAATCGCTCTGTTGGGTAGCGTCTGGCAATTTGGCGTTGATCTGTCATTCTTAGGTTTTATTGGTCAGGTTATTACTGGTTCAGCCTGGGCGATTTTCCATATCCTGGTAATTTTGCTGCAAGCCTTCATCTTTATGATGTTGACATTGGTTTATATTGGTCAAGCGCATAGTCACCACTAGTTTTTTCTAACTGTTTTTTTACTAACTGTTTTTTTATTTAGGAGTCAACATGCAAGCATTTCTAGCAACTATTCAAGGTTATACAGCTATTGGTATTGGCATCATCATTGGTTTGGGTGCTATGGGCGCCTGCTTGGGCATTGGGTTAATGGGCGGTAAGTATATTGAAGCTTCTGCTCGCCAACCAGAATTAATGGAGCCATTACAAACTAAGATGTTCTTGTTGGCTGGCTTGATCGACGCTGCCTTCTTGATCGGTGTGGGCGTTGCGATGTTGTTTGCATTCGCAAACCCTCTACTTGCAGTCATTAAGTAATCAGAAGTTATTGACGGGCGCAATTGAGCGCCTGTGAGTATTTGTCATCGTGACCGAAAGGAATAAACCGTGAACCTAAACGCGACGCTATTCGCGCAGATGGTCGTCTTTTTTATCTTGTGGTGGGTAGTTGCCAAGTTTGTTTGGCCACCATTAGTAAAAGCTTTGGACGAGCGCGCTATAAAAGTAGCAGATGGTTTAGCTGCCGCAGAGCGCGGTAAAGCTGATCTTGAGTCTGCAAAAAAACGAGCTGAACAAGCATTATCGGAAGCTCGCAACGAAGGTACTCAGCGTATCGCTGATGCTGAGAAGCGTGCTCAACTGTCGGCTGATGAAATTAAGGCAAAAGCTCAAGCTGAAGCGGCCCGTATTATTGATCAGGCAAAAGCTGAAGCTGAACAACAAGTTTCACGAGCAAGAGATGTGTTGCGTGGAGAAGTAGCTGCCTTGGCAGTGAAAGGCGCAGAGCAAATTTTACGTCGTGAAGTTGACGCTAAAGTACACGCTGGATTATTAGATCAGCTAAAGGCAGAGCTTTAATATGGCAGACTTAGCTACCATTGCTCGCCCCTACGCTGAGGCTCTTTTTAGAAGTGCTAAGCCTGCGGAGTTGTCTTCGATTTCTGAGCAACTAGAAGAGTTAGCACAAGTTGCCAGCAACCCAGACTTACTGGCAGTAGCTAATAGTCCAAAATTAGCCGATGCTGATTTGTTGCAAATTTTGTTAAGCGGTATGAAAACAAAGCCAGCGGATGTTGTGAAAAATTTTGTTGAAGTTTTGACACATAACAATCGTTTGTTGGCTATGCCAGAAATCGCAACACAATTTACAGCGTTAAAAAATGCTCAAGAAGGCGCGGCTGAAGTTTTGATTACAAGTGCGTTCTCACTGCAAGGTGATGAATTAAATAGTTTGTTATCAACTCTCAAGAAGCGCTTTGGTGGAAGAGAGCTTCGCCCTACAGTTAATGTAGACCCAGAATTGATTGGTGGTGTGCGTGTGCAAGTTGGTGATGAGGTGTTAGACACTTCAGTTAAAGCCCGCTTAGCTTCCATGCAAGCCGCTCTTAGCGCATAACCGAATAAGATCCCAGGAGTAAGCAAATGCAACTCAACCCATCAGAGATCAGTGAACTGATCAAAAGCCGAATTAGTGGTGTAGGCGTTGGCGCCGAAGTCCGCAACCAAGGCACAGTTATTTCCGTAACAGATGGCATTTGCCGAGTGCATGGCCTTTCAGGCGTTATGCAAGGCGAAATGCTTGAGTTCCCAAACAAC
This sequence comes from Polynucleobacter meluiroseus, assembly GCA_945879115.1. Classification (GTDB taxonomy): domain Bacteria; phylum Pseudomonadota; class Gammaproteobacteria; order Burkholderiales; family Burkholderiaceae; genus Polynucleobacter; species Polynucleobacter meluiroseus_H. Next base: position 36,336 of record CAMDUR010000010.1, read on the forward strand.
ACACTAGGCCTCGCCCTTAACTTAGAGCGCGATTCAGTTGGTGCTGTTATTTTAGGTGAATATGAGCATATCAGTGAAGGCGACCCGGTTAAATGTACAGGTCGAATTCTTGAAGTGCCAGTAGGACCAGAGTTATTAGGCCGTGTTGTTAATGCCTTGGGTCAGCCGATTGATGGCAAGGGTCCAATCAATGCAAAGATGACAGACTTTATTGAAAAAGTAGCGCCAGGTGTTATTGATCGTCAATCAGTTAGCCAGCCTCTTCAAACAGGCTTAAAGGCAATTGATGCGATGGTGCCTATCGGACGTGGCCAGCGTGAGCTGATCATCGGCGATCGTCAAACTGGTAAAACAGCAGTTGCTGTTGATGCAATCATCAACCAAAAAGGCAAGGGCATTCGTTGCGTCTACGTAGCGATCGGTCAAAAAGCCTCTACTATTGCAAACGTTTTACGCAAGTTAGAAGAACAAGGCGCAATGGCATACACAGTCATAGTTGCAGCAACAGCATCTGACTCTGCAGCGATGCAATATTTGTCAGCCTATGCTGGTTGCACAATGGGTGAGTATTTCCGCGATCGCGGTGAAGATGCCTTGATTGTTTATGATGATTTAACAAAGCAGGCGGTTGCTTATCGTCAAGTGTCATTATTATTGCGCCGCCCACCAGGACGCGAAGCTTATCCTGGCGATGTGTTTTATTTACACTCACGTTTACTTGAGCGCGCAGCTCGTGTTAATGAAGATTATGTTGAAAAATTTACCAAAGGTGCTGTTAAAGGTAAAACGGGTTCATTAACATCGCTGCCAATTATTGAAACTCAGGCGGGTGACGTTTCTGCTTTCGTTCCAACAAACGTGATTTCTATTACTGACGGCCAGATCTTCTTAGAAACAGATTTGTTTAATGCGGGCGTACGTCCGGCGATTAACGCTGGTATTTCTGTTTCGCGTGTTGGTGGCGCTGCTCAAACTAAGGTTATCAAAAAGTTATCAGGTGGTATTCGTACAGACTTAGCGCAGTATCGCGAGTTAGCAGCATTTGCTCAGTTCGCGTCTGACCTGGACGAAGCAACACGTAAGCAATTAGAGCGTGGCCGTCGAGTTACAGAGCTATTAAAACAAGCCCAATATCAACCGCAACAAGTTTGGCAATTGGCCGCATCTCTGTATGCGGCTAACAATGGCTTCTTGGATGATCTTGATGTGAAATTTGTATTGCCTTTCGAAAAAGGTTTACACGAACACTTAAAGAGCAAGTTCGCCGATTTAATTGGCCGCATTGAAGATACTAAAGACCTCACAAAAGAAGATGAGGCAGCTTTGCGTGCCGCAGTCGAGGACTTTAAACGTTCAGCTTCTTTTTAATATAAGAAGCGAGGAGAGCCGCAATGGCCGGAACTAAAGAGATACGGACAAAGATCAAGAGCGTGCAAAATACGCGCAAGATCACCAAGGCGATGGAAATGGTCGCCGCATCTAAGATGCGGCGTGCCCAAGAGCGCATGCGCAATGCACGCCCTTACTCTGAAAAAGTAAGGAATATTGCTGCCAACTTGGGTAATGCCAACCCGGAGTATCGCCCTGCTTATTTAGTAGAGCGTGAAGTTAAAAAAGCTGGTGTCATTGTTGTAACTACAGATAAAGGTCTTTGCGGTGGTATGAATACCAACGTTTTAAGAGCTTTGACGAACACAATGAAGGAGCTTGACGCTAAGGGTGTTCAGTTGTCATGCACACCAATAGGTATGAAGGGTTTTCAGTTCTTAAACAGAATTAAAGCGAAGATTGTTTCTCATGTAACGCAAATGGGCGACACCCCTCATTTAGAAAAGTTAATTGGTGCAATTAAGGTGCAGTTGGACGCTTATGAAAATGGTGAAGTAGATGCTGTTTATTTGGCATATACAAAATTCATCAACACGATGAAGCAAGAGCCGGTAATTGAAAAACTATTGCCTCTATCTAGTGAGCATTTAGAGCAAACAGCTGCTGAGTCAAAAGAGTACGGTTGGGATTATTTATATGAGCCTGATCCACAATCAGTAGTTGATGAATTGTTGAAACGTTATGTTGAGGCATTGATTTACCAAGCGGTTGCAGAAAATATGGCATCTGAGCAGTCTGCTCGTATGGTTGCCATGAAGGCTGCATCTGATAATGCTAAAAACGTTATTGGTGAGTTGCAGTTGGTATACAACAAAACACGTCAAGCAGCCATTACCAAAGAGTTGTCCGAGATTGTCGGCGGCGCTGCGGCGGTTTGATAACGAATGTATTGTAAAAAATTAGTGATCGGAGAACTACGATGAGTAACGGAAATATCGTTCAATGTATTGGTGCGGTGGTGGATATTCAGTTTCCTCGCAACAACATGCCAAAAATTTATGACGCATTGATCTTGCAAGAGAGCGATGAGGCGTCATTTGCTGAAAAGGGTTTAACCTTTGAGGTGCAACAACAGTTAGGTGACGGCGTAGTTCGCACTATCGCCATGGGTTCAAGCGATGGCTTGCGTCGTGGTATGAGTGTTGCCAACACAGGTAAAGGCATTTCAGTACCAGTTGGTCCGGCAACTTTGGGCCGCATTATGGATGTATTGGGGCGCCCAATTGATCAAGCTGGTCCTATCGGAACAGATGAGCGTCGTGCGATTCACCAATCTGCACCTAAGTTTGACGAGCTATCGCCATCAGTTGACTTGCTAGAAACAGGTATCAAAGTTATTGACTTAGTTTGCCCGTTTGCTAAAGGCGGCAAAGTTGGTTTGTTCGGTGGTGCCGGTGTGGGCAAGACAGTTAATATGATGGAGTTGATTAACAACATCGCTAAGCAACATTCAGGTTTGTCAGTGTTTGCTGGCGTTGGTGAGCGTACTCGTGAAGGTAACGACTTCTACCACGAGATGAAGGACTCAAACGTTCTTGATAAAGTGGCCATGGTTTTCGGTCAGATGAACGAGCCGCCAGGCAACCGTTTACGCGTTGCTTTAACTGGTTTAACAATGGCTGAGCGTTTCCGTGACGAAGGCCGTGACATCTTGTTCTTCGTCGATAATATTTATCGTTATACATTGGCTGGTACAGAAGTATCTGCATTGTTGGGTCGTATGCCATCAGCTGTGGGTTATCAACCAACGTTGGCTGAAGAAATGGGCCGTTTACAAGAGCGTATTACTTCAACGAAGACGGGTTCTATTACATCTATCCAGGCCGTTTATGTTCCTGCCGATGACTTAACAGATCCATCACCCGCTACAACATTCTTACACTTAGACTCAACAGTTGTTTTGTCACGTGACATTGCTGCTTTGGGTATTTACCCAGCGGTTGATCCACTTGATTCAACAAGTCGTCAGTTGGATCCACAAGTTGTTGGTGAAGAGCACTATGCGGTTGCTCGCGGTGTTCAAACAACATTGCAGCGCTATAAAGAGTTGCGCGACATTATTGCTATTTTGGGTATGGACGAATTGTCACCAGAAGACAAGCAAGCTGTTGCACGTGCTCGTAAGATTCAACGTTTCTTGTCTCAACCGTTCCACGTAGCGGAAGTATTTACTGGTTCTCCAGGTAAGTACGTTCCTTTAAAAGAAACAATCCGCGGCTTTAAGATGATTGTTGATGGTGAGCTTGACCATTTGCCTGAGCAGGCATTCTATATGGTTGGCGGCATCGATGAGGCAATCGAAAAAGCTAAGAAGTTGTAACCAAGGAACATACATGTCAAGCATCTACGTTGATGTAGTAAGCGCCGAGCAGTCTATTTTTTCCGGTGAAGCAAAGTTCATTGCATTGCCTGGTGAAGGTGGTGAGTTGGGTATCCTTCCGGGGCATACTCCGCTCATTACAAAAATTCGTCCAGGCGCAGTTCGTATTGAAAAAGTTGACGGTGACGAAGAGTTTGTTTTCGTTGCTGGTGGCATCCTTGAGATTCAACCTAATAAAGTAACAGTTCTTGCTGATACTGCTATTCGTGGTCATGATCTTGATGAAGCAAAAGCACTCGAAGCTAAAAAAGCAGCTGAAGAGGCTATGCAAAACCGTAGTACTGAAATTGATTTTGCGCATGCTCAGTCTGAATTTGCTATGGCAGCTGCACAATTAGCAGCAATTGCTAAATTCCGTCAAAAGAGATAATTGTCTTTACTTAACGATCGATTCCTGCGCGCATGCTTAAAGCAACCAACTGATAGAACCCCTATTTGGTTGATGCGCCAGGCAGGTCGTTATTTACCTGAATACAATGCAACAAGAGCCAAGGCTGGCAGCTTTTTGGCGCTTGCCAAAAATCCTCATTTAGCAACTGAAGTCACTTTGCAGCCATTGGATCGTTATCCGTTGGATGCGGCCATTTTATTCTCGGATATTTTGACTATTCCTGATGCCATGGGATTAGGCTTAAGTTTTGAGGCGGGTGAAGGCCCACGTTTTAGTCGTCCCTTAAGAGATGAGACAGCGGTCAATAATTTGCGCCCTGCGGATCTTGATCAGCTGAAATATGTTTTTGATGCGGTATCAGAAATTAGAAAAGCATTGATTCAGAATGGTCAACAAAGAGTGCCCTTAATTGGTTTTTCTGGAAGTCCATGGACTCTCGCCTGTTACATGATTGAAGGTTCAGGCTCATCAGACTTTAAGCATACTAAAGAGATGTTGTATCAAAGACCTGATTTGATGAAAAAGGTATTAGATGCAAATATTCAGTCAGTTGCTGAATATTTAAAAGCACAAGTTGAGGCTGGCGCTCAAGCATTGATGATTTTTGATACATGGGGCGGATTATTGCCGGATGGTTGGTATCAAAAAACATCATTGGCAAGCATGAAGACTGTGATTGATCTTTTGCCAAGAAAAAAAGATGGCGAACAAATACCTGTTTTAGTTTTCACTAAGGGCGGCGGTATTTGGTTAGAAGATATTGCCCAATCCGGCGCCGATGTCATTGGTTTGGATTGGACTGCATCAGTTGCAAAGTCACGTAAGCGCCTACTTACAAATAAAACACCACTAGTATTGCAGGGTAATTTTGACCCACTGGGGCTATTTTCATCGCCTGAACAAATTGGTGCAGAGGCGAAAAGAATACTTGATGAGCTTGCAGAAGCCCCAGCCCTTGAAAAAGACCTTCACCCTTTGGATGGCCATATATTTAATCTTGGCCATGGTATTTCTCAATTTACCAACCCAGAACATGTAACAACCTTAGTTCATACGGTTTTAGAGCATTCAAAAAAGCTCAGAAAGTAGTTAATCGGGCTATGTAAGTGGTAACTTATGCACAGACCCCTTTAAACATAGGAACAAGAGAACTTAAGAGCAAACGAGTTTCAAAAGATGCGCTAGAATCTTTTAAGTATATGATTTTGTTGGATATATTAGATTATTGAATAGAGTGATAGAAAATAGAGCACAGATAATTAAGAAGAATTTATAAGCTTTGCTAAAAACTTATCCACAAGGTTTTCCACAGCATTTGTAGCCAGGGCAAGAAAAACATTTAGTACCAGCACTCTTCAAGGCAGACTTAAAGTAAAACATGAGCTTTATTAAACCTTTACTAAAAGAAACTATAGTTCAAATAGCCGTCGATACGCCAGTCAATAGGTTATTTGACTATATCTGGAATCATGAGCATTTAGGCGGCAAGCCTCAGCGAGGACAAATAATTTCTGTTGAATTTGGAAAAAAAGAAATTATTGGCGTTGTGATGAGCGAAGTTGAAAAATCAAATTTCGATATCAATAAGATAAAACGTGTCACTGATTTAGCTCCCCTCCCGCCTCTATCCGAAGATCTTTTGAGTATGGCTGAATTTGCCTCAACTTATTATCTAAAATCAATTGGTGAAATACTGATCCCATCGATACCAAAACACTGGAGACAAAAAGAGAAGTGGGAGCTGTTAAGCAAAGAAAAAAGAGTCAATAAAAAAGCAAAAGCCAAGGCAATAAAAGAAAGCGAATATCAAAAAGAAATAGAGCTTAATGAGGAGCAGACAACAGCTGTAGAGGAGTTAGCCAGGTCTTCCAAAAAGAAAAAATTTAACTGTTATTTGTTGCAGGGGGTAACAGGAAGTGGAAAAACGCTGACTTATCTAAGGTGGCTATCCAGAGTTTTAGAGGGCGATCAAACACAAGTTTTAATCATGGTTCCCGAGATTAATCTAACACCTCAATTAGAGGAGAGCATTAGATTGGCATTCCCAGAGCTAGCTTTAGTTGTTCTGCATAGCGGACTTACAGATAGAACAAGAGCTGATAACTGGGCCCAAGCAAGTAAAGGCCAAGCAAGAATTATTCTTGGAACAAGAATGGCTGTGATGGCGTCAATTCCAAATTTAAGCGCCATAGTTGTCGATGAAGAGCATGACCAATCTTATAAGCAACAAGAGGGCGTTAGATATTCTGCGAGAGATTTAGCGGTTTGGAGGGCCAAAAAATTAGAAGTGCCAATTCTTTTAGTATCAGCAACCCCTAGCTTGGAAACTTGGTTCAATGCAGAAGAAAAAAAATATAAAAAATTAAGCCTTGAGCAACGGGCCGCAAGAAATGCCGTAAAACCAACGGTAGATATAGTTGATTTGAATCTTGATAGAAAAGCCGGCAACAAAAATGCACATGGCTTTAGTCAGCATCTTTTAAGTGGCATCACTAAAAACTTAGCAAATCGACAGCAAACATTAATTTTCATTAATAGGCGGGGATACTCCCCTGTTCTTAATTGTGAGGCGTGTGCTTGGGTTTCCGACTGTATTAAATGCTCAGCGCATATGGTTTTGCATCGACCAAATAATGAAAGAGCAACTTTGTGTTGTCATCACTGTGGATTGCTTAAACAAATACCAAAATCCTGTCCTAGTTGTGGAAATGCAGATTTAATTCCGTCTGGCAAGGGAACTCAAAAGGTGGAGGAGTATCTTACCCAGGAGTTTCCCAATGCAAAAATATTAAGAATTGATGCAGATACCACTAGGAAAAAAGGAAGCGCGGAAGAATTATTTGGAGCTGTTCATGACGGCCAGGCAGATATTATTGTTGGAACACAAATGATTACCAAAGGGCATGACTATCAATCTGTATCCCTGGTAGGCGTCATCGATGCAGATGCGAGTTTATTTTCACAAGATTATCGAGCCTCAGAAAGATTATTTGCTCAACTCATGCAAGTAACCGGAAGGGCTGGTAGAAGCGATCAGTCTGGAGCGTCACGAGTGGTTGTTCAAACGAGATATCCAACAGCTGCGCCTTATAAATATTTAAAGCTAGATGAAGTAAATGGCTTTTTATCAGAGTTGTGCGAGGAAAGAAAAATGGTTGGGTTGCCACCTTTTTCTTATCAAGCACTTCTGCATGCAGAACATAGAACTTTAAGTTCTGCAATTGAGATGCTTAAGAATGCTGCAACATTGGCCCAACAATCAAGCAAATGGCCCAGCGGAATATCAATGAGTGATGTTGTTCCGAAAGCAATGGTTAGATTGGCCGGCCAGGAGCGCGCACAAATACTATTAGAGTGCGCCAACCGGCAAACACTGCTTAAGGCGTTGGAAATTTTTCAGGATGCAATTACTTCACAAAATACCAAAAGAAAAGGGGTCGGCTGGTATATAGAACGCGACCCCATCATGCTTTAAAAACTATAGCTTAAGCATATTCGGCTATAGGCACACAAGTACAAAATAAATTCCTATCGCCATACACGTTATCAGCGCGTCCAACTGGCGGCCAGTATTTATTCTTGCGAAGTCTCGCTACTGGATAAGCTGCCTCCTCTCGCGTATAAGAATGATCCCACGCGTTAGCCAAAACAAGCTGAGCGGTATGAGGAGCATTTTTAAGAGGGTTATCAAGCTTGTCATAAGTGCCGACAGCAACCTTCTTGATTTCTTCTGCAATAGCTACCATTGCCTCAATAAAACGATCTAACTCAGATTTAGACTCGCTTTCTGTCGGTTCAATCATGAGTGTTCCAGGAACAGGAAAGCTCATGGTTGGCGCATGAAAGCCAAAATCCATTAATCGTTTGGCAACATCCTCATTGCTAATCCCAGTTTCTTTTTGTAAAGGCCTTAAGTCAAGAATGCACTCATGAGCAATGAGATCTTGAGCGCCTTTATATAAAACAGGATAGTAAGGCCCTAACTTTCGAGCAACATAATTGGCTGAGAGGATTGCAACCTCTGTAGCTTTAGTAAGACCTTCAGATCCCATCATAGCTACATACATCCAAGAAATCGGCAAAATAGACGCTGAGCCAAATGGTGCAGCACTAATACGCAGCCACTCAAGATCATTCCACTTATTGGCTGTACCTGCGGTATAGGAGCAAGGAAGGAAAGGCGCTAAATGAGAGCGAACTGCAACAGGACCAACACCTGGACCGCCGCCACCGTGTGGAATGCAGAAGGTTTTATGAAGATTGAGATGGCTAACATCACCACCAAAATGTCCTGGTGCTGCCGTTCCAACAAGCGCGTTCATGTTGGCACCATCAATATAAACTTGACCGCCATGATGATGAATAATTTCACATAATTCTTGAACGCCCTCTTCAAATACTCCGTGAGTACTTGGGTAGGTAATCATGATGGCAGCAAGATGACTAGAATACTGCTCAGCTTTTGATTTAAGATCAATGAGATCTACGTTGCCATTTGCATCACAATTAACAACCACAACTTGAAGTCCGGCCATTTGAGCTGAGGCCGGATTGGTACCATGTGCAGATGAAGGTATTAAGCAAATGTTTCTATGACTTTCACCACGAGACTCATGATAGGCGCGAATAACTAATAGACCAGCATACTCACCTTGGGAGCCGGCATTAGGCTGCAGTGAGACAGCAGAATAGCCAGTGGCAGCGCACATCATTCGCTCTGTATCCTCGATGAGCTTGGCATAACCCGCCCATTGCTCCTCAGGAGCGAATGGATGAATTTGAGAAAAACTAGGCCAGGTTACTGGCATCATTTCGCTCGTTGCATTTAATTTCATAGTGCATGATCCCAATGGAATCATCGTGCGATCAAGCGCTAAGTCTTTATCAGATAAGCTGCGAAGATATCGAAGCATTTCATGTTCAGAGTGATATCGATTAAAGGTTGGATGAGTTAAGTAAGCTGATTGTCTAATTAAAGTACCTGGAATTGCATGTGTTGCCTCTTTATCTAAAGCATCAATATCAAGAGGGCCTTGACCACCAAAAATCGACCAAATCAAATTTAAATCTTGGCGATCAGTTGTTTCATCAAGAGAAATGCCGACATGATGATCATCCACTAACCTAAAATTACAGTTCTGATTCTGTGCTTGCTGATGAATCTTTTGGGCATCAGCTACTCTTACCGTAATCGTGTCAAACCAGTGCTTATTAACAATAGTTAAACCTAATTTCTTTAAAGCTAATACTAAGATACTGGTTTGACGATGTGTTTTAAGGGCGATTTTTTTCAAACCTTCAGGACCATGATAGACAGCATACATACTGGCCATAACGGCTAATAAGACCTGTGCCGTACAAATATTAGAGGTCGCTTTTTCGCGACGAATATGTTGCTCTCGAGTTTGTAATGCGAGGCGATAGGCTGGTTGCCCCTGCGCGTCAATTGTGACGCCAACTAAACGCCCAGGCATACTCCTTTTGTAGGCATCTTTTGTTGCAAGGTAACCTGCTGAAGGACCTCCGAAACCAACGGGCACCCCAAAGCGTTGAGCAGTTCCAACAGCCACATCTGCGCCCCATTCACCCGGGGGTGTTAAAAGTGTCAGAGCCAACAAATCAGCAGCAACTATTAGTAAGCCACCTTTTGCATGAACTGATTCAGCAATCGCCGTATAAACAGACTGCTCTTCAACTTCACCGTCTACGCCAGGATATTGAAGAAGCACTCCAAAGGCATCTGCCTTTGCAGCGTCTGCAATTGAGCCAATTTGAATTTCGATATTAAGGGGCTTGGCGCGCGTCTTAATAACGGCAATTGTTTGTGGCAAGATATTTTCAGCCACAAAGAATGTATTAGATTTTGACTCGCAAGTGCGTAATGCAAGGGTCATTGCCTCTGCAGCTGCAGTGCCCTCGTCTAACATAGAGGCATTGCCAATATCCATGCCTGTCAAGTCAATCAACATTTGTTGAAAGTTAACAATGGCCTCTAAGCGACCCTGAGAAATTTCTGGTTGATAAGGTGTGTAGGCCGTGTACCAAGCTGGATTTTCTAAAACATTTCGTTGGATAACTCCAGGGGTGATGTTATTAAAGTATCCCTGACCAATAAAGGTTTTGAAAACTTTATTTTTACTAGCAATACTTGCTAGTAAAGCCAATGCCTCATTTTCACCTTTAGCTAATGAATAATCGCCAAGAGGGAGCGCTTCATTGTTTCTAATATTTTTAGGAACGACAGCGTCAATTAAGTTAACGCGTTGCTTAAAGCCAAGATACTGAAGCATAGATATTTCATCAGCATCAGAAGGCCCAATATGACGCGCTAAAAATGCATCATGGTTTTCAAGGGAGGTCAGAGAGCTTTTCATAGTTTAAGCACCAATTGTTTTAGCGTAAGCATCTGCAGTTAGCAAGGTATCCAACTTAGAAATATCTGAAGGTTTGATTTTAAATAGCCAAGCACCATAGGCATCAGAGTTAACCGTTTCTGGCGCGCCAGTTGCAGCATCATTGTTTGCAATAACCTCACCACTTAGTGGAGCGTAAATATCACTCGCCGCTTTTACAGACTCAACAACTGCACAAGCATCGCCAGCATTGAGATTTTTTCCAACTTCTGGCAACTCTAAAAAAACGATATCGCCAAGCGCTTCTTGAGCGTGATCTGTAATACCAACGGTAACTGTGCCATCGGCTTCTTTGCGTATCCATTCATGTGATTCTGTGTAACGTAGGTCTTGAGGCATGTTCATAAGTTTCTCCAAAAAATTAAACCAAGGCTTTGCCATGGCGTACGAAAGGGGGCTTTACTACAAGAGCATTTAATTCTTTATCACGAATAATAACTTTGACAAAGTCACCAACTTTTGTCGGCAGCGGCAACATGGCAAGCGCAATTGATTTTTGTAGCGAAGGGCTAAATGTGCCGCTAGTAATCTCACCATCACCATCAGAAGTTTTCACAATTTGATGGGCTCTCAATACGCCTTTATCTTGGAGAACTAAGCCAAGAAAAACAAACCGCTGCTGTTTTTGAGATAAGGCTTTGCGACCATTGAATTCGCGATTACTTGTACGATCTATCGTCCAACCAAGACCAACATCTAACGGATTACTTTGATCAGTCATGTCTTGACCATAGAGATTCATGCCAGCCTCAAGGCGAAGCGTATCTCTGGCGCCCAAACCAGCTGGCTGAGCTCCGGCTTTAACTAATATTGACCAAATGTTTGCTGTCTGGTCAATTGGCATCAGTAGTTCCGCCCCATCTTCTCCGGTGTAGCCTGTTCGTGCAATCATGACCTCGCCATAAGGAGTGTCTACACAGCGTCCATGGAAGGTCATTAATTCTTTTGCCGCTAATGCCAGGGCAGGAATTGCTGTTGCGATGAGTTGAAGAGCTTTTGGGCCTTGAACTGCAATCATGCCTTGAGGGCTTTGGCAATTTAGAAGATCGGGTCTTCTTGGGATAATTTTCAGTTGCGAAAACCCATTTGCTTCATGATTGAGCCACTCTAAATCTGTGTGAGCCGTTGCAGCATTAATAACAAGTCTGTAATTTGGATCTAATCGGTAAACAATTAAATCATCAATGACACCAGCATTATTGTTGAGTAAACAACTATAAAGAGCTTGACCATTATTTTTTAACTTGGCTACATCATTTGCCAAAACCTTTTCTAAAAAAGCTTTTGCATCTGTTCCGATAATATCAACTGCAGCCATATGACTAACGTCAAAAATACCGCAGAGTGCTCGGGTGGCAAGATGCTCTTCAATCTGAGAGCCATAATTAACCGGCATTTCCCAGCCACCAAAATCAACTAGCTTTGCGCCGGCCGATTGGTGTGTTTTAAATAGTATCGTGCGCTTTAATTGATGCGGGGCGACAGACATCCAAACTCCTCAAAGGAATTGATGCCCCCCTGTCCTGTTACCTGAGAGATTGAAGAACACAAACCTTTTGCATTCTTTTAGCCCCTTCGGTGTGCAATTTAATGCCGCTCTCCAGAGTGTAAGTATCGACGGTCCATTTGCCTGAGCGTTCATGGGCATTGCGCCTTCGGCGTTGGTTAAACCAAACTCTCCCATCGATGAACAATTGTACCTAAGAGGGAGGGGAATTCCAAAATCTAATTGTGCACAAAAATGGTGCAAATCAACTCCGGACTTGTATAGCAACCGTAGATAATTTGCTATCTTTGCCAAACCCTTTTAAGGAAATGCTTTATGGACAATTTTAAATCAGGCGTCGACACCCTATTCATCATGGCAGGAGCAATTATGGTGCTTGCTATGCATGCCGGCTTTGCTTTTTTAGAGCTTGGAACAGTAAGGAAAAAAAATCAAGTTAATGCGTTGGTGAAAATTTTGTTGGATTTTGCCGTCTCTACAGTGGCTTATTTCTTTATTGGCTACAGCATTGCTTATGGCGTTAACTTTTTTGCCAGCGCAGAGGTTTTGGCTCAGAAAAGTGGTTATGAGTTAGTTAAGTTTTTCTTTTTATTAACCTTTGCTGCCGCCATTCCAGCCATTATTTCAGGCGGAATTGCGGAGCGAGCGAAATTTAATCCCCAGCTGATTGCAACATTCATCTTAGTGGGCTTTATTTATCCTTTTTTTGAGGGGATGGTTTGGAATCAGCAGCTGGGTTTTCAAGCTTGGGTTAAAGACTTAACTGGGTTTGAGTTCCATGATTTTGCTGGGTCTGTTGTCGTTCATGCAGTGGGTGGATGGCTTGCCTTGCCTGCAATTATCTTATTGGGTGCAAGACACGGCCGCTATACAAAAGATGGCCGCATTTCTGCCCACCCGCCATCTAATATCCCATTTTTAGCCTTGGGGGCATGGATTTTAGCGGTTGGTTGGTTTGGTTTTAATGTCATGAGTGCTCAAACCGTTGATAAATTAAGCGGCTTAGTAGCCATGAACTCCTTGATGGCCATGGTTGGGGGCACTATTGTTGCCTGGGCTATGGGTAAGAATGATCCTGGCTTTAGCTATAACGGCCCCTTAGCTGGGTTGGTGGCAGTGTGTGCGGGGTCTGATTTAATGCATCCCATGGGAGCTCTAGTTGTGGGTGGTCTAGCGGGCGCCCTTTTTGTTGTCATGTTCACACTTGTTCAAAATCGCTGGAAGATTGATGACGTATTGGGTGTTTGGCCATTACATGGACTTTGTGGGGCCTTAGGTGGTATTTGCGCAGGTATTTTTGGCCAGCAATCACTAGGCGGGTTGGGTGGCGTCAGCTTAGTCGCTCAATTGATAGGTACCTTTGCTGGGGTTTTAATTGCCTTGATTGCGGGCGTTATTGTTTATGGGCTTTTGAAGTTGCTAATGGGCTTACGCTTGAGCCCTGAAGAGGAGTTTGATGGGGCTGATTTAACAATTCATAAAATTACCTCAACGCCTGATCGCGAATCGAGCTGGTAATTTATTAAATACTTAGGATAATCAGGGCTATGACATTAAAAGTGATCCTAGTCCCAGTTACCCCTTTTGAGCAAAACTGCTCAATCTTAATCTGTGAAAAAACTAATCAAGCCGCCATTGTTGACCCTGGCGGTGATGTACCAAAAATTCTAAAAGCCTTGGAAGAGTCTGGCGCTCGGGCTGAAAAAATACTACTGACCCACGGGCATCTTGATCACTGTGGCGGCGCAGTTACCCTTGCTAAACAGTTAGGCGTCGACATTATTGGGCCGCATGAGGATGAAACGTTTTGGATAGATCAACTTCCCCTTCAAAGTCAGCGCTTTGGTTTTGGTGCTGCCGAGGCATTTACCCCTAAGCAATGGCTGGTGGATGGTGACTTTGTTAGCGTTGGGGCAACCCAAATGCTTGTAAGGCATTGTCCTGGGCACACCCCTGGACATGTCATTTTCTATAGCCTAGATGATAAATTGGCTGTTGTTGGCGATGTTTTATTTTCCGGGTCTATTGGAAGAACAGATTTTCCAAGAGGTAACCACGCCGATTTAATAAGTTCAATTAGAGAAAAACTTTTCCCGCTTGGAGATGAAGTTACATTTATCCCAGGACATGGTCCAAACTCAACATTTGGGCAAGAAAGATTAACTAATCCGTATGTTGGAGATGGTGCGAATTAAGCTTTAGCTGAGCCAGTACGGTGAGTTCTGTTGTATAAACAGCTGGCACAAATCCATCGTTGTTTACGATTGCTTGTTGGAATCCAAGTGCCACCTTCAAGGGGCTTCTCTCTGCTACACGAAGAGCAGAACTTCATAACTCTTGTATTGCTTTCCAGGGTGGTTGGCGGCGCTGTCATAAGAACATCTTTATAAGAATTAGCCTACTATTTTAACTTCTTTTTGAAAAACGCCCTTTCGGGCGCTTTTGAATGGATTAACTGAGAACGATTTTCACAGAATCGGCAGTTTTATTACCCTTGAAATCTAACCAGCACTTTCTTTGGGTGTCATAAAGCTTGCACAATTTTGCAGTATCGAAATAGTAGGCCCAAGAAAACTTTTGAATGATGATTCTTCCTGGAAGCATTTCTTCAAGCTTGGCTTGAGCTTGCTTGAGTTTGTAAAGTGGAACACCCATGTCAACGTGGTGCGCCGTATGCTCCATGATGTGGTGCATTGCTGCGCCCCACTTAAATGGAAATACTAAATGAACTGTTGTTGAGACGAAGGGTTGGGCTCTTAGCCACTCTGATTTATCAGAATACCAAGACACACTTGGATGTGTGTGATGCACATAAACAACGAAACCAATCATGCCATTCCAAAAAATGAATGGAATTACAAAACCCATTAAAACCGTCAATAAAATAGATTGGTTAGTAGCCATTGCACCAAAAGTTAAGGCTGCGATCCATAGTGCCGCAAAGCTTGATACCAATACGTTATCCCATAGAAAGGCAGGACGAGTAGCGGGCATAGCTTTTTTACTTGGGAAGAACATCTTGTTCCACCAAATTTCTACAATGTAATAAACAAAGGGGCCAAAGCCGCTTCTGTAAATACGCTCCAGCACTTTTCTGCCCGTTGAAAGGCTTTGGTACTCTTCTAATGTAAGCGGGGCCCAGACAAAGTCAAAGCCTTTTAAGTTGGTTTGACCGTGATGAACAACGTTATGGCCAACTTCCCACAAACTGTAGGGTGTAAGAGATGGTAGAAATGCTAAGCGCCCTAAAATCTTGTTCAATGAACGGTAGGGTGTAAAGCTCTGGTGACACGCATCATGACCAAGAATAAAAATTCTGCCGATCATAAATCCAGAAAAAATCGCTAGTAATAACTTAACCCAAATAGATTCAAAGTAAACAGTTCCAATAAGGCCAGCGGTCAAGATGACTGTGTCTAATATTTGAAGAATAATCGCCTTGACAACAACTCTTTCCGTCAGCGGAGTTAACCAAGAACGGATCACCTTGCGGTGAGGGATAGGTTCGCCTGCTGGAATGGGTTGGTTCATATCGATTTCATTTGACGACATAGTGACCTTTTAAATAGGGCAAATTAACAAGATTCGATATTTTAAAGGGTTTTAAAAAAAAAGGTTTGGCAAGCGTTTAACGGTTGATCTAGATCATGGTGCGACCGACAGGAATCGAACCTGTATCGAGAGTTTCGGAAACTCTAATTCTATCCATTGAAATACGGTCGCAATACAAAAAATTGTAAAGCCGAAGCCAATTATCATCGTTATAATGCTTTCCAGCTATCAAAACAGGGAAAACGGCATGAGCGAAGAACACGGGAATTTGATCAAATCACCAAAACAATTGGCAATTGTGGTTTTTGCTAGCTTTTTTGTACCTCTAATAATTATTGCTCTTTTAATGGTTTATGTGGGAAGCGGAAAAACAAAAGGCGCTGATGCGGCTACCGCTGCTGAGGCCGCAAATAACTTGATTAAGCCGGTGGCAATGTTAGATTTCAAAGATGCCTCAGGTCCAAAGGTCTTCAAAACAGGAGAGGAAGTTTACAAACAGGCGTGTGCCTCATGCCATGCCTCTGGTGCTGCTGGAGCCCCCAAGTTTGGTGATGTTGGTGGATGGAGCGCTAGATTAGGACGTGGTTATGATGGCTTGTTGACAGCATTGATTAAAGGCAAAGGCGCAATGCCAGCAAGGGGTGGAGCGAGCCCATCAGATATTTCAGATTATGAGCTTGGTCGAGCAGTTGTTTATTTAGCGGGATCTGCAGGTGGTAAATTTCCTGAGCCCAAAGCTCCAGAAGTAAAAGCAGAGGCTAAATAAGCCTCTACGCTTATTAAACCCCGCAAGTTGCGGGGTTTTTATTTTCTAAGTTCAAGCAAAGCTTTGTAAGCATCTTTTTTGGGCATGCTTGTAATTCTTGAAATAATTTCCGATAGATCTTTGTGGCCAATAGAGCCCTCAAGCTCAGATATCCATTTCAAAGTAAGTTCATCTAGCTCAGACGCCTTTTCCTTTTTTGGGCACCCTTCTACTCCAATCACGAACTCACCCTGCCAGCTTGTGACTTGGTTGATCCAAGAGCCTAATTCAGACCCTTTAACTATCGAGATACTTTCATAAATCTTAGTTAGCTCTTTTGCGACAAGCACACGCTGATCATCGGCGATGAAATTGGCAATTGCTTTTAATGTGCCTTCGATACGATGGGGCGCCTCATAAAAAAATGATGCAACATTAGCGTTAAGCGCAGCTCTGATACTTTCATCTCTTTGAGTCGCCTTATTTGGCAAAAACCCAAGAAATTGAAATTGGCCAGCAGTAGATTTTAAAAAATCCCCTGCCCCAGAGATGGTGGTTGTAATGGCATTTGCACCAGGCAAAGGGATAACTGGAAAGTTTGCTTTTTTTACTTCACTGGCAAGAATAGCCCCGGGATCTGAAATTCCGGGTGTCCCAGCGTCAGAAATATAGGCCCACCGCTCACCTTTTTGTAGTTTTTCGATGACGTGAGCGCTAGCTGTAATTTCATTATGTTCATGTATTGCAAAAAGTGGTTTTGAAATCCCATAGCTACTTAATAAGCTACCGCTGTGGCGTTTGTCTTCGCAGGCAATTCCGTCAACTTGTTGCAATATGTATAGCGCCCTAATCGTGATGTCGGCTAAGTTTCCAATCGGTGTTGGAATTAAGAATAAAGCACCGGGGGGCAAGCTTTGCCCTTGGGCAAATTTAAAAAAATCCATAACTACCTTTATTTGGGTCAAAATACCCACACATTAGTTGGCGATTCAATAATCGTAATATAGCCTCATGACATACTCTTCGGAGCATAATCGACATATGAAAACAGAGTTAAAAAGAAAATTAGAGCAACGCATTGAGGGGCACTTTAAAGACAGCATAGCCGTTAAGAGTAAAGCCCTGGAAACAATGCCACAGACCATAGCTGACGCAATTGTATTAATGTACGAAGCCCTCTTTGCAGGCAAGAAAATATTAGCTTGTGGAAACGGGGGGTCTGCAGCAGATGCACAACATTTTGCAGCTGAGTTAGTCGGTAGATTTGAGCGGGAACGAAAAGAGCTTCCGGCGATTGCATTAACAACTGACACCTCCATCATCACTGCAATTGGCAACGACTATAGTTACGAAGTTATTTTTAGTAAACAAGTCAGAGCCCTAGGTCAGCCTGGCGATATTCTGTTGGGGATCTCAACTTCAGGTAACTCCGGAAATATTATTGAAGCAATTAATGCCGCGCATGAAAAGGGTATGTCAATAATTGCATTGACCGGTAAAGATGGTGGAAAAATTGGCCAGCTTTTAAAAGCTGGGGACGTTAATTTATGCGTTCCTGCAGATCGAACTGCGCGGATACAAGAAACTCATTTACTGCTATTGCATTGTTTATGTGATGGCGTTGATCATTTGATTTTAGATTGAGATCCAAAATGAATAAACAATTTAAACGACGTACTTTCAATTTGTTTTTTTTATCAATTGCGGCAACCTCTCTTACAGGCTGCTTTCCGCTAATCGCCGGCGGCGTTGCAGGTGGGGCGATGGTTATTGCAGATAGAAGAAACCCAGGCACTCAAGCAATTGATCGGGGCATCCAATTAGAGGCGGAGAGTTTTTTAATAAAAAAATATGGCGACAATGTTCACATCAATGTAACAGTATTTAATCGCAGAGTGCTCTTAACGGGTGAGACAAGGACTGAAGATCTCAAGTCCGACATTACTCGACAAATAAGAGCAATGAAAAATGTGACAGATGTCTTCAATGAATTAACGCCGGCACCAATTAGCTCATTGACAGCAAGGGCAAATGACAGCTTTCTAACGACGCGAATTAAAAGCACGTTTATTGCAACTGAAGGTGTGCCGTCAAATTCAATGCGTGTTGTTACTGAGTCAAGCAAAGTATATTTAATGGGTATTGCTACAGAAGCCGAAGCAAATCGTGCAGTTGATATTGCTAGATCAATACCTGGAGTTAAACAAGTAACAAAGCTCTTCGATCTTATTTCTGAGTCTGATAAACGAAGATTAGATAATCAAAAATAAATAAAAAGAGTTCATTGAACTCTTTTTATTTACTAGCCGCAAAAGAAAAGGCATTTATAAAAAAAGATTTTGAGTGCCGAATATTTTTCTTTAATGCGTAATCAATATCTGCAACCTGTGCTTGAACAGCCTCAGCGACAATGCTATTGTTAGTTGATGGTGGCAGTGTCAAGTACGCATCCGCCTCTCCAAAAGAAAACTCGATAGACATCCCCGCTTTTTTTGCGATGTGCATCATCACTTTATTACGCGAAAGATAGTGCACGTAGAGAACTTTGATATTTGTATTTCGCGCATGTATCGCCGCTCTTTTAAATAAAGCAGAACCAACACCTTTTCCGCGCCCTTCTGCACTAACGGACACACCAAATTCAGCAGTACTATTAACTGCTAAGTTTGAATTTGGATAACCTAAATGAGCACAAGCAATTAAATTTAATTTGTTGTCGAACACACCAAAAATAGCGTCTCTATGAAAGTTAATAGTATTGACATACTTATCTAACATTTCATCGCTGGTATACATTCCAAATCTAAGTAATCTGTCTTCATTACCAAGGTTTTTGAAGTGCAAACGAATTTTTTCCGCATGACCAGCATGAAGCTCTCGTATTAGAACTCTAGGAATACTCTGGGGTCTCGAGATTTTAAACATTTAGGACCTTTAACTGTTGCGATGCACAATCCATTCTAGCTCGCAAAATACAAAATAAGTAGCAAAATTTAGGGTTAACCCTAATAAATCACTAAGACATTGTTTTTAATGAAAATTTAAATGCTATGAAATTTTTATTTCGATTTTTATGGAGAGCATTTGAATTATTTCTCACAAAGGTATTGACATGTCAGTGGAAGTCAGGCAAAGTCTCGTTTCTCTGCTGAATGCGATTAGAAAGTTAAATCAAATTCCAGCCTTCTTTAAAAAGTAGTCAACCGATAAATGTGGGTACTGAGAAAAGACATCCAGTCCTTCGGGACAGATATAAAAGCAGTACTCACAAAACAGTAAATTTGGTTCTAATCGCAAGATTAGAGTCAGTTCTGAATGAGTGAGCGACGAGGCAGCAGTGCCTCAACAGTGATTAAACTGAAGAGTTTGATCCTGGCTCAGATTGAACGCTGGCGGCATGCCTTACACATGCAAGTCGAACGGCAGCACGGGTGCTTGCACCTGGTGGCGAGTGGCGAACGGGTGAGTAATATATCGGAACGTACCTTATCGTGGGGGATAACGCAGCGAAAGCTGTGCTAATACCGCATAAGCCCTTAGGGGGAAAGCAGGGGACCGCAAGGCCTTGCGCGATTAGAGCGGCCGATACCTGATTAGCTAGTTGGTGAGGTAAAGGCTCACCAAGGCAACGATCAGTAGCTGGTCTGAGAGGACGATCAGCCACACTGGGACTGAGACACGGCCCAGACTCCTACGGGAGGCAGCAGTGGGGAATTTTGGACAATGGGGGAAACCCTGATCCAGCAATGCCGCGTGAGTGAAGAAGGCCTTCGGGTTGTAAAGCTCTTTTGTCAGGGAAGAAACAGCAGCTCTAACACAGCTGTGAATGACGGTACCTGAAGAATAAGCACCGGCTAACTACGTGCCAGCAGCCGCGGTAATACGTAGGGTGCAAGCGTTAATCGGAATTACTGGGCGTAAAGCGTGCGCAGGCGGTTATGCAAGACAGTCGTGAAATCCCCGGGCTCAACCTGGGAATTGCGATTGTGACTGCATAGCTAGAGTATGTCAGAGGGG
Organism: Polynucleobacter meluiroseus; assembly: GCA_945879115.1. Classification (GTDB taxonomy): domain Bacteria; phylum Pseudomonadota; class Gammaproteobacteria; order Burkholderiales; family Burkholderiaceae; genus Polynucleobacter; species Polynucleobacter meluiroseus_H. Next base: position 56,730 of record CAMDUR010000010.1, read on the forward strand.
GGTAGAATTCCACGTGTAGCAGTGAAATGCGTAGATATGTGGAGGAATACCAATGGCGAAGGCAGCCCCCTGGGACAATACTGACGCTCATGCACGAAAGCGTGGGGAGCAAACAGGATTAGATACCCTGGTAGTCCACGCCCTAAACGATGCTGACTAGTTGTTCGGGAATTTATTCCTGAGTAACGTAGCTAACGCGTGAAGTCAGCCGCCTGGGGAGTACGGTCG
>CAMDUR010000011.1 GCA_945879115.1 Polynucleobacter meluiroseus
AGAGGGAGCATTCATTAAATTACTCATGCATCCAATACGCCTCTATCAAACTTAACCACTTGCATACGCTCACGTACATTGGTTCTATCCTGCACATCACCTGCTAACTGACCACAAGCTGCAGCGATATCGTCACCACGAGTTTTGCGAACCGTTGTAATAATTCCAGAATCCATTAGACGTTTTGCAAAATCTTGCACACGAGCAGTTGAAGAACGCTTCAAACCAGATTCGGGGAATGGATTAAATGGGATGAGATTGAGTTTGCAAGGAATTCTCTTGAGTAACTCAACCAACTCTTTGGCATGTTGATCGGTGTCATTGACACCATCCAACATGCAGTATTCAAAAGTTAAAAAGTCACGTGGCGCAAACGGTAAGTAACGCATGCAAGCAGCCATCAATTCTTTTAACGGGTATTTTTTATTAATAGGTACTAATTCATCACGTAAAGCGTCGTTGGGTGCATGAAGAGAAACAGCCAACGCAACTGGTAAGTCATTCGCTAAGCGATCCATCATGGGCACCACACCAGAAGTTGATAAAGTCACACGTCGACGTGATAGACCATAAGCATGGTCATCTAGCATCAAGCGCATGGCACCAACAACTGGTTCATAGTTTAGTAGCGGCTCACCCATACCCATGAAAACCACATTAGAAATGACACGCCCTTCATGCTCAACAATCGGCGTGCCATCGTAACTGTCAATGCGGCGAATGGCATCAGGTTCTCTGCGCAGAGTGTGTTCAGCCATCCACAGTTGACCAATAATTTCGCCCAAGCTTAGGTTTCTTGAGAAGCCTTGCTTACCGGTAGAACAGAATCGACAATTAACGGCACAACCTGCTTGGGATGAGATACACAAAGTACCTCGATCATCTTCAGGGATATAAACCGTTTCAACCGCGTCACCAGCACCAACGTCCAATAGCCACTTGCGTGTGCCATCAGCTGCATGCTGATCACTGATAATGGGTAAAGCTGTAATTTCAGATTTTTCAAGAAGTGTTGCTCTGAAGGTCTTAGCCAGATCACTCATCTGAGTGATATCGGCTTCACCTCGTTGATGTATCCACCGCAACAACTGTTTGGCGCGAAAAGGCTTCTCCTGGAGGCTAGCGATATAGTCACTAAGCCCCTCAGGATCAAAATTTAACAGGTTGGTGCGTGAATCAATCAATGTGACAAATTAAATATTAACGTGCAAAAACTTGCATACCTGGGAAGAAGAAGGCAATTTCCGCAGCAGCAGTTTCAGGAGCATCTGAACCGTGAACAGCATTAGCATCAATGCTTTCAGCGAAATCAGCACGGATCGTACCTTTATCAGCCTTCTTAGGATCAGTAGCACCCATCAAATCACGGTTCTTAGCGATCGCACCTTCACCTTGCAAAGCTTGAATCATGACTGGCCCAGAAATCATGAAATCTACTAAATCTTTAAAGAAAGGACGCTCTTTGTGAACGCCATAAAACTGTTCAGCTTCTTGACGTGAAAGATGAGCCATTTTTGCAGCAACAACTTTCAAGCCGGCAGCTTCAAAACGTGCATAAATCTGACCAATAACGTTTTTTGCAACTGCGTCAGGTTTGATAATAGAAAGTGTGCGCTCAATAGCCATGAATGGACTCCAATAATTGATTGATTAAAGGCAGAATTATACAGGTTTTACTGGGCACAAACCCTAAGGAAATAGCTCAGAAGCATTGATTTTTAAGGAAAAGTCATCAAAAAAGCATCTCTGATCAAGTGCTTATGTCACTAAAACACCCCTATTTATGTATCAACAATCTTGAAACCCCTTGAAATTCCTATGAAATGGCTATACTTGAGCCTCAAGCCCAGCAATGGGCAACACATGTTTAATACATAAAGGAGTTCAAATGAGCGATTTAAACACTTATGGTTTTGGGCACGGTGACGCTACAACCAGCGTTCAAGTTCGTAACCGGGTGTTACGTAACACCTATGCCCTATTGGCATTAACTATGGTTCCTACGATTTTAGGAGCCTGGATTGGTGTAACGACAGGTTTTTCATTATTTGCTGGTAATCCTTTTATTGGCTTTATCGCCTTCATGGCAATTGCTTTTGGTTTCTTTTGGGCAATCAATAAGAACAAAGATAGTGGTTTAGGAGTTTTATTACTCTTAGGCTTTACTTTCTTCATGGGTTTGATGCTATCTCGTTTGATAGGCTCAATCCTTGGGTTTAGCAATGGCGCCAACTTAATCATGACTGCATTTGGTGGAACAGCGATCATTTTTGCGGGTATGGCTACTTTAGCCGGCACGATCAAAAAAGATCTTTCTGCTGGCCTTGGTAAATGGTTGTTTGCAGGGGTTATTTTGTTAATCCTAGCTTCAGTTGCCAATATTTGGTTACAGATGCCAGCCTTGATGCTAACAATTAGCGTTGCTGCAATTGCAATCTTCTCAGCCTTCATCTTGGTCGATGTTCAGCGCGTGATCAACGGTGGCGAGACAAATTATGTGATTGCTACCTTGAGCATCTACTTAAGCGTTTACAACGTGTTCAGTAACTTGCTAGCTATCTTGGGCATCTTCGGTGGTGATAGAGAGTAATTGAATGCCATCAGAATCTACTAGATCTTCTAGTTGATTGATTAAAGAAAAACGGCTTAGTAATTAAGCCGTTTTTTTATAGCAGCTTGCTAATGACGCTCAAAGACTGCAATAGATTCAACGTGTGAAGTATGTGGAAACATATTGATCACACCTGCAGCCTGGAGCTGGTAACCCGCTTGACCAACTAAAATACCTACATCTCTTGCGAGGGTTGCTGGATTACAAGAGACGTAGACAATGCGCTTTGGCAAAAACTCTTGGTCAAGTGGGTCACTTGATTTTGCTAAGTCACCCAGTGCAGTTGCCAGGGCCATCGCGCCATCTCTAGGAGGGTCAATTAACCATTTGGCTGCTTGACCCCAAGACCGAATAGTTTCCGGAGTTACTTCAAATAGATTGGCACAAGCAAATTCCACTCGATCAGAAAGCTGATTGTGACGAGCATTTTCTAGAGCCCTTTTAGTTAGCCCCTCACTACCCTCAATACCAAACACCTCTTTAGCAACTCTAGCTAAAGGTAAGGTGAAATTACCGATCCCACAAAAAAGATCTAAAACTCTCTCCTGGGGCTCTGGTGCCAATAATCGAATTGCACGACTGACTAATACGCGATTAACCTGGTGATTAACCTGAGTAAAGTCAGTTGGCTTAAAGGGCATTTCAATATCAAACTCAGGCAAGCGATAACAAAGTTGACTGATCTCTGGATAAAAAGGCTTCGCCGAATCATTATCTCCAGACTGCAACCAAATATGAATTTGATTTGCTATAGCAAAGGCCTTTATTAATTCTTGATCATTCTTGCTGATCGGTGCCATGTGTCTCAAAACAAATGCCGCAATCAATGTTCCAGAGTTGGTATGCTCATACGAAGCAGTGCTTTCACCTAAAGCAAATTCTATTTGAGGAAAGCTCTCAGGCGCAGACAATGATTCAATTAACTGTCGCCAACTCGGCAGAAGATCCGAAAGTTGTTTGGGCAAAATATCGCAAGACAACATGTCTGTGATTTTGCTAGCTTTCTTTTGATGAAAGCCAACCAATACACGACCCTTCGGAATTTTAAAAATAGAAAGTCGACCACGATAACGGTATTCCCAAGAGGGTCCTGAAATCGGTCGTAAAAGTACACCAGGCTTTGTTCTACCAAGATATCTTAAGTTATCTTCAAGGACTCTTTGCTTCATCGCTAATTGAGCACGCGTTTCTAAGTGCTGCATAGAGCACCCACCACACTCTCCAAAAGAAGGGCATTTAGGCGTAACGCGGCTAGGCGAGGCTTTGTAAATTTTTAATAGGCGAGCCATCTCAAATTTATTTTTAACCTTGGTGGTTTCGTACTCAACATCTTCACCAGGTAAAGCATCACTGATAAAAACTACCTTGCCAGGTTTACCACTCTCATCAAGAGGTCTAGCGACTCCCTGAGCCTCGATGTTGAGAGATTCAACAACTACTCTGGTCACAAGCTATCTTTTGGATCAGATGTAAATAGTTCTAAATACTGCTGCCAAAAAGCACCTGACGGTGTCTTTGATTCTTTCAATAACTCTTCTTTTACAAATTTGATTTCATCTTCATACTCGTCCGGGGTGACACCACCACGCATTCGTTGAAATCGACAATATAAAAGATAGGTATTAACAACATCTGTCTCGCAATAATCTCGAATTTCTTTAATCTTGCCATCCAAGAATCCTTGCCAAACTTGCCCTCCATCCATCCCCATCTTTCCTGGGAAGCCACACATCTTAGCTAAGGCATCTAATGGAGCATTAGCTCGGCCAGAAAACTTAGCCAACAAATCCATTAAATCAATATGACGCATGTGGTAACGACTGATGTAGTTATTCCATTTGAAATCACGGCTGTCACTATCGCCACTCTCACCCATCTCCCAGTATCTTGATGAGGTAACGCCATTTAGTAATGCCCGGTAATGAAGAACGGGTAAATCAAAACCACTACCATTCCAAGAAACTAGCTGAGGTGTATATTTTTCAATCAAGTCAAAAAAGGCCTGAATGATCTCCTTTTCAGAACTATTGGCTTCGACTAAGCTACCAACTTTAAATTGAGGTAAACCTTCTTTTGTTGTTCTTCTGATGACGCAAGAAATTGCCACTACTTTTTGCAAGTGAAGTGGCATGAACTCTGTGCCTGTTTTTTCTTTGCGCGCTGCTAGCGCTTGAGTAACGACATCTAAATCACTCACTGACTCAGGTATGCCTTCCAAGCGACGAATACCCGCCGCATCAGGTATGGTTTCAATATCAAAAACTAATACGCCGGCCATAGGTGTCTTTCACTGAATTTATTATTCTGTTGATAGGGTGCTCTATTTATCAAGTACGGCATCTTTATCTAAACCATGACTTTGTAAATATTTCTTTAGTTTAATCAAAGCTTCTTGCTGAATTTGTCGCACGCGCTCTTTAGAGAGGTTAATTTCTTTGGCCACTTCCTCTAAAGTGGCTGGCTCTTGATTATCTAAGCCAAATCGGCGAACAACAACTACTTGTTGATCATCTTTTAAGCCTTTTAACCAACTATAGAGCATTTCGTCTAATTGAGAACGCTCTACTCCTTGATCAGGACCAGCGATCCTTTCATCAGAAATAAAATCTAATAGGCTTGTCCCCGGATCTAGATTCCTAGGCGCATCTAAGGAGGTGCTGTGCTCTGCCATTGCTAACGCATCAACAACGTCTTCAATTGATTTACCGGTCAAGCTGGCAATATCTTCAATTTGAGGACTGCGTGCCTCAGCTGCCAATGCTTGCTCTAAGAAACGCCTGGCTCGCAATACTTGATTGATCTCTCGAATCACATGCACTGGTAAACGCACAGTTCTGACTTGACTCATTAAAGCTTTTTCAACGCTTTGTCGAATCCACCAAGTGGCATAAGTCGAAAATCTAAAACCTCTTTCAGGGTCAAATTTATCTAGAGCGTGCATCAAACCTAAGTTGCCCTCCTCAATCAAATCTGGGAATGGTAAACCGCGGTTCATATAAGTTTTTGCAATACTTACCACCAAGCGCAGATTGTGTTCAATCATGGCCTGACGCGCAAGAAAGTCCCCTGCTTTGGCTTTGGTAGCCATTGCTAATTCTTCAGTAGGAGTAAATAGGGGTTTGCTAGAGATCTGTTGTAAATAGCGCTGTACTAAGTCAGCGCTTAATTCAGCTGCTAAAACTTCTTTGATTTCTTCAGGGCTCATCCCCTGATTTTCTAACTCACTTAAATCAGAAAAATCATTAGAAGAATGCTTATCTGAATCTAGCGGCTTCATTGATTATGGCAAGTAGGCACTTGGGTCAACAGGTTTACCATTTTTTCGAAGCTCAAAATGTAATTTCACTCTGTCAGAATCGGTATCACCCATCTCTGCAATTTTTTGGGATTTCTTGACAAGGTCACCTTCTTTAACTAACAGAGCTCTATTGTGAGCATAAGCTGTTAGATAAGTGTTGTCGTGTTTAACGATCACAAGATTGCCATAACCTCTTAAGCTGTTTCCTGCATAAACCACTTTGCCATCAGCAGCTGATTGAATCGGATCACCTGATTTACCAGCAATACCAATACCTTTGTTTTTACCCTCATCAAAGCGCTCAACCACATCGCCCTTGGAAGGCCATGACAAACGAATGCCTGTATCCGTTGCGAGATCTTGTTTAGATTTTTCTTGGATTGGCTTTTCTGAACTTAGCTTTTCTGATTGAGCTGTATTTGCCGATTTTTTCTCAAGGGACTTTTCTTGCTTGACTTCAGCTCTGCTGGTCATTGGCTTTGAAGACTTTGTAGGTTCAACACGAATCACTTGACCCACTTCAATTACATTAGGGTCGGAAATATTATTCCATTCAGCAAGCTCACGATGTGACTGACCATGATCAAGTGCAATTCTTAATAAAGTGTCACCTCGCTTGATACGATAGTAACCAGGCGCTACGGGCTCAAAACTCGCACCAACAGAACGATCAACAACGGGCGCTGGGCCTAAGCGTGTTCCACAGCCATATTGGATAGCAGAAATTGTAATAAGTAGAGCTGATAAGGTGATGCGAGTTAAATTCATATACTAATTATAGTAATAATTATTTATATGGTGCCGGATTGAAGAGGAACAAAGAAAACCTCCTCCAAAACAGTTCTTTGAAAACGCTGAGAACTAACCCGCTCAACCACCACTAACTGCTGCTCTTCTTCATTTTTAGCAACAGGCGCAACTAACCTGCCACCAATCGCTAATTGATCTAATAGTGGATCAGGTATACCTAAGCCTGCCGCAGCAAGAATAATGCCATCAAAGGGCGCAGCTTGAGGTAATCCACGAATGCCATCACCATAAACTAAACGTAGATTAGGTATTCTGAAAGGGCGCAATTTTGCTCGGGCTTGATCGTGCAATAGCCTAATTCTTTCAATTGAATAAACTTCGCTAGCGACCAAACTTAATATAGCAGCCTGATAACCACAACCAGTTCCAATCTCAAGAACTTTGCCGAGGTCTTTCTTAGGCTTAAATAGTAATTCAACCATCCTGGCCACTACTGATGGTTTAGAAATTGTTTGTTGGTAACCAATTGGTAATGCAGAATCTTCGTAAGCACGAGCGTCTAATGCATGATCAATAAAAGCATGTCTAGGTACTGTTGCGATTGCGTCAAGCACCTTCTGATGACGCACACCACTCGCAGCCACTTTCTCTGCTAGTTGTAATCGCGCTTTCTCGAAACCAGGATCTATCTTCTGCACCAATAACCTTAATATTGAATAATCACGTTGATTTAATTTTTATGCCAGTTAGAAATCATCATCTGTTCCCGCATAGCTTGATGAGATAAATCTAACTGTAAAGGCGTAATAGATACCTGATCATTCTGAATGGCATGAAAATCTGTTCCCTCAGTAGCATCTTTAGCAATCCCTGGAGGGCCAATCCAATAAATGGGTTCACCACGAGGATTATTCTGAATGATGACATTTTGTGAATGATGTCGATTACCCAAACGAGTTACTCGCCAAGACTTTAGCTGATCATACGAACGATTCGGAATGTTCACATTAAGAAGTGTTGGCTTTGAACCTGGCTTTAAAGCTCCATCCACTGGATGATTGATTTGCTGTAGAACAATATCTTTAGCAATCAAGGCCGCATCCTCTAATCCTATCCAACCTTTATCAACTTGCGAAAAAGCAATCGCCGGAATCCCAAACATGACGCCTTCAATCGCAGCCGCCACCGTGCCTGAGTAAAGAACATCTTCACCCATGTTTTCACCTTGATTAATACCAGAAACAACAATGTCTGGTTTTGTGTCCAATAAGCCTGTCAATGCAATATGCACACAATCAGTCGGCGTACCGTTGATATAAATAAAACCATCGCGCTCTCCACCGCTCACTCGATTAACCGTCAGGGGTCTAGATAAGGTTAATGAGTTAGAGGCCCCACTATGATTTTGCTCAGGGCCAATCACAGTCACCCGGCCCAAGGGGCGTAAAGCATTAACCAAAGCTAGCAAGCCTGGTGCTAAGTAACCATCATCATTTGCGACTAATATGTGCATCAAGTCATATCCATTTGAGTAAAAGTTGTATCTTAAAAAATATTGAAGTTCTTTTACGTTTATTTAGTCAGTTAACTCACTGAACGACGATCCATCATCGCTCTTGCAAGCGTACTAGCATCAACGTACTCAAGTTCCCCACCAACTGGGACCCCCCTAGCAATGCGCGAAACTTTAATATCTCTAACTTTCATCATCTCACCAATGTAATGCGCGGTGGCCTCACCCTCACTGGTGAAGTTAGTAGCCAAAACAACTTCTCTAACCGGCTCTTTACTTTGCTCAACACGTTGTATCAAGCGATCCAAATGGATCTCATTAGGACCAAGCCCATCCAAGGGCGATAAACGGCCCATCAATACAAAATACAGTCCTCGGTAAGTCAGGGTTTGCTCCACCATCAATTGATCTGCTGGCGTTTCTACCACGCAAATAATTCCAGCATCACGACGATCATCTGAGCAGGTTTTACACAAATCTAATTCTGAAAACGTGTTGCAAGAAGAGCAGTGCTGAATATGATTAACAGCATCTAATAAGCTTTGCCCTAAAACAGCTGCGCCATTGCGATCGTGTTGCAAGAGATGGAAAGCAATTCTTTGCGCAGACTTAGGCCCCACTCCAGGAAGAGCTCTTAATGCTTGGACCATTCTTTGTAGAGCATCCTGAGATTGATCAACCGGGGTGTTATCTGACATTCGTTTTCTTCATCTCTTTATATTGTTATTTTTAAGTGGGCGTGCTGTGTGCCTACTAAGTTAATTTGCCAGTCTGTTTTAGAACGGTAATTTAAATCCAGGAGGCATTGGCATGCCAGCTGTTGCTCCTGACATTTTTTTGCTAGCTGTTTCTTCAACTTGACGGAATGCATCAGCATAAGCCGTGACCAAAAGATCTTCTAATGTTTCACGGTCATCCATGACCGCATCCGAAATCTCAACACGCTTAACCGAATGCTTACCTGTCATGGTAATTTTGACAGCGCCTGATGCTGCAGACCCAAACACTTCTAATGCTTCTAACTCGGCTTGAGCACGCTTCATGTTCTCTTGCATTTGCTGGGCTTGTTTCATCAAGCCGGCGATATTACCTTTCATCATGACAGATTTCCTTTAATGAAATTATTGAATGGGGCGAATGCTGCCAGGAACGACTGTGGCACCAAATTCTGCTTGGAGTGTTTTTACAAAATCATCATTGGCTACTGAGTTTTCAGCACCCTCTTGTTTTTCTTGCTTCACTTTGGCTTCAACGGCAGCAATAGACTGATTTGCCTTACCAGTTTCTATCAAGATCTTGACTGACTGACCGATGTAATTAGATAAGGCCTCTTGCAAGCGAGTGACGTTTTCTGGGCTGGCTAGCTGTGGCATCCCCACTAAAACAAGAGCTTTGATCCCAGTTGGAGTTTCCTCCCACTTCTGTAATTCTGTTTGAAACGCTAGCTGTTGAACTAAGCCGCGTATGGGCAATGCCTTCATCCAGGACTGCCAATCAGGATCATTTGAATCAATAACCACATTTGATTTGGCATGTGATGGTGGAGCTAACTCTGCTGGGGTAGGCATTGTTACTGGAGCGCTTACTAAAGGTTTGGATGCCATCGTGGCGGCTTTGGCTGCAGAAGGACCTGTGCTTGATGATCCAGATTTTGCTGGTCCAGCAGATCTTGGAGAGCCTGAACCGTCACCAGGCTTAAAAGCTAACATCCTTAATAGTGCCATGACGAAACCAGTTTGCTCGTCTGGCGCCAATGACAAATCAGGTCTGCTCGTAATGGCAATTTGGTAATACAACTGCACTTCTTCTTTGTTAAATAGTGAGGCTAGACGTCGAACTTCTGTAGCTTCGGGCCAATCATCTAGAACTGCGGAAGGAACTGTTTGAGCTAAAGCTATTTTCTGGAGTAATGAAGCTAAGTCTTGGAGGGCCAAAGAAAAGGAAAGGCTCTTTATGGCCATCTCATCTGCAATTGCCACCAATGAGGCACCATCTTTAGCTTGCAATGCATTCAAAGCACCAATGAGATAAGCCTCATCCAATGTTCCCAACATAGCTCTAACTGCGCTTTCGCTGACAGGTCCCGCTGCATAGGCGATTGCCTGATCCGTTAAAGATAAAGCATCACGCATAGAACCTTGAGCTGCCTTGGCCAAAATACGTAAAGCACCCATGTCATAGGTCACAGTTTCAGCATCAAGTACTTTTTGTAAATGTTCCACAATTGATGGGACTGGCATTTGCTTTAAATTGAATTGCAAACAGCGCGATAGGACTGTGACTGGAATTTTTTGAGGATCAGTCGTTGCAAGGATGAATTTAATATGCGGTGGTGGCTCTTCCAATGTTTTGAGCATAGCGTTAAAGGCATGCCCAGTTAACATATGAACCTCGTCAATCATGTAAACCTTAAAACGGGCGCTGCTTGGGGCATACATGGCTTTTTCTAAAAGCTGAGCCATATCCTCAACACCACGATTACTTGCGGCGTCCATTTCGATATAGTCAACGTATCTGCCGGCATCAATTTCTGTACAAGCAGGACATTGCCCGCATGGCTGTGAGGTCATTTGCCCTTTACCATCCGCACCCGTGCAATTGAGCGCTTTGGCTAAGATTCTGGAAATAGTTGTTTTACCAACACCCCGTGTTCCAGTGAAAAGCCAAGCATGGTGCAAGCGTTGCTGATCAAGGGCATGGCTTAAGGCTTTGACCACATGTTCTTGGCCAACTAAGGTTGAAAAATCTCTCGGGCGCCACTTTCGGGCTAAAGCTAAAGCTGTCATATTGTCATTCTACAAGTAGATGGAAGTAGAATGTCATTGGACGGGCCTCCTCGCATGGTGGCTTGGTAATCTGGTCAGGTCGGGAACGGAGCAGCCAAAGCCAAGTACTGCCAGTGCCGGGGGTCGGGCTCGTCCACCTCCCCTCCCTATTTTTAAAGCAAATTTTCGACAAAATATGTTGTTTTAATTGCCAAAAGTTCATTCAATTAACTCCAAAACCTCACCCTTGGCACTGATTAAGTAGTTTTTTATAGGTTTATCAGATCTAACCGCTCTGACCGCAGACTGATAAACGGACATTTGCTTTTGATACTTTTTAAAGAGCTCCGAATCGAGCTCTGGTATTGATAATTTATAGTCAAGGATTAGTAAGCGATCCGGGTATTCAACGAGAGCATCAATTCGAAGTAAACGACCATCAGAATCAGCAATATCTAACTCCGACCAGCGTTGCAAAATATCTCGATTAAAAAAGAACTGCTGAGTCAATGGCGATTGCAAAGTGGTGTGAGCACAAGCCCTAGCATCAAGCGCAAGATGCCTCGGGAGATTAAGCCAAGACATCAAAGCCTCAGTGCTTGGTAATTGATCTACATGAGTTAGCGATAACCTCATGACATGCTCCATCACCAAATGAAAAGCAACGCCCAAATCAATCATCTGCTGATCCTGGCTTAAAACAAGATCCTCAGAGAATAAAGATGCTCTTTCTGAGCCACTCCAACTCACCACAAAATCTTTAAAAGATGGATCGTCAAGCTTTGGATCTTGTAGCTGATTCGGAGCTTCGGAGAGTGAATCTTTGATATCTAACTCAGGAATTCCAGCGCGCGATAAACGACCATACCAACTGGATTCATTGATTGCTTGATTAGCTTTAGCAGCAGCGCCACTGATGTAAACAGATTCTTTAGCTCTCGTTAGAGCGACATAAAGAAGGTTCCAATTTTCAATTTGTGCGATGGCATCTTCTTGATCTCTCAAATGCTGGCGAGCTAAATCACGAGGTTTACCCGAAAAGAACGGTGACATATGGCTAGGAGCAGGTTGATCAGGTTGCCAACTCATGAGGACTCCAACGTGATCTTGATTACTTCGAGAACTATTAGCGTTCATCAAAAATACAAATCTTGCTTCGAGCCCTTTAGCGGCATGAATCGTGAGTATCCGAACCTGCTTTGAACTTAAGTTAGATTCAGCCTGATCATCATCCTCCATCAAAGAATCACCCTCATCAGGACTTTCATCTTCAGCCCCACGCTTGATTTTTTTAAGTTCATTGATAAAACGGGTGAGGCTTGGATAGCGACCGCCATCCAAATCTAAAGCAAGGCCCAAAAATGCATCTAAATTTGAAAGAACTTGTTCTCTCTGTAATTTCGGAGAAGATTCAACGTATCGCAATCTTATTTGAGCTGAATGATAAATATGATCTAAAAGGTCATGAACCGGTAAATGTTTGGCCTTGTTGATCCAATCAGAAATTTGTAGAGCCACATGATGGTGGGATGAATTTTCTTTTTGAATGAGATGCCATAAACAATCAATATTTTTTTGACGTTTTTCTATAACTAAACTCATCAACTCAGAATCATCTAAACCGTAAATCGGTGACTTTAAAACTTGAGCCAAAGATAAGTCATCTCCTGGCATAACCAAGACAGATAACAAAGCTATAAGGTCCTCTGCTTCAAGAGTTTTTAATAGTCCGCCCTTCCTTGGGCTATCGCAGGGAATACCTAACTCTCTAAAAGCTTTTTCAATAGAGGCTAAAGGGGTGCGGGATCTTAATAAAATTAAAAACTGATCCCATGGGACTTGTTTCTGTTCTTTTATATTTAATATGAGTTGACCAACAGCGCGTGCTTCTTGATAACTCTGTATATGCCTGGCTTCAGAACTTAGATCGATAAAGGGCTCGTCAACAGCATTTCTAGAAATTGACTTTTTCAATTCAGGATAAGGAACCAAAGGAAGACGGTAGACCTCGCCATTACCAAATTTGTTTTCCACCAGTTGATTTCTGGTTTGCGTCTGAAATGGATAACCTTTAGGTAATTCTTCCAAACTAAATGTCTGATTAACCGCACCAAGAACCGCGGGACTATTGCGGCGCGTTTCGTTATGTAAAAATACTTTTGCATCAAAGTTCTTTTCAAGATACTTTTGCGCTTCATCAAATAAACGCACATCAGCTCGTCTGAATCGATAAATAGATTGCTTCGGGTCACCTACCAAAAATACAGATGGCTTTGATTCATCTTCTTGATATGCATTGAGCCAAGAAAGTAAAATTTGCCACTGAATAGGGTTGGTATCTTGGAATTCATCGATCAGTAAATGCTTGTACTTAGCGTCTAATCGCGCCTGTAAGTAAGCAGCGGTATCGGTTGATAACATCAATTGAGCCGTGTAGGATTCTAAATCAGAAAAATCTTGCGCTCTGAGAGCTTCTTTCTTAGCTTGGTAATGTCTTAAAATGTCTGTCCCAACCAGTACCCAAGCTTGATGAATACGGTGTGCGCGATTATCAGCATGCCACTGGTAATGTTCGAGTAATACTTGAGCCCAAGCTAGACGTGACTCATTAAATTGAGCAATCAACTCCTCACCATTGGCTTGTTTTGTTAATGCTTTTTGTAACTCTACGGAAGTAGAGAGTTTTTTAAGTAACTCAAATTCCGCTGTTAAAAATGCAGGTCTCATAGTCTGAGCTATCTCATCCAAAGATGAAAACTCAGATTGGGCCGCTAAAGCAGCTTTTAATAATTTCGCATGCTTTTGATCCGTTGCCGTACCACTCTTAAGCAAGCTAGCTAAATTTTCTAAGCTCTGTATAGACTCATTAGTCTCCATAGCTGTTTTAAGTGGGCTTTCTTTGTCTAACAAGCTTGATAAATCTGAAATAGCACTAAGAACATCTTGCTTCGCTTGTTTTGCCCCATCAAGGTACCGGAACCATTCTGATTTGGCACTTAAAAAGCCCTTACGCCCCACCAGTAATTCATTTGCATGATTTGCTCCCAGCTCACGAATCAATAATTCGTAAGCGTCTCTTAAAGGTTTCTTATCAGGATGGGGTAAGGTAGTCCACCAATCCTCTAAACAATCGTCCTGTAGGCGTTGTAGGTCATCACGAAGTTTTAAACCCTGCGGTACCCCACTACCAATTGGCGCTGAGCCTAATAATCTAGCAAACCAGCCATGGAAGGTATCAATTGTGAGACGACGAGGACTTGATAAAACCTTTTCAAATAGATTTCTGGCAACTGGTATCGCTTCTTGAGCTTCAGACCGAGTTAAACCTCTTTCCGTTAATTCGTTTAATAAGGTACTTTCATCACAAGTTGCAAACTGTAATAAAACTTCATCAAGACGACCACGCATTTCTTGAGCTGCTTTTCTTGTGAATGTAATTGCTAAAATTTCATGAGGTTCAGCTCCAGCCAAAAGTAAGCGAACCATTCTAGAAACTAATAACCATGTTTTTCCACTACCAGCACAAGCTTTTACAACAACAGATTTACTAGGGTGACAGGCGGTCTGAATTAACTCTTGGCTCATGACCACATCCCTTTTCTACATAAACCTCGAACTTGACAGTACTGACAAACGCTATCAGGTCCTGTTGCTTTCAATGCTTCCCCACCCCATACCTTTTCAATATCAGAAATAATTTGTGCCGGTAAATCAGCCATGCGAGCCTCTAGGTCATCAACAGGCACTTCAACACCTGGCTCTTTGATTGATATCCAGGATGCATGACGAACGGCCGTCTCATTAATTAAAGGTTGACCATTTAATGCTTTTGCATAAATCACCAATTGCGGATCATCTTCAATATTTTTTAGCTTCTTTTTAATGGATACTTCTGTTGAATATTTGTAATCAATAACTGCTACACCCTCTTCCGGGTGCTTATCAATTCGGTCAAGTTGACCAAAAACTTGAAGAGGCCCGAATCGAGTCTCTAAATCAAACTCAACTGTTATCTCGCCATCATAAAAAATCCAACCATCAGCCTCGCGCTTTAGCTGCCACTCAACCCACTCAGGTATCTGAATCTCCCATTGAACCCAAGCGGCTAACCATCGCCCATCGGCATCAAGTAATGGTTGGAAGTGCTTCAAGGAAATACTTTTTAGCTCTTGCTCCAAATGATTTTTCTTTTTTGATGTGTCGCCTTGGTAAGGTGTTGTTTTTTGACCTTGATGAAAACTTTTCAGTGCAGCATGGAGAGTTTGTCCAACTAAACTAAGATCTACCTCAGAATCTAGCTGAGCAACTTCACGAAGTCCCAGTAACCTAGTTGCGTAATAACGATAAGGACATTCTCGGAGTGCCTTATAAGCACTAGGGCTAATTCGATGAGGTTTTTCAAAGTCAGATGCTAATGATGGTGCTGGCGCCCTTAATGTTTTCCCCTCAAAAGAAATAGATTCCAGTAATGGTGTTTGATTAAGTAATTCAGGAGACTTAATATAAAGTCTCTGTAACCAAGGAGATGGTTGCCTTGGTTCGCCAGCAGCTCCCTTTGATTGCCAGATCATTCTCCAATTGGCGTGCGTTGTGATCAATTGGGATAAATCCATCGCTTGCTGCGAGAACTCAGCATCGATTGTTTTACATCCAATTATTTTTTTAAGCGCCGCCGATAAAAACATCGGGCTTTCAGAAAGTGATGGCAACTGACTATCATCACACCCCACCATCACCCATGCATCAAAGTGTCGCAATCTAGTTGCACTGAGAGGCAAGATAGTGATACTGGCATGCCCTCTAGGCGAGACCTCAATATAACTTGCATCTTCAATGATGGAGGCTAGTAAGGATAACCACTCATTCAAGCGTAAAGGATCGCCCTGTATAGATTGCATAGGCTCTAAGGCAGCCAGTAATTGTTGCCCTGCTAAATCATTGTTTAATAAATCAGTCATAGATAGCTCATCTAGATCTGATAAAAGATGCTCCAACCATAAATGGCAAGCTTGAGGCTTGGACTGCCATTTTTGAGATATCGCTCGAAACTTATGGAAAAGTGATTGGGCGGCATCAAAGCTGAATCCATCACTATGACGCTCAAGTGCGAGCAACATTCCTGACCAACCGCCTTTTACATCAGACTGAATAAAGCGCTGCTCAACACCCTGAATCAAACGAGCAACATCTTCATCTTTGAGCTTCCAATGAGACCAATCAATGTAAGGATTTTTTAAGAATTCCAAAAAAACAATCGCTGTTGGACCAAGATAGGGCTGTCTAATGACGTCTACCCATGACATCAATGCCGAAGCAGCTCTAGTTGTTGACAACTTCCAGCCAGTCTCATCGTGGATAGAAACACCTGAACCCAGCCTAGCTAAGAGTGCTCGGATCCTTCTAGCCACCAAGCGGTCCTGCGCAATAAGAGCGATGTGAGATCGACCACCTTTTAAGAATCTTTGGATTTCGTGAGCCCCAGCCCACGCGGCATCCTCAAAAGTTGGTGATTTAATGATTTGTCGATCGCTGACATCTAGGCTCTTCAAAAGTAAGGCTTGGTTAAGTCCAGCTTGTTGGTGGGACTTATCCTCCAAGCATTCAGGCCATAAACCTACCTTTTTGTAATCCATGACAAAGTGATGAACGGCACTATTCGTGGCATATGCCGCTAAAAAGTCTTCAAAAGAACGCTCAAAACCTGGTGAGCCTTTAGCTGTCTCTATATAGATAAGAGGTGCCTGAATACTCTTTTTAGCAGTATCTGCTCTCCAACCGAGGGCTTGACGTTGACGGGCCACTGGATCGCGAACTGTCGCTAAGTTCTCCCAAAATGTCAGAAGGATCTTTGTTTCAATATCAATAGCAACTCTGGATGCTCCCTGATAAACCATATCAATAGCTTCAGTCAGGGCTTGTTCGGGGTCTGAGCCATCGATACCCAGGCTGGCCTCTGAAATTAAATCACAAGCATTAATGAGATTTTTTGAAAGGGCCCATTTTGATGCCTCACTGGCATCTGTTAATAGAGCTCTTAATTGAGGTCGCGAAGACAGTGTTTGATAAACATCCATCCATCGCGCCAGATCACTTTTGACAGGTTCTTGATTGATGAGATCAGGCGTTTCCCTTAACCACTGAGATAAACCTAGTACCCGAGGTAAAAATACTAAATGAGGCTCCAAACCCGGGGGTCTGGATAAATTGAGAGCATTTCTTAAACCATAAGCGGGTCCCGAGGTGCTCAAGATAACTATTGGACTCTGCTGTTCTTCTCGAGCAATCTCCCATATTAGCTTCGCCAAATCGTTAATAGACTCGCTATGAGGGCTTAAAAAGTGTTGTTTGATAGAAGGCATTGATCCAAGAATCTGCAGAAATGGGCGCTTATTGATAATATATTGCTTGTAACTGATTAATTATCAAAAAATAATCATAACTAAAAAAATATTAATAAGAATTATCACCAAAGGACTTTTATGAGCGACGCGATTAAATATGTAACTGATGCATCCTTCGAACAAGATGTTTTGAAATCTGACAAGCCAGTCCTCCTAGACTTTTGGGCTGAGTGGTGCGGCCCTTGCAAGATGATTGGCCCGATCCTTGAAGAGGTTGCTAAAGAGTACGGTGATAAAGTTCAAATCGCAAAAATGAATGTTGATGAAAATCAAGGAGTTCCTGCCCAATTTGGTATTCGTGGCATTCCAACATTGATCCTATTTAAAAATGGTACCGTTGCTGCGCAAAAGGTTGGCGCATTAGCTAAGTCTCAATTAACAGCGTTCTTAGACAGCCATATCTAAATCCTACTGATCAAAAGGCTCACTCGGTGAGCCTTTTGGTTTTCTCCCAGATATGACTTATTTCCCCTTTTTTAATTTAAGGTGTAGAATCCGTCAAACATAACTAAACGTCCTGTTCTAGTTAATTATTTCAAAATCTTGTTCTTTTCTTTAAGGCCCTAGCCTACTCCCACACATGCATCTGACCGAACTTAAAGCTTTACACGTATCTGCACTACTCGAAATGGCTGCTAGCCTCGAGATCGAAAATACTCAACGCATGCGCAAGCAAGAGTTGATGTTTGCCATTCTTAAGAAGCGTGCTAAAGGTGGTGAAACCATCTTTGGTGACGGTGTTCTGGAGGTTCTACCGGATGGCTTTGGCTTCCTAAGGTCTCCTGAAGCCTCTTACATGGCTTCCACAGATGACATTTATATCTCGCCTGCTCAGATTCGCCGTTTTAATCTGCACACGGGCGATGCTATTGAAGGTGAAGTCAGAACACCCAAGGAAGGTGAACGTTACTTTGCTTTAGTCAAAGTCGACAAGATCAATGGTTTAGCACCTGAGGCGCTTAAAAACCGCATCATGTTTGAAAACCTGACACCCCTTCACCCTGATCGTCCGATGCTTTTAGAGCGCGACATCAAGGCTGAAGAAAATCTTACTGGCCGAATCATCGATATGATTTCTCCAATTGGTTTTGGTCAACGTGGTCTCTTGGTGGCCTCACCTAAATCAGGTAAGACAGTGATGATGCAGCATATTGCTCACGCTATCTCTTCTAACCACCCAGACGCCATCTTGATCGTCTTACTCGTTGATGAGCGCCCTGAAGAGGTGACAGAAATGCAACGCTCTGTCAGAGGCGAAGTGGTTGCTTCTACATTTGATGAGCCAGCGGTTCGTCACGTTCAAGTTGCTGAGATGGTGATTGAAAAAGCAAAGCGCCTAGTAGAAATGAAGCGTGATGTGATCATCCTTTTAGACTCTATCACTCGTCTTGCTCGTGCTTACAACACTGTTGTGCCTTCATCTGGCAAAGTTTTATCGGGTGGTGTTGACGCCAACGCGCTCCAAAGACCTAAGCGTTTCTTTGGTGCTGCCAGAAATATTGAAGAAGGTGGTTCACTCACTATCATTGCTACGGCATTGATCGAAACGGGTAGCCGTATGGACGACTTGATCTATGAGGAGTTCAAAGGTACTGGCAATATGGAAGTTCACTTAGAGCGTCGCTTAGCTGAACGTCGTGTTTACCCAGCTATCAATCTCAATAAATCAGGCACTCGTCGTGAAGAGCTACTCATTAAACCTGAGATCCTTCAGAAGGTTTGGGTACTTCGTAAACTCATCTCAGATATGGATGATATTGAGGCGATGAACTTTATTGTGGACAAGCTCAAATCTACTAAAAATAACGCTGAATTCTTTGATTTAATGCGTCGCGGCGGTTAATTTAGGCGAAAAACACGGCTAGATCGATGTTTTCTAGCCTGTTTTAGCCAAATCAAGCCCATATCTAGTATTTTTTGCTACAATTCTCTTTTTAATTCAGGCAAGTACTACTCTTAAATAGAATAGCGGCTACCAGGTCAAAGGACTTTCAAATGAAACCAGGCATTCACCCAAATTACAAAGAAGTTGTTTTTCTTGATGTATCAAACAACTTTAGCTTTAAAACACGCTCAACGATCAACACTAAAGAAACTATTAAGTGGGAAGACGGTAAAGAGTATCCATTGGCAAAAATTGAAACATCTTCTGAGTCACATCCTTTTTACACAGGTAATCAAAAGATTATGGACACAGCAGGTCGTGTCGAGAAATTCCGTCAAAAGTTTGGTACAAAAGCTACGGGCAAAACAGCTGCTTAAATTTTCCCGAGCTCAAGAATCCATTCTTGAACGATCAAAAGGCAGCTTTAGCTGCCTTTTTTCATATCTAACAGATTAATAAAAGACCGATAATTACAGTTCGATGAGACCCATTAAATTAACCGCCGCCGCAACGTCCTCCATGCCACGCCTTGTCTTGGTGTTGATTACTGCCATTTACGGTTTGATTGGTATCTTTGGTCGAGATCCTTGGAAAGGTGAGGATGCCACAGGGTTTGGTGTGATGTGGACCCTAGCCCATGGCAGTTGGCAAGATTGGTTACTACCGCATCTTGAGGGTCGCTCTGAAATTTTAGCTGGGCCACTCCCTTACTGGGTAGGCGGTCTTTTAATCAAAATCTTCTCCCCTATTTTGGGTGGCCATAACGCAGCAGGCATTTATTCTGCTGTTTGTTTTTTCTTAAGTTGCGCAGCTATTTGGCATGCTTGTTACCTCTTAGGTAGACGAGCTGAAGTGCAACCAGCTGCTTTTGCTTTGGGGGGTCAACCCAACGCTCGTGATTACGGCGGCACTTTAGCAGACAGTGCACTGATGATTTTTTTGGCTTGTATCGGTTTGGCCACTCGCGCTCATGAAACCACTCCCGCCCTCGCTCATCTATTAGGTATCTCAACAATTCTCTACGGCCTTATTCGAGGGCTTGATAAGCCTATCCAAGGAGGTTTTTGGACAGGTATTGGTTTAGCCGTGATTGCCCTCTCAGGAACGCTTTGGTTATTTGTTTTTGTATTTGCAGGCTTACTCATCTCCTTAGCTATTTGTGAAGTGAAGCCACATGCCAAATGGTTAGCCGTTACTTGGGCTATTAGCTTATGTGGGATTTTTTTATGGCCAGCTCTTTGGTGGTTGTCAGATTTATCAGCAGAATTAAAGATCGCTGCATGGCAAGCATGGTGGGCTAATGAATTAATCGAAGCGACGCCTTCATCAAAATCACTGGGCTTTCTAGCCAGAAACTTAACGCTCTATGCGTGGCCTGTTTGGCCCTTAGCTCTCTGGAGTATTTGGTCTTGGAAAAAAGGTGCGAACTATCCTTTAGGTGGCATACGTAATCCTCATATGGCACTGCCATTGGGATTGATCATTGCAATCATCATCTATTTAATTAATCAAACTACTTTAAGTGAGCAATCTCTGATTTTGATCATCCCTCCTTTGGTGATCTGGGCTTGCTTTAGCTTACCAATTATCAAACGCTCAGTAATTAGTTTCATTGATTGGTTAGCTCTAATAACCTTCACAACTTTGAGTGCATTTATTTGGGTGATGTGGATTGCGATGAGTACCAATTGGCCATCAGGTCTAGCAAGAAATATTGCTAAAAAAGTACCTGGATTTATTTATGAGCTGAATTGGCTGAGCCTGATCGCAGCTATTGTTGTGACTATTTTGTGGTTCAGCATTGTTCGTTGGAGAACGTCACGAGCACCGAAAGCCATTTGGCGCGCAGTTGTGATTTCTGCAGCTGGGACTACCCTCACATGGGTTCTGCTGATGACTTTATGGCTGCCAACCATCAACTATGCAAAAACTTATCGAGATGTTGCCGTTCGATTAGAGAAAGTTGTTCCTAATTATCAAAACTGTATTGATACTACTCACTTGGGTGACAGCCAATTAGCTTCATTTATTTACTTTACAGATCTCAAATTAAAAGATGATCCCAATTGCTCTCTTTGGATTAGTAATAAACCAGGAGAAGCGCACCGCGCTGCCCAAATCAACCAGCAGCAAATTGAATTAATTTGGGAGGATGGTCGAGTGAGTGATCGTTCAGAAAGATTACGTTTGTATCGAGTGAACTCTAATGCTCAATAATCTCAAACGAGATATCCCAAGATTACTAGCTTTAGCAGGACCACTTTTAGTGGGTCAGTTAGCGGTGATTGCATTTGGCGTCATGGATACAGCGATGGTTGCCAGATATTCCACTGAAGATTTAGCTGCGTTAGCTATCTCTGGATCCATCTATATTAGTATTTATGTCGGATTAACAGGTGTTGTATCCGCTCTTGCCCCAATTGCTGGCCAATTGTTTGGTGCTAAACGTTTTAATGAAATCGGTGAAGAAGTTCGCCAAGGTTGGTGGTTATCAGTTGTTTTGAGCATTGTAGGAATGCTGATACTACTCAATCCGCAAGTCTTTTTATCGATTGCTCAAGCGAGTCCCGCCGTTGAAGCTAAAGCAGTTTTATACCTACAAATACTAGCCTTTGGCTTACCCGCTAGTATGGCTATGCGCGTGCTTGTAGCCTTCCATAATGCCGTTTCTAGACCGACCGTCATTACCTGGCTACAGATAGCAGGCTTAGGCTTGAAAATTCCACTCAACGCTTGGTTGATTTATGGTGGTTTAGGTGTTCCTGAGATGGGTGGTCCTGGTTGTGCACTTGCTACAGTGATCATCAATTGGACTTGGTTGATAGCAGCAGCTTGTATTGTTTATTACGATCGCTTTTATAAACAATTTGAGGTTTACATCAAGTGGAGTTGGCCGGACTTCCATAAGATTGGCACGATCTTAAAGCTGGGTTTGCCGATTGGGTTTAGTTATTTAATTGAAGTGACATCTTTTGCATTTATGGCTTTGTTCATTGCAAGGTTGGGTAACGCTCCACTAGCCGGTCATCAGATTGTGGCCAACCTTGGCACTGTTCTTTATATGTTGCCATTGTCATTATCAATTTCTACTTCAACACTAGTCGCACAATCAATCGGCGCAGATCGTCCAAAACTTGCTCAAGAAATTGGTTGGTCATCACTGATCTTTAATACGAGTTTATGTGTTTTTGTTGGCTTATTAGTTTGGCTATTTAGATACCCTCTTTTAGAACTCTACTCGCCATCAGTCGAGGTCAAAGAAGCTGCTATCACACTGTTCTTGTTTATAGCGTTCTATCAAATCTTCGATGCCTTGCAAGTTACTGCCGCGTTTATTTTGCGTGGCTATCGTGTCGCATTTATACCTATGTGGATCTACGCCATCTCTCTATGGGGTGTTGGCTTAGGTGGAGGCTATCTACTTGGATTTAATGTGACAGGTAATGTCCCTGAAATATTCCAAGGGGCGCAGGGGTTTTGGTTGGCTAATAGCTTAAGCTTAGGTTTGGCGGCAGCATTACTGATTGCCTTATTTAGAGCAACTGCAAAGAGGTTTGAAAGAGATCATCCGCCGGTTTTAACTTAGTCAACAATAACTTAGTCAGTGTCAACTTAAGTAGTTAACCTAAATGAATCTTAGTCATCATTTTTATATAAATAAAAAAACCTCTCAGAACTGAGAGGTTTTTTAATGACAGTATGTAGGTTTTATTTAACTGGTGTTACTGTAGGTGCTGGACTCGGTGGAGTTGGAGAACCTGGAGAACGTTTTTGTATGGAATAGCCAGGCACTTGATGACCTTTTGAATACATACATTGCTGATAAGAGATGTCGTAGCGACGCTGTACTTCTTTGCCAGCCTCATTACCACCACTAGCACCCATCGCAGCGCCACCCAATAAACCAATGGCAGCACCTGTACCAACGTTTCTAGAACTACCGCCATCAGCCATCGCACCGGCAACAGCGCCTATTGCAGCACCAATGACAGCTGTTTTAGCAGTGTTTTTGGCAGCAATTTCATCTGCAGTGGTGTTTAAAGAGTTTTGAGCAAATGTACGGCACTCTTGATCATCGGCCTGGAAAATGGTGAAAGGTACCCCTGGTGCAGGCATAACAGTCAGACTTGGGCCTACAGGAGTACTGGCACAGCCCACTAAACCAATTGTTAGTGCGGCAACCAAAGTTAATTTATGTAAATTTCTGTTCATTGTTATATTTTCCATTTAATACCTCTTTTTATCATTCAATCAAGTAGATGCATCTATTTCATTCATCATAAATTAAAGCTATGTTCCTCATTAACGTCTTATCAATGATAAAGATGACAGCTATTACAAATTAAACAGTGTTTTCAATAGCTTCAATTTCTGCGGCCCAAGCCAGCCATTGCTCTTCAATCTGTGCCAACTGATCATTCACAAGCTTTAGACTTTTGCCTGCCTCTGCCATTTCAGGAGGTGTCATTGGGGACATTAAACGCTCTTCTAATTGCTCTTTTTCAATATTGAGAACAGCCATCTGTTTTTCAGCTTTTTCAATGGACTTTTTGATTGGTTTGATGAGCGTATTAACTTCTTGGCGCTTTGCCGAATCCTGTTTACGCTGTTCACTTGTTTTAGCAACTGGTACTTCTGCAATAATTACTTTGGTGTCTTGTGAGGATTTTGATGATGTTGAAATATTGGTGTCATTCGACAACTTCGCCTCTTCACGTAAGCGCTTTGACTCATCGAGTAAATAGCGCTGGTAGTCATCTAAGTCACCGTCAAATGGCTTGATCTCTCCGCGTCCCACTAACCAAAACTCATCACAAACTGCTCTTAAAAGTGCTCGATCATGACTGACTAACATGACGGTACCTTCAAACTCATTCAAAGCCATCGATAAAGCTTCACGAGTTGCCAAATCTAAGTGATTGGTTGGTTCATCGAGTAGTAACAAGTTTGGCCTCTGCCAAACAATCATTGCAAGGACCAATCGAGCTTTTTCCCCACCACTCATTGTTCCAACTGCTTGCTTGACCATATCGCCAGCAAAGTTGAAAGTACCTAAGAAGTTTCTAAGATCTTGTTCACGCCCTGACTCGCCACTATTGGGTCCTAAATCCTTAGCCAAACGAATCATATGCTCCAAAGGATTGTCATTAGGGCGCAACACATCCAATTCTTGCTGAGCAAAATAACCTATATTTAAACCCTTGCCCTCAGTGACTGTTCCAGAGAGTTGAGGCATGGTTCTAGCAATCGTTTTGACTAAAGTTGATTTACCTTGCCCGTTAGCACCCAAAATACCAACCCGTTGCCCAGCTAAAACTGATTTATTCACATTACGAATAATAGATTTTTCAATCCCATCGACCACATAACCAAAGCTTGCTTCACTGATCGCCAGCATAGGATTAGGAAGATTTTGGGGCTCTTTGAATTCAAAAGTAAAATCCGCGTCTGCCAAGACTGGTGCAATTTTTTCCATACGCTCAAGTGCTTTAACTCGGCTTTGCGCTTGTTTAGCCTTACTGGCTTTGGCCTTAAAGCGCGTAATAAACTTTTGGAGGTGAGCAATTTTTTCTTGCTGCTTAGAAAATGAAGCTTGCTGCAACTCTAATTGCTGAGCTCTCATCAACTCAAAGGAGCTGTAATTGCCACCATAACGATTGAGCTTGGCATGATCAATATGTAATGTGACATTAGTAACAGCATCCAAAAATTCTCTATCGTGACTGATCACAATCATCGTACCGGCATAGCGTTTTAACCAAGCCTCTAACCAAACTAAGGCATCTAAGTCCAAGTGGTTAGTTGGCTCATCAAGCAATAACAAATCAGACGGACACATCAAAGCTCGCGCTAACTGTAATCGCATTCTCCAGCCACCGGAGAAGCTGTTAACCGGCTGATCAAGCTCACTCACCTTAAACCCAAGACCCAGAATGAGAGATTCGGCTCTCGGAACGGCATCATGTTCCCCCGCATCTGCCAAGTCAGCGTGAGCATGTGCCATGGCCATGCCATCTTCAGACAATTCCGCTGCAGCTAATTGAGCTCTGAGTTCTACTAAACGAGTATCACCTGTCAATACGAAATCGGTTGCACTGTCTTCAGTCTCAGGCATATCCTGAGCCACTTGAGCCATACGCCATATTTTAGGGATTGAGAAATCACCACCATCCTCGTGCAAGGTGCCATTAAGTAGTGCAAATAGAGTTGATTTGCCGGCACCATTACGACCGACTAAGCCGACTTTTTCCCCAGGATTGAGTGTGACATTGGCTTTATCAAGAAGTAATTTGGCGCCACGGCGCAGAGAAACATTATTTAAAGTGATCATTTATTTTTAGCAGTCATGCCAGCAACTGCTGGGGTATTGGTTTGTTACAAGAGCCATTTGAGCTCATAACAAGCGATATATCTCTTAATGCTGTGATTTTAACTGATTCGAAGCCTATAAACCTTATATAAATCGGACGAAATACCTTGTGTTGAACTAAAATGACGCTTGAAACATTTCTAACTGCGCTCTACATTTCTTCTTAAGCAGTTCATCCATTGGCCTTCCAAAATTATTTTTTTGCTGAGCACAGGCCAATACTCTATTGGTATTTATGCAATTCAAAGAACTTAGTTTATCCGAACACATCCTTCAAGCAATTAACGAACACGGTTACACAACACCGACCCCTATTCAAGCTAAATCTATCCCTGCCATTCTGAATGGCGGCGATTTATTAGCTGCTGCACAAACCGGTACCGGTAAGACAGCTGGTTTTACATTGCCTGTATTACAACGTTTATTAACATCGCCCGTTAATCAAACGAGTCGACGTCGACAAGTACGTGGTTTGATTTTGACCCCTACCCGTGAGCTGGCAGCTCAAGTACACGCATCTGTTCAAACTTATGGCAAATATACGCAGCTGAAATCAGCTGTTATTTTTGGTGGCGTTGGCGCGAACCCTCAAATTAAAGCTATTCAAAGTGGCTTAGATATTTTGGTGGCCACCCCAGGGCGTTTATTAGATCTAATGGGTCAAGGTGCTATTTCATTACAACATGTTGAAATCTTAGTGTTAGATGAAGCTGACCGCATGCTCGATATGGGCTTCTTAAGAGATATTAAAAAGATCTTGGCAGCTCTTCCTAAGCAGCGTCAGAACTTATTATTCTCAGCAACCTTCTCTGCTGAAATTAAAGCTCTTGCGAATGATTTGTTGAATTCACCAGCACTGATTGAAGTAGCTCGTAGTAATAGTACCAACGAAGCTATTACACAATTGATGCATCCAGTTGATCGTGGCAATAAGCATCCTCTTCTAGCGCATTTGATTAAAACCAATGACTGGAAACAGGTGCTTGTTTTTACTCGTACCAAACATGGTGCGAATAAATTAGTTCTTCAGCTTGAAAAAGACGGTATCACTGCGATGGCTATCCACGGCAATAAGAGTCAAACAGCTAGAACAAAAGCTTTGGCAGATTTCAAAGCTGGAAAGATCAGCACCTTAGTAGCAACAGATATTGCAGCTCGTGGTATCGATATTGATCAACTGCCTCACGTGATTAACTATGACTTACCCAATGTTCCAGAAGACTATGTTCACCGCATTGGCCGAACAGGTCGTGCTGGTTCAAATGGTGTCGCAGTGTCATTAGTATGCGTTGATGAGCACGATATGTTGAAAGACATTGAGCGTTTAATCAAACAAACTTTACCAAGACAAGTGATTGCTGGTTTTGAACCAGATCCTAATGCTGTTGCTCAGCCAATACAGTTGCGTAGCCAACAAGCGCCTCAACGACATGGCCAATCAAGACACAATGCAGCAGCCCCAAGAGGAGTTAATCAAGGTAAGCGCAGTGGTCAAGATAAACCAACCAGCGGAACTGAAACAGCACCTAAAAAGACTCACAGAAAGACCAACACACAGAAGCCTGGTCACTTCTCAAGAGGCCCTTCTAAAGGCCCAGCTAGAGGACCTAGTAAAGGTAGTGCGTCTCAATAAGTGATTTCATAAAACAAAGAACCTTAAAGATAATTTATTAGATTATTTCTCGTGGTTTTCAATAAAAAATGGGGTTCGTTCGCGGACCCCCTTTTTTTATTGATCTTATGTCACGGACGATTCTCATCATATTCAAGATGCTGGACTGATTCTGATAATATTTGTATATACATTAAGTTAACTTTATAATTTATAAAAGTCAATTAAATCATCGAATTATTGATATTTAGAATATTTTATTTGATTTTATTGTATATACAATTTATGATTCACTACGGAAGCTTATTAATGCAAAACCTGATCATTAGCCCCAAAATTGGGGAGAAACTGAAAGTTAAACACCATGTACGCAGAGTAGAGATTGAGGAGTGCTTTTTAAATAGAACTGGGAGCGTCTTAAAAGATATAAGAGAGGAGCATTTTTCTGATCCCCCAACCCTATGGTTTATTGCCGAAACGCATCAAGGCAGATTACTTAAGGTGGTATTTGTGAAAAAAGAAAAATCCTATTACCTTAAAACAGCTTTCGAACCCAATACGGCAGAAAAAGTGATTTACAACAATAAAGCTTTTTCAATAGCGTCATAAAAAAGACCAAGGATTCAAGTGAAAAATAATACAAAAAAAATTCAACTCATTGAAAGCAGCGATGAAGCCTGGGAGTCAGGCAAGCTTGGCTGCGATCAGAAATATGCAGCAGTTGACGATCAAGCGACTGAAGAAATGGATGATGATCTGGGTCTTCAAATGATTTCTATCAGACTAAGTAAAGAATTGATCAACTCATTCAAATTGCTGGGTCATAAATATGGCATGGGCTACCAACCTCTTATGAGAGAGGCCCTTAAAAGATTTGCTGATGGAGAGTTAAAAATTATTGCAAAAGAAGTCTTAGAAGAGCAAAGCCAAAATCTAAAGATTTCAAAAGAAAAATCTAAAAAAGCAGCTTAAATTTCGTCACACAATAAAAAAAGCCCTTGTCTTATGACAAGGGCTTTTTTGTTGGCGGAGCGGACGGGACTCGAACCCGCGACCCCCGGCGTGACAGGCCGGTATTCTAACCAACTGAACTACCGCTCCAAAAACTTGGCGTCCCCACGGGGATTCGAACCCCGGTACTCACCGTGAAAGGGTGATGTCCTAGGCCTCTAGACGATGGGGACCCTGGACTTACGGTACTGCAATTTGCTACTTTTACTACTAAATACAACTGTTTAAAGCTTCTGGTGGAGCTAAGCGGGATCGAACCGCTGACCTCTTGCATGCCATGCAAGCGCTCTCCCAGCTGAGCTATAGCCCCCTTAATTAGATGATCTTAAATAAGCAAGCTCAAGCAATCAAGTCCGTAATTCTAGCTTATTTTGATGCTTCTTTGCAAGCGTTGAATAGTTTCTTCTTTACCAATCAATGAAATAACCGCATCTATGGCTGGTGTCTGGGTTGTAGCAAACATGGCATATCGGACTGGCATGGCTAGTGTGGGCATTTTCATACCGTGTTTAGCCAAAACTTCTTTAAAAGCAGCGCTAACAGCAGCCTTACTTCCATCTGATGCACCCAAGACACTCATAAAGTCTGAAAGCGCTCCATGCGTTGCTACAGGTACGTTGGCTTCGAGATCTGCAGGACTGAACTCAGGGCGATCCATGTAGAACAAACGAGCACCCTCGGCAATCTCAATCAATGTATTGGCTCGATCCTTCAGAATATTGACGACACCAACAAAATCGGGACCCTGCTCCGTTTTGATGCCTAGATTTTGAGCAAATGGCAATGTTCTTTTAGCAATTTCAGCAGCATCACCATGCTGTAAATAATGATGATTTAACCAAAGGAGTTTTTCAGGATTGTGCTGAGCTGGTGATTTACCTAAGTGGTCTAAATCAAACCAATCTACAAACTGTTCTTTTGTGAAAATCTCAGCATCGCCATGCGACCAGCCTAAACGAGCTAAGTAATTTAAAACAGCTTCCGGCATGTAACCTTCACGTTCGTAATCGCGCACGCTCATAGCGCCATTGCGCTTGCTCATTTTTTCACCCTGATCATTTAAGACTGTTGGCAAATGTGCATAGATAGGAGAAACGCCACCTAAGGCTTTTAAAATGTTGATTTGACGTGGCGTGTTATTAACGTGATCATCACCACGAATGACATGAGTGATGTTCATATCTAAATCATCTACCACTACACAGAAGTTGTATGTGGGAGTGCCATCAGGGCGTGCAATGACTAAATCATCTAACTCATCATTACTGATTTCAATTTGGCCTTTCACTGCATCCTGCCAGATAACGCTTCCACCAATCGGATTTTTAAATCGAATGACTGGCTTAACACCTTCAGGGGGTGCTGGTAAATTTTTACCAGCTTCAGGTCGCCAAAAACCGTTATAACGTGGTTTTTCTTTATTGGCCATTTGCGCATCACGCAATGTATTGAGCTCTTCTTCGCTCATGTAGCAGTGATACGCCAAACCATCTTTGAGCATTTGACCAATCACTTCACGATAACGATCCATGCGTTGCATTTGATAAATGGGTCCTTCATCAATATCAAGACCCAACCAACGCATACCTTCAATGATCACATCAACAGCCTCTTGGCTAGAGCGCTCTTGATCAGTATCTTCAATACGAAGGATGAAGTCACCTTTCATCTTGCGAGCAAAAGCCCATGGATATAGGGCACTGCGCAAGTTACCTAGGTGAATAAAGCCTGTTGGGCTGGGTGCAAATCGTGTTCTAACTGTCATAGATGACATTATCTCATTGGAGAGATGAAAGATTTATTTTTCTAATTTTGCTAGTGGCTTTTGTCTTGTGGCAATTAAACCACCTAGTAATAAAGCAATACCGGAGAACAATAAGCCTCGGGCTAAACCGCCCTGCCCATCTGAAATCCAGCCAGCAATTGTAGGACCAATGATTTGGCCTGCGGCAAAGATGCTGGTAAATGCTGTGATGCCCCCAACCCAGTCTGATGGCGGCATATTGTGTTTAACAAAGGCTGTGGTAGATGCAACAGCTGATAGAAATACGGCGCCAAACAATATGCCAGAAATGAAAATACTCACCAAGATAAATGGACTTAATGGCACATCATAAATAGCAATCAAGGCTGGTATCAAGCTCGCAATACCTAATAAGGTATTCAAAATGGCTAATGATTGACCGCCCTTAAAACGATCTAGCATCTGTGCCCATAAACGGGATGACGCCATGACTGCAAAACCTAATACAGCATAAAAAATATGAAGTGTGCTGGCAGAGAGTCCTAGTTGTTTCAGTAAGGCAATTACAAAAGTCATATAACCTATGTATCCAACGCCAAACATAAAATATCCGATGAGAATGGGGGCATATGACTTGATTGGGGTCGCAGCTTGCCCTGCTAGCTTTGGTGGTATCGCAGGAATAGACAACACCGGACGAATCAATATCAATGTAAACAAGATACAAATGGCTCCAAGAGCATACCAAGACAACTGCCAAGAATGGTTCCAGTTGATCTTGAAACCCAATTCATTAAAAAAGGGTAATACGATGCTTGAGATAACAATCCCTAAACCAGGCCCTGCATAAAAAATACCTAATAAAAGTCCTGAACGATTTGAATGAATACTACCCAGTTGAGAAATCAGCACCCCACCGGCTACAAATATCCAAGCACTCGCAATGCCAGCTAATACGCGATAAGTAAACAACCAAATAGTTTGATCCGTGCAACCGGATAAGAATAAGAATATGCCCGTAATGATCGAAGCAGCAATAAAGAATTGATGAACGGTCATACGTCTCATCATGGCTGGCGAGCTCAAAGCCCCAATCAAATAACCGATAGCATTAGCTGTGTTCATGGAGCCGGCTACGAGGTAAGACCAGTCTAAATCTTCTCTCATAACTGGCAATAGCAACCCATAAGAAAAACGCGCTAAACCCAAGGCAATCGCTGAGCCCAAGGCCAAGGCAATAGCAGTTAAGAAAGGGTGTTTATTCGAAAACAAGTGTAGATTCCATAAAGTTTCTACAATATACGTTATGACTGATAAATACTCCCTAGATTCTCTCCAAGTCTTTGTTTTTGACGGCGCGCCAGTTCGTGGTGAAATCGTCAATATTCGAGACTCATGGCAAGCTATTTTGGCTCGTAAAGATTACCCACCTGCTGTCAAAAAGCTTCTTGGAGATTTAGTGGCTGCTGGGGTATTACTGTGCGGCACTCTTAAATTTAATGGCAGCATGATTATTCAGGCTCAAGGTAATGGTGCAGTTCGTTTATTGGTTTTGGAATGTAACGAACATTTAGTGATTCGCGCCACCGCTAAATTAAATGATGACATTGATTTATCAAGCCTAGCCGATGATGCCAATTTATCTGATTTGATCAATCCAGATGGTATGGGTCGATTAGTCATCACACTGGATCCAGCAGACCGTCAACCTGGTCAAACACCTTATCAAGGTATCGTGGCTCTGAGTGATAACGGTGAACCTGTTAAGAGTGTTGCTGAAGCGATCACTTTGTATATGAGAGATTCTGAGCAATTAGAAACTCGCCTGTGGCTAGCCAGCGACGAAGAGTCCTGTGGAGGTCTGTTGTTACAAAGACTTCCTAATATGGGTGGTCAATTAAATATGGACGATACATTGGCAGCAGAGGGTTGGACAAGACTGCAGATGTTATCCGATACGGTAAGCAATAGTGAACTCCTCAATTTAGAACCTAAAGTATTAATGAATCGCTTATATCTAAATGAGTCTGCTCATCACGGAGTAAGAAGTTTTGATGAGCGCCCTATACGATTTGGATGTCGCTGCTCTCGCCTTAAGGTTGCTGATATGCTCAAGATGCTTGGCGAAGAGGAAGTCAATAGCATTCTTCTTGAGAAAAGTACCGTTGAAACTAATTGTGACTTTTGCGGTCAGGTCTATATTTTTGATGCTGTTGATTGCAAACAGATTTTTGCCAGCCCAACTATTGTGGATGCTGTTAAGCAGCCGCCAAAGTCAAAGCATTAATTTGTGAGGTTAGGCTGCCAGCAAAATCTGTTTAAACGGTTTTGGAACTAGCTTTGGATTTTTCTTGAATTTTTGAGCGACCTCCCAAAGATCAAGCGCTTCTTGCATGCGAAGCCACATTTCAGGACCTCCCCCAATAACTTTTGACAATCTCATAGCCATTTCGGGGCTCACGCCACGCTTCTCATTGAGGATTTCAGAAACAGTCAGGCGACTTACTCCAAGATAACTAGCAAAAGCAGCTTGTGTTACACCTAACTCAGGCATGACATCTTCACGCAACAAAGCACCAGGGTGAGTTGGCTTACGAGATGGATTTCTAATTGTCTTCATTAATGATAATCCTCCAAGTTAATATTAAACGCGCCATTGTTATCGAACTTAAAAGTGATACGCCAATTACCAGAAACACTAACTGAGTAAACGTCTTTCCTTGTTCCTTTTAATTGATGAAACTTAAAACCAACAACATTCATATCCTCTGGAACCAATGCAGCATCTAAAGCATCTAATAATCTCGCTATCTTCCTAGAATAAATAGTCGGAATACCCTTAAGAATGCCACTGACGAAAAAAAGTTGTAAGCCACGATGTTTAAAAGAGTGGATCATATCTCAATTGAAATTATATTGTAATCCATACCATTACATTTAATGGCATGGATTTATGTTTTTTAAAGAAATTTTGTAAGGAATTACAGGAAAACTTGTGTGATAGAACTACTTATATAAATTATAAGCTTAAGCACTACAGGCTATTATTTTTTAGCCTCATCCTTAGCGGGGTCATTCTGTGGTTTTTTGCTTGGCACCACTTGAACAAAGATTTCGCCATCCTTGCTCATGCCGTGCTCAGCACGAGCGCGCTCCTCAATAGCTTTGGTGCCGTCTTTGAGGTCTTTTACCTCACCAGATAGCTTGGCATTGCGAGCGGCTAACGCGTCGTTCTTATCCATTTGCTTATTAACTTGACGATCAAGCTCATACACTCTGAGCCAGCCGCCCTTGCCCAACCACAATGGGTACTGAATAATGACTAAGAGAGCCAACATGCCGTAAACAATGATACGCATAGGGCTCTCTATATCTCTTCGTTAATGTTGACGACTTACTTACGCAAGTTATAAAAAGCTGATCGTCCTGGGTAACTAGCAACATCACCGAGGTCTTCTTCAATACGAATTAATTGGTTGTACTTAGCAATGCGATCAGAACGAGATAAGGAACCTGTTTTGATCTGACCTGCGTTTGTACCTACTGCAATATCAGCAATCGTACTATCTTCAGTCTCACCAGAACGATGTGAGATCACTGCCGTGTAACCAGCACGCTTAGCCATTTCGATCGCGGCAAAAGTTTCAGTCAAAGTGCCGATTTGGTTTACTTTGATCAGAATAGAGTTAGCGATATTCTTTTCAATACCTTCTTTAAGGATTTTGGTGTTTGTAACAAATAGGTCATCACCAACTAATTGGATTTTCTTACCTAATTTCTCAGTCAAGATCGCCCAACCTTCCCAATCACCCTCATGCATACCATCTTCAATCGATACGATAGGATACTTATCAACTAAGTTGGCAAGGTAGTCAGCAAACTCTACTGAAGTTAATTGCAAACCTTCGCCAGATAAATCATATTTACCATCTTTATAGAATTCGCTAGCAGCGCAATCCAAAGCCAATAAAACGTCTTCACCTGGTTTATATCCTGCTTTTTCAATCGCTTTAAGAATGGTGTTCAAACACTCTTCATTGCTTTTGAAGTTAGGTGCAAAGCCACCTTCATCACCAACTGATGTCGACATGCCTTGATCATGAATAATTTTCTTCAAAGCGTGGAATATCTCAGCACCACATCTCACTGCTTCACGGAAGCTAGTCATGCTAACTGGCACGATCATGAATTCTTGAATATCTAAGCTGTTATTAGCGTGCGAGCCGCCGTTAACGATGTTCATCATAGGTACTGGCAACTGCATGGCGCCTGAACCACCAAAATAACGATACAAAGGTAAACCAGCTTCTTCAGCAGCAGCGCGAGCCACGGCCATTGAAACAGCCAAAGTAGCGTTAGCACCTAATCTTGATTTGTTATCTGTACCATCTAGATCGATCAAAGTGCGATCTAAGAAGGCTTGCTCACTGGCATCTAAACCCATCACAGCTTCTGCAATTTCAGTATTGATATTTTCAACTGCTTTAAGGACACCCTTACCGAGGTAACGACCTGGCTCATCATCGCGTAACTCTACGGCTTCACGTGAACCTGTTGAGGCACCTGATGGAACGGCAGCACGACCCATAACCCCTGATTCAAGTAAAACATCACACTCGACAGTTGGATTGCCTCTTGAATCCAATATTTCACGACCAATAATGTCAACGATTGCACTCATGACTGCTCCCTAAAATTTATTTAAAACCAAAATTATTGAAAATCTTTTTCTAAGAAAACGTTGCCTGTTTTAACAACGTTATCAAGCGCTACTAAGGTAGCTAATAACTCTTTCATACGAGCTAATGGCACAGCATTAGGGCCATCAGATAACGCTTTAGCAGGATTAGGATGAGTCTCCATAAATAAACCACTGATACCCACTGCCACTGCAGCTCTAGCTAAAACAGGAACCATTTCACGTTGCCCACCACTGCTAGTGCCCTGACCACCAGGCAACTGAACTGAGTGAGTGGCATCAAATACAATTGGGGCATTGGTTTCGCGCATGATGGCCAAACTACGCATATCTGAAACTAAATTGTTATAACCGAATGAAGCGCCACGCTCACAAGCCATGAATACATCATCAGGCAAACCAACTTCTTTAGCTGCAGCTCGGGCTTTATCAATGACATTTTTCATGTCCCCTGGAGCCAAGAACTGACCTTTTTTAATATTGACTGGTTTACCACTCTGAGCGCAGGCACGGATAAAGTCCGTTTGACGACATAAGAAAGCGGGTGTTTGTAAAACATCCACCACTGCAGATACTGGTTTGATCTCGCTGACATCATGAATATCTGTAAGAATATTGACACCTAGTTCTTTTTTAACTTTTGCCAAAATCTCTAAACCTTTTTCCATCCCCAGACCTCGGAATGAAGTCCCTGAGGAACGATTGGCTTTATCAAAGGAAGATTTATAAATAAACGGAATACCTAAGCTAGAAGTAATTTCTTTAAGCTGGCCTGCTGTGTCCATTGCCATTTGCTCTGACTCAATCACACATGTACCAGCGATTAAGAAGAAACGCTTATCTAAACCAATTTCAAAATCACATAATTTCATCAGATACTCCCTTTAGGACTCATCAATGATATTGCCTTAAGCAATACCCTTTTGATTTAAAGCCGCTTTGATAAACGCCGAAAACAACGGATGACCGTCACGCGGTGTTGATGTGAATTCTGGGTGGAACTGAACACCAAAGAACCAAGGATGAGTTCCCGTTGGTAACTCCATCATCTCAGGCAGTTCTTCATTAGGCGTTCTTGCAGAAATAATCATACCGGCAGCTTCTAGTTTAGGCACATAAATATTATTAACTTCATAGCGATGGCGATGGCGCTCATTCACTTCAGCACCGTAAATCTTAGCTGCAAGGGTATTAGGTTTTACTGGGCAACGTTGAGACCCCAAACGCATAGTACCCCCAAGATCAGACGCTTCATCGCGCTTTTCAATACGACCTTCGCGATCCATCCACTCAGCGATCAATGCTACAACTGGATGATCACCGTTAGGATCAAACTCCGTGCTATTTGCACCTTTGAGTCCGGCAACATGTCGCGCAAACTCAATAACAGCCAGTTGCATACCCAAGCAGATACCTAAGTAAGGAATTTTATTTTCTCGAGCAAATTGGATGGCAGAAATCTTACCTTCAGTACCGCGCTTACCAAAACCACCGGGAACTAAAATGGCATCTAAACCTTGCAAGCTGGAAATATCGCCATGCTCTAAATTTTCAGAGTCGATGTATCGAATACCCACTTTAGCTTCGTTATGGATACCAGCATGACGCAAAGCTTCGATCAAAGACTTGTAAGACTCAGTCAGATCTACATACTTACCAACCATGCCAATAGTCACTTCATACTTAGGATTTTCTAAACTATGAACAAGATCGTTCCAGACTGATAAGTCTGCTGGTTTGGGACTTATTCTCAATTCATGGCAGATCAATTCATCTAAACCCTGCTCGTGAATCATTTGAGGAATTTTATAAATCGTATCAACATCCCAAACTGAAATAACGGATTGCTCGCGCATATTGGCGAACAAAGAAATCTTAGCGCGCTCATCTTCAGGGATTGGGCGATCTGCACGACATAAAAGTGCCGTTGGCATAATGCCGATTTCGCGAAGTTTTTGAACGGAGTGCTGCGTTGGCTTGGTCTTCAACTCACCAGCACTGGCAATGTAGGGAACTAAAGTTAAATGAACGAATGCTGTATCGCCTTGGGGCAATCTCAAACTCATCTGCCTTGCAGCTTCGAGGAATGGTAATGACTCAATATCACCTACCGTGCCGCCAATTTCACAAATGGCCACATCAACTTGTCCATCGTGACTAGCTTTCGCACCTCGCTCAATGAAATTCTGAATTTCATTGGTAATGTGCGGAATGACTTGAACTGTTTTGCCTAAATATTCACCACGGCGCTCTTTACGAATCACAGATTCATAAATCTGGCCGGTCGTAAAGTTGTTACTTTTACGCATTTTGGTAGAAACAAAGCGCTCGTAATGCCCTAGATCTAAGTCAGTTTCAGCACCATCCTCGGTCACAAACACTTCACCATGTTGGAGAGGGCTCATCGTACCGGGGTCAACGTTAATATATGGATCTAATTTTAAGAGGGTGACTCGTAGGCCGCGCGATTCAAGAATGGCGGCTAAGGAGGCGGCTGCGATACCCTTCCCTAGGGAAGAAACCACACCACCAGTAACAAAGATGAATTTAGTCATCGAAAACGCTTAGTGGGTAATACGCAATTATAGCGATACCCAGTAAGAATGCTCAAAAATCCATACTTTATTTACAAAATCCTCTTAAAGCCAATATTTAAATAGGTTTAACAAGCGTCCGTGGATAAATAATCATGGCGATTCACTTATTGGTGCCAAGTTCTACGCTGCAGATCTCTCCAATAGCTTTGAGTATGGCTATGATCTTTAAATTCCCAAATTTGAGCGCCAGTTTTCACAGTTTCTAAAATCGGGATTTCTCTAGCTATGTAGCGTTGAACAACTTTATCGTTGGGATGTCTATAACGATTACGATATCCAGCCTGAACAACTGCCCAACGGGGTGTAATTGCATCTAAAAAAATAGGTTCGGATGAAGTTGCGCTACCATGGTGTGGCATCAGCATGACTGCCATCAAATCTGGAAGCGGTATGTAGTTATCTGAAATACTCAATTCACCACCTCGCTCCACATCCCCCGTTAACCAAAATGAATAGGCTTGATTCCTAACTTCAATGACACAACTTAATGCATTAGGCTTGCCAGAATGCTCACGACTAGCAAAGGTCATATCTGACTGAGGATGCCAAACTTTAAATAAAACACCATCCCACCACCACTCCTGACCAGCTTGGCAAGGCAATGCTGGCATATTGAGAGTCTTAGCTCTTTTTAGTAAAAAATGCCATTCAGGAAGCGTTCCTAATAAATCTCCAAAACGAATCTCTTTCATGAGGCTTAAACCTCCCCCCACGTGATCTGTGTCTTTATGACTAATCGCTAAACGATCAATATAAGCAATGCCCTGACCTCTTAAGAATGGCAGGACATTTCTTTCACCCGCATCAGACTCTGGTGAAGTTTTCGGACCTGTGTCATACAGCATGCGATGCTGGGCTGTTTCAATCAATACGGCAGTCCCTTGCCCAATATCTAAAACAGTAACTCTAAATTCTCCGTCACTGAGATTGGATGTTTGACTAAAAAGTAAAGGTACACAGCAAAGAAGACCCAGTAAACGAGTTTTATAAGTTGCTAAAAGAGCGCCAGGACGAATCGCCAGAATCACACCAACTGTTGAGAGTGCCATCACCCAAAGATCGGGTTGTTTTAAATGGGCGACAGACCAAAACCAGCTGGCCATTGGTTTTAAAAACCAAGCTACACCTTCCATACAGGTATGCGCTATCCATAAGGACCATTCATTAATTGGCTGAGGTAAAACAGCCCCTAACATGGCAAACGGTGTCACGATGAAACTAATTAAAGGGATAGCAAAGGCATTGGCTAAGGGTGAAACAATTGATACCTGAGAAAACCAAAAAAGTGTTAAAGGCAATAACGCAATAGTGACCACTGCCTGAACTCGACTAGCTTCTATGAATGATTGCCACCACTTCTGCTTCTTTGAATAGCCACACTCAGATAAGCCATCTTCACTTGGCATCGCAAATAAGATCGCAGCCACAGCGCCAAACGATAACCAAAAGCCCGGCGTGTAAGCAGCCCATGGATCTAAAAATAAGACCACAAACAATGCCCACCACCAGATATCAAAGGAACGAGTCATTCGTCCAGTCCACATGGCTATAGCTACTACGCCCACCATATACATGGTTCTTTGCGCAGGTATCTGAAAGCCTGCCAACCAGGTATATATCAAGGCCACTATAAAACCACTGAGAGCGCCAACTTTTTGCGCAGAACAAAATAGAGGTAAAGATCTTGTTCGCCACAGACGATTCGCCAAAGCAGCCGCCATACCTGCCAACATCGTGACATGGAGTCCTGAAATACTGATTAAGTGCCCAATACCCGTAGCGTTAAATACGCGCCAATCACTTTGAGCGATGGAATTTTGCTCCCCCATCACCAGAGCTATCAGCACGCCAACATAAGTCGCACCATCAGGAGCGCCAGCCTTGATCCTCTCGCGCAAG
This sequence comes from Polynucleobacter meluiroseus, assembly GCA_945879115.1. Classification (GTDB taxonomy): domain Bacteria; phylum Pseudomonadota; class Gammaproteobacteria; order Burkholderiales; family Burkholderiaceae; genus Polynucleobacter; species Polynucleobacter meluiroseus_H. The sequence goes on from CAMDUR010000011.1 coordinate 39,156, forward strand.
TGCCAACGAGTTAATTCAACATAAGTTTTAAAGCTGGCAGAAAATTCATCAAGTAGCTTTGGCTTCCATGCGCGTGGCAAACCTTTTGATCCTGCTCGAACTGAACCATTAGCCCCCAAATCTTGTTGGAACATCCAACGCTCAAAATCAAATCCATGAGGGTTCATCAATCCATGTGGCTTTTTTAATCTAACTGGCAAGCTCCATCTCTGACCAGGTTTGATTTCGGGCAATTGAACCTTACCGCCCCACCCCGCATACCAACCCAGTGATAGCCGCTTGGGGAATGTTGCTGTATCAATCAACTTTGGAGTTACTTGATTATCTGTTTGTAGATGATCTGTTGGGTATTGCGCCTGTTGTTCACTCGCTTCAAGTTCAACAGACTCAACTTGAACAGAGAATCTAATACCCTCTGTATTTTGTGATGGCAGACCATCGACAATACCTGTCACCAGTAAATCAACCCCCTCTAATTCAGAATTCAATGATCGTTGAAGTCTTTCATGAGTGAGGTAGGCAGACCAAGAAAAACCTAAGAATCCGATCAGTAAAACACCGGCTAATAGATTTAAATATTCTTTTTGTTTTTTTGTATCTTGATCTTGTTTTGCAATTAAAAGTATTTTGTTTCTCAAAAAGAATATAAGTAACAAACTAATAATTAGACTTATCGAGAAGGCTGCCCATACTTCTGTTGAAGGTAGTTCCGGCAAAAAGAGTAAAAGAGATTCCCCGGCAATAAATGCCGTTAATAAAAACCGCAATTTATCTAATGGGTGCTTAAGTCTTTAGGTAATGATGCTATCAAGCGGTCCCAGCGAGGAATCACTCTAAGAGCGTTTTCAGCACATCTGTCCTGAGTATGACCAATGAGGTCGCCTCTTATCTCTGCCAATACAGAGGAAATTTGAGGCAACTCACCAGGTTCGTTTCTGGGATGCTCATTCTTTGCCATCCATACAGGTGGGATATCAGGAGAATCCGTTTCAAGAACGATCGACTCAGAGGGTAATTCTTTAGCTAAACGTCTAATTTGCAGTGCCCTGTCATGCGTCATAGCACCGCCAAAGCCCATGACAAAATCGAGTTTGATGAAATTCTCAGCCTGTTGAAAACTACCGTTAAAAGCGTGCGCAATACCACCTGATATTTTTCTAGATTTCAAAGCTTTAATGATGGCATCTTGAGAACGCCTGACATGCAAGATCACAGGAAGATTGAATTCTTCTGCCAAATCTAATTGCGCTTCAAAGAAAAATGCTTGGTGATGAGGATCTAGTTCCGGTAAAAAATAATCAAGACCTATTTCACCAATGCCGACAAATCTTGGGTCATCTAAAGATTGCTTGATGGCCTGTCTAAGTAAATCAATATCAGTTTCTTTGGCTTCAGGTGTATAGATGGGATGAATGCCTAAGGTGTAAACAGTGGCAGGCATGAGTTGGGACGCCTGGTGGGCCAGGTCTCTAACTGAATTGAAATCAGCTGCTCTTACCGCAGGAATTAAAACACCATCAACGCCTGCAAGAGATGCCCTCTTGATCATCACATTTCGATCAAGCTCAAACTCAGATGCATCTAAATGACAATGCGTATCTAAACACAGAGCCATGTTATTGAGCTCTTAATACGCCATGATCTAAACGTAGGATGCGATCACATCTGGCCGCACGCAAAGGATCATGAGTCACAATCACAAACGATGTACCCTGACTTTTAGCAACCTGAAGCATCAGATCAAAAACCGCATCTGCCGTTTCAGCATCTAAGTTACCAGTAGGTTCATCCGCTAAAACACAACTTGGTTGCGTCACAAGTGCTCGCGCCACAGCAACACGCTGACGCTCACCACCTGATAGTGCTGCAGGCCGATGATCCACTCGATGAGCCAGGCCAACTTTACTGAGCATATCTTGAGCAGCATCTCTAGCTAATCTCGATGAGAGACCTCTTATGCGTAATGGCATAGCCACATTATCTAAGGCGCTGAACTCTGCTAATAAATGATGGAACTGGTAAATGAATCCGAGGTGGCGATTGCGAATTTCGTTTAACTGCGATTCGGATTGATTTTCTAAACTATGGCCTGCTAAGCTCGCATGACCTTGAGTGGCATGATCTAAACCCCCAAGCAAATGCAACAAGGTGCTTTTACCAGAACCTGAAGATCCCACGATCGCCAACTTCTCACCAGCTTGAACTTCTAAATTGATATTCTGAAGAACTTCAATCGCAGACTCTCCTTCTCCGTAAGTCTTAGATAAGTTGCTGGCTGAAAGGGTGATGGCTTGATTAGTCATAGTTGAATCACTCATATCTCAATGCGCTGGCTGGTTGCACCCGAGCGGCTCTCCAACTAGGGTATAGCGTTGCTAACAAAGATAAGCCGAACGCCATTAATCCAACCGTGATGACATCGCTAGCTCTTACATCGGATGGCAAGCTTGAAATAAAGTAAATATCACGTGGCAAGAATTGCACTCTAAAGATTGCTTCAATGACCGGAACAATCACATCGATATTAAAGGAGATCAGTAACCCTAATACAACCCCACCGATAGTTCCCAATGCGCCGATCATAAAACCTTGCGCAAAGAAGATTCTCTGAATCAAACCAGCCGATGCACCCATTGTTCTCAAAATGGCAATGTCACCGCGCTTATCCGTCACAGTCATGACCAGTGTTGAAACCAAATTGAAAGCAGCCACCGCAATGATTAAAGTCAAAATGATGAACATCATTCGTTTTTCAGTCTGAACAGCTGCAAACCAATTTTTGTTTTGTCTTGTCCAGTCTTTAACCCATAAGCCGGGTAATTGGGCAGCGAGCTGATCAGCCACTTTGGCAGCTACCTGCATATCTGCCAACTTTAGACGCAAGCCTGATGGACCATCTAATCTTAGTAAAGCCGCTGCATCTTTCCAATGGACAATAGCCAGAGTGCTATCAAACTCATAATGGCCACTATCAACAATACCTACCAACTTGAATGCCCTCATGCGGGGAGTCATGCCAGCTGGATTGATATCTCCCTCTGGCACCATGATGGTAATACGATCACCCAATTGAACCCCAAGAATCATCGCTAACTCAGCCCCTAAGGCCAAACCAAACTCACCTGGCTTTAGCTCAGTTACTTGCCCTTGAATGAAATGCTTGGGAATGTCTGAAACCCGGCCCTCTAGTGCTGGGTCAATGCCACGAATAGCGACTCCACGCATGACATCCCCACGACTGACCAATGCTTGAGACATGATCATGGGAGCAACGCCCACGACTTCCTTATTTTCTTGAACTTTATTAAGTAAAGGTTGCCAATCGCCCAAACCAGTTGGCGCATGAATTTCAACGTGAGAAAGTACGGACAACATGCGATCCCGAACCTCTTTTTGGAAACCATTCATCACTGACAAGACCACAATCAATGCTGCAACACCTAAAGCGATACCAATCATCGATACAGATGAGATAAATGACAAAAACTCATCTTTTGAGCCAGTTTCTTTGTTTTTACCGGCTTTTTTCCTTGCGCTCGTATAGCGCCATGCAATTTCAAGTTCGATTGGCCAATTCATCATGGGTCTAGTTTAGCCGTCTCTTGGACAGAAGGTCTAATTGCAACCTAAAATCAAGGTTATGACATATACATTGGTAATAACTGATACAGATGAAGAGGCCTCTTTAGAAAGGGGACTTCCTTATGAAAAATTTCTTTTAGGTCATAAGAATGCCAGTGCCCCTATTGAACTAAAAGCCCTTGGTCTACTCAATTCAGATACAAATTGCATCGCTCGAATAGAACCGATACATATTCATGCTGCAAGAGACCACTTGGTTTTGACCAATCCCAGCATTTTAGAGATCACACTTGAAGAATCAGATGAGTTGTACGATGCTGTGAAAGATATATTTTCTGAAATGGCTGATAAGGTTCATCGACCAGAAGCTAATCGCTGGTTCATTGAAGCTCCAGCTTTAGCCTCACTCTCAACAGTGAGTATTGAGCAAGCTCAAGGAAGAAATATTGATCACTGGATGCCATCTGATACCAGCAATGCTGGCTTAGCTCGACAATGGCGTAAATGGCAAAACGAAATTCAAATGATTTGGTTCAATCACCCAGTTAATGTGGAAAGACAATCTCGTGAACTATTAGCAATTAATTCTGTTTGGGTCAGCGGCATTGGCTCCATCAAAGATCTTGATCCGCACACTGCTCTTTTAGGCACCAAGAAGATACATAGTTTTGATAATTGTTTGAGCGTTATAGCTAGACATTTGAGTAAAGATCATGTGCTTGATATTCAACAATCTGATCTGAGCGATGTGCTTTCTCTTATTTCTTTAAAAGATCAAAGAGCGCAAGCTGTTTGGGAATATGCATGCCATCATCTCATCGACAAAAAAATTGATGGTATTCAATTGATTGACTTTCCAGATGGTCAAGAGCGTAGTCGCCTGATTTCCCTGAATCAATTACCCAAATCAGCTTTTACATTTTGGAAAAAACCCAGTGTCCCTCCTCTTGCGGATATGCTCTCACTATGACCATGAAACTGATTCAAAGAAGCTATACAAAAGAACAGGCTGACTTATTAGAGGCGACGGGTATTCACCCAGTCCTCGCTAAACTTTGGGCAGCTCGTGGGATTAGTTCTGTCCAAGAGCTCTCGCTCGATTTGAAAAATCTAATCCCACCATCTGAACTCACTCATTGTGAAAAAGCTGCAGCATATTTAGCAACCGCCATACAAAATCATAAGAAGATTTTGATTGTTGCTGACTATGATTGCGATGGCGCTACAGCGTGCGCTGTTGGCATGAGAGGCCTTAAAGCATTAGGCGCTCCCTGGGATATTCAAGTAGATTACTTTGTTCCAAATCGCTTCACGCTGGGTTATGGCTTAACACCTGAAGTGGTGGATTTGGCTGCTGAGCGCTTACATAAACCAGATATATTGATCACTGTTGATAACGGTATAGCAAGTTTGACTGGCGTTCAACGAGCCAATGAATTAGGTATGGAGGTCCTTGTCACCGACCACCATCTTCCCGCAGACACTTTGCCAAAAGCAGCATGGATTGTTAATCCAAATCAACCTAACTGTAACTTTCCTAGTAAAGCATTAGCCGGTGTTGGTGTGATGTTTTATCTATTGATTGCGCTTAGGGCGGAGTTAAGAGCCAGGGGTGCCTTTACAGCTGAAAATCAACCTCGTCTTGAAAATCTTTTAGATCTTGTTGCCCTGGGAACAGTGGCTGACGTGGCATCTTTAGATCGTAACAATCGAGTACTGGTATCGAATGGGGTCAAAAGAATCAAGCACGGCTTAATGCAACCGGGCATACAAGCACTATATATAGCAGCGGGCAAAGATCCATCTAAGGCCAGTACATTTGATCTGGGTTTTACGATTGGTCCCAGACTCAACGCAGCAGGTCGACTATCTGATATGTCTTTGGGTATCCAATGTCTATTAACAGACTCTCAAGAAGAGGCACTTCAACTAGCTCGTGAGCTCGACCGGATGAATCGGGAACGGCGCACCATTGAAGCTGGCATGCAAGAAACTGCTTTAGCAAGTTTGGTAGATATACAAGTAGATACTCAAGCAAGTGTTTGTTTGGTTAATGCTGATTGGCATCAGGGAGTCATCGGGATTGTTGCATCTAGGCTAAAAGAACGTTACCACCGCCCTACCTTGATATTTGCACCTGGTGAAGAATCTGGGGAGAGAGTTTTAAAAGGATCTGGACGCTCTATTACTGGTTTTCATTTAAGAGATGCGCTAGATGTGGTCTCTAAAAAATATCCTGATCTCATATTGAAATTCGGTGGGCATGCCATGGCAGCAGGTCTAACGATTCGAGAAGATAGTTTTAAGTTTTTTAAAGATAGCTTTGAAGCAGTTGCCAAAAACTTAATGACTGAAGAGACTCTTCAGCGCCAATTAGTTCACGATGGTTTTCTAGATCCTGAATTTATGGAACCTGAATTTGGAGCCATGCTGGGCAATGAAACCTGGGGGCAAGGCTTCCCTGCCCCTGTTTTTTTTGGAGAATTTGAGGTTTTGAGTCAAACCCTGATCCAAGAAAAACATCTCAGAATGCAACTCAAGGCCATTAAAGAAAACGGCGTCAGTGACTCCAAGATTCTCAATGCCATATGGTTCTCAAGGGCGCAAACCCTGCCAAACCCTGCCAAACTGGCATACCGACTCGTCACCGATTATTACCAGGGTGTAGCGCGAGCGCAATTACACATAGAAGCACTCGACGAGGCTTTATAATCTTTGGCTATGGAAGCTGAACAACTAAATCTCATTACAAATACCCTCGACGATCTTCGTACCCGTACGAATGAACTTCGGAGGTATCTTTGACGTCGATAACAAAGCAGAACGCTTAGTCGAGGTCAATCAGACGCTTGAAGATCCTAAAATCTGGGATGATCCAAAACAAGCACAAGCCCTCGGTCGAGAAAAAAAGCTACTAGATGGGGTAGTCGGTACGATTAACTTCTTAACCGATAACATCACAGCCAGCCAAGAACTTCTAGGAATGGCAAAAGAAGAAAGTGATTTTGATACGATCCTATCGATCGAGTCTGACACTGACAGCATGCGCCTACAGGTTGAAGGTCTTGAATTCCGCCGTATGTTTAGCAACCCAATGGATCCAAGCTCTTGCTTCATCGACATTCAATCAGGTGCTGGTGGTACAGAAGCTTGTGATTGGGCCAGCATGTTGCTACGTCAATATCTTCGTTACTGTGAACGCAAAGGCTTTAAAGCTGAAGTTCTTGAGACTTCAGACGGAGATGTTGCTGGTATCAAGAGTGCAACGATCAAAATTGATGGTGAATACGCATATGGTCATTTAAGAACAGAGACTGGTGTGCATCGCTTGGTACGTAAATCACCCTTTGACTCTGCTAATGGTCGACACACTTCATTTACGAGCGTTTTCGTTTATCCGGAAGTGGATGATTCAATTGAGATTGATATCAATCCCGCTGATATACGAACAGACACCTACCGAGCTTCAGGTGCAGGCGGTCAGCACATCAATAAAACAGATTCGGCCGTGCGTTTAACCCACGTTCCAACAGGGATTGTGGTGCAGTGTCAAAATGATCGAAGCCAGCATAAAAATAGAGCAGAAGCGATGTCCATGTTGAAGTCTAGACTGTATGAGCATGAACTTCGTAAGCGCCAAGCGGAACAAGATAAGTTAGAAGCAACTAAAAGCGATGTGGGCTGGGGTCATCAGATCCGATCTTATGTATTAGATCAAAGCCGAATCAAAGATTTACGTACTAACGTTGAAATATCCAATACTCAAAAAGTTTTAGATGGTGATTTAGATGCTTTTATCGAAGCCAGCTTAAAACAAGGTGTTTAAATCATTCAATAAAGATTCTTATTAATTAGCATGCCTTACTTGGAAACATCATGACTCAAGAACAACAAAGCCCTATCGTTGATGAAAATCACATCATTGCTGAGCGTAGAGAGAAGCTGGCTAACCTGCGTCAAGCTGGAGTTGCCTTTCCGAATGACTTTGTACCAACTCACCACGCCGTTGACTTGCATGCGCACTACGGTGAGATCAGTAAAGAACACTTAGCTGAGAAAAATATCAGCGTTAAAGTGGCTGGTCGCATGATGCTCAAACGTGTGATGGGTAAAGCTAGCTTTGCGACCGTTCAAGATCGTACTGGCCAAATCCAGTTTTATATCAATGATGCTGATGTGAGTGAAGAAACTCACAATGCCTTTAAGCATTGGGATATGGGTGACTTCATCGCTGCTGAAGGCATTGTTTTTAAGACAAATAAGGGTGAGCTATCCATATTAGTTAAAAATTTACGCTTACTCGCTAAATCACTTCGGCCTCTTCCAGATAAGTTCCACGGTCTGGCAGATCAAGAACTGAAATACCGTCAGCGCTATGTTGATTTGATTGTTTCTCCTGAGACACGTCAAACATTTTTAGCTCGTAGTAAAGGTATGTCATCGATCCGCAAGCATATGCAAGATGCTGGCTTTATGGAAGTTGAAACACCCATGTTGCACCCTATTCCTGGTGGCGCAACAGCTAAACCATTTACAACGCACCACAATGCCTTAGATATGCAGATGTTTTTGCGTATCGCACCAGAGCTTTATCTAAAGAGATTAGTTGTCGGTGGTTTTGAGCGTGTTTTTGAAGTTAATCGTAATTTCCGTAATGAAGGCGTTAGCCCTCGTCACAATCCAGAGTTCACGATGATGGAGTTTTACGCTGCTTACACCGATTACAAATGGTTAATGACCTTTACCGAAGAGTTAATACGTACAGTAGCCATTGATGCGCAAGGTAGCGCTGTATTGACTTATCAAGGTAAGCCACTGGATTTATCCAAACCATTCCAACGCTTAACGATTGCCGAGGCGATCCTGAAATACGCCCCTCTTTCTAAGAAAGAGTACACAGCCGTTCAATTAGAAGATAAAGAATTCATCCGTGCTGAACTCAAAAAAGCGGGCGAAGATATCAACGGCCCAACACTTAAAAATGCTGGCTTAGGTGCACTTCAGCTATCTCTATTTGAGGCAACAGCTGAAGAACATTTATGGGAACCCACTTACATTATTGATTACCCTATTGAAGTAAGTCCTCTTGCAAGAGAATCTGATACTCGCCCAGGTGTTACTGAGCGTTTTGAATTATTTATCACCGGTCGTGAAATTGCTAACGGCTTCTCAGAGTTAAACGATGCTGAAGATCAAGCGGCTCGCTTCCATGCCCAAGTTGCTCAAAAAGAAGCTGGTGATGAAGAGGCTATGTATTTTGATGCTGACTTTATTCGTGCATTGGAATACGGTATGCCTCCAACCGGAGGTTGCGGTATCGGTATCGATCGCTTGATGATGTTGATCACTGACTCACCCAACATCAGAGATGTGATTCTTTTCCCACATATGAGAAGAGAAGACTAATAAAAAAGGAGCCAAGGCTCCTTTTTTTAATGGCCCTCTTTAGCGTGGTTGACTGTGTACTTAGGTATTTCTATCACTAAATCAGTCTGAGCCACAAAAGCTTGGCAAGATAATCTAGACTGTGAGCAAAGACCCCATGCCTTGTCTAGCAAATCATCTTCAAGCTCTTCAGCTGGATTTAAGCTAGCCATACCCTCGCGTACGATCACGTGGCAAGTTGTGCAAGCCGCAGACATCTCGCAAGCGTGTTCAATTTCTATATCATTTTCTAGCAAGGCTACGCAGATAGATTCGCCCGGCTTTGCATCAATAACAGCGCCTTCCGGGCAATGCTCAGCATTAGGCAATATAACGATTTGTGGCATTTTGAGTTCCTAATTAAATGTCTTCTACTTTTTTACCAGCTAAAGCTAGCTTAATGCTTTTGTTCATTCTTTTAGCGGCAAATTCATCGGTTGATTTTGATAGTGATTCTACTGAACGACGAATCACCTGAACATCTTTAGATTCAACGATCAACTCTTTGAGCGCCTCTACCTTGCGCTGAATCATTTCAAGCTCATCAGCCTCAAGAAGGTCCTGATCTTCTTTAAGAGCCGCGTCAATGGCCTCAACAAGTCTTTGACCGTCAACGATTTCTTCTCTTAAAGCTCGCACATGAACATCTTCTGTTGCATGGCTAAAGCCGTCTTGTAACATGCTGGTAATGTCAGTATCTGATAAACCATAAGATGGTTTGACATCGATATGCGCCTCAACTCCTGATTGCTGTTCTCTAGCAGTTACAGATAGTAATCCGTCTGCATCGACTTGGTAAGTGACTCTGATACGAGCAGCACCAGCAGCCATCGGAGGAATATTTCTTAATTCAAATTTACCTAAAGATCTGCAATGATCAACTACTTCGCGTTCGCCTTGTAATATGTGAACCGCTAGAGCTGTTTGCCCATCTTTAAAGGTTGTGAAATCTTGGGCTTTAGCTACCGGAATAGGTGTATTACGGGGAATAATTTTTTCTACCAAACCGCCCATCATTTCAACACCTAAAGAAAGTGGAATAACGTCTAGCAAGAGCCATTCATTGCCCTTTTGTTGATTGCCTGCCAATAAATCTGCTTGCATCGCTGCGCCAATAGCAACCACTTTGTCTGGATCTAAGTTAGTTAATGGCGTTTGACCAAATAACTCCCCTACAGATCTTTGCACGTGAGGCATACGAGTAGCACCTCCCACCATGACAATACCTTTCACCTCTTGTGCAGATAAACCAGCATCTCTTAAAGCTTTCTTGGCCGCTACCAAAGTCTTATTAACTAAGTGTTGAGTTAACTCAAAAAATTGAGCTTGACTGATACCGACGTTAATTACTTTGCCATCACTTAAAGTGACATGAACTCTTGATAAAGGATTTTTACTGAGCTGTTCTTTAACGTCTTTTGAAGCATTCAGCAATAAGCGAGTATCTTTATCTGACAGCAGTTGTAACTTAGCCTGCTCCAACACATAACAATACAAGCGATGATCAAAATCATCGCCCCCAAGTGCTGAGTCACCACCGGTTGAGAGAACTTCAAAAACACCTTTACTTAGCTTTAATATAGAAATGTCAAAAGTACCACCACCTAAGTCATAGACTGCATACAAACCCTCAGAGGAATTATCTAAACCATAGGCTATCGCAGCCGCAGTAGGTTCATTTAATAACCTTAGCACTTCGATACCGGCCAATTTGGCAGCATCTTTTGTGGCTTGTCTTTGCGCATCATCGAAGTAAGCTGGCACTGTAATGACCGCCCCAACTATTTCATCATTAAAACTGTCTTCTGCTCTTTGTCTTAATCTGGCTAATATCTCAGCAGAAATCTCTACAGGACTTTTATCACCAGAAACTGTTTTGAGCTTGAGCATGCCTGGGGCATCAACAAACTCGTACGGGATAGATTCTTTGTTAGCGACATCATTAACGCCTCGCCCCATGAATCTCTTAACGGAAATGATCGTGTTCTTTGGATCACCCGTTGCATTTTGTAATGCTTGATAACCTGCTTGAGTCGAGCCACCCGGTAGATATCTCACAACAGATGGCAATAAAGCTCTGCCCTGATCGTCTGCAAGAACTTCTGGTAAAGAATTTTTCATGGCCGCCACTAAAGAATTAGTGGTACCTAAATCAATACCAACAGCAATACGTCTTTGGTGGGGCGCTAAAGATTGGCCTGGTTCGGCAATTTGTAATAAGGCCATAGTTTTATGCTGTGATAGCGTCTTCTAGCTCTTGGCTAAATTTGTCAATAAATAATAGTGCTCGTAATTTTTCAGATGCCAATACAAAATCTTTGGCATCGTCTATAGCCACTTCCACTTCCTTCAAAACATCTTGTTTAGCCTGCTCAACTTCATCTAAAAGTTGGTCTAGTGCAATAGGATCTTCGCGTACTTCATCTAGAGTCTCACGCCACTCCATTTGCTGCATCAAAAAAGCTGCCGGCATCGCAGTATTAGTTTCTAGTTGAGGATCTACACCATTCCGAGAGCATAAATAAAGCCCTCTTTGAATAGGATGACCTAGCGTTCGGTAAGCAGTGTTAGCCAAGGTAGCCATTTGCATGGACACTCTTTTTTCCGCGTCACTACCGCTAACGTGCAGGTCAGGATGCACCTGCTTTTGCACTGTTAGGTAAGCAGACTCCAAAGCTTGCCGATCAATCTTAAATTGTGGCTTGATTTGAAAAAGGGCGAAGTAATCCTCAAATTCTGAAGGATTCGCCACAACCACACTCGTCTTTCACATTAGGGTTCTGAAACTTGAATCCCTCATTGAGGCCCTCACGAGCGTAATCTAATTCAGTACCATCTAAATAGGCCAAACTCTTAGGGTCAACAAAAACCTTTACACCAAGTGATTCAAACATCACATCCTCAGCTAAAGCTTCGTCAACATACTCTAACTGGTAAGCCAATCCAGAACAGCCAGTTGTTCTTACGCCCAAACGCAAGCCAAGCCCCTTACCACGTCGCTCAATATAGCCAGTGATATGTTTAGCAGCTTTTTCAGTTAATGAGATAGCCATAATTATTTTGGATGTTTTTCTTTGTAGTCTTTAACTGCGGCCTTGATAGCATCTTCAGCCAAAATTGAACAATGAATTTTCACGGGTGGCAAAGCTAATTCTTCAGCAATGTGAGAGTTCTTAATTTCTAAAGCTTGGTCTAAGGTTTTGCCTTTAACCCACTCTGTTACTAAAGATGATGAAGCAATAGCAGAACCGCAGCCGTATGTTTTGAACTTTGCATCTTCAATGATGCCAGCATCATTCACACGTATTTGTAATTTCATTACATCTCCACAGGCTGGAGCGCCAACCATACCAGTACCCACGTGATCATCACCTTTTTCAAAAGATCCAACGTTACGTGGGTTCTCATAATGCTCAACTACTTTTTCGCTATATGCCATTTTAAATTCCTCTATTTCTTAATAACTGGTTATCAGTGAGCAGCCCACTGAATCGTGCTGAGATCAATACCATCTTTAAACATTTCCCAAAGTGGTGATAACTCTCTTAATTTTGCAATTTTGCTCTTCACGAGATTAATTGTGAAATCTACATCTTCAACCGTCGTAAAGCGACCAATTGTGAATCGAATGGAGCTGTGCGCAAGCTCATCGTTACGACCAAGTCCGCGAAGAACATAAGAAGGCTCTAAAGATGCAGAGGTACAAGCTGAACCTGATGAAACAGCGATATCTTTTAACGCCATGATCATGGACTCGCCTTCAACATAGTTAAAGCTGATATTAAGGTTGTGTGGGACACGTTGATCCATGTCACCGTTCAAGTAAACCTCTTCAATCATATTCAAACCATTCCACAAACGATCGCGCAACATACGAATTCTTTCGCTCTCAGTGGCCATCTCTTCTCTAGCAAGGCGGAAACACTCACCCATACCAACGATTTGATGGGGTGCTAATGTGCCTGAACGCATACCACGCTCATGACCACCACCATGCATTTGAGATTCGATACGAATACGTGGCTTGCGACGTACAAACAATGCACCAATACCTTTAGGACCATAAGTCTTGTGAGCACAGAAGCTCATCAAATCTACTTTTAGTGTTTGTAGGTCAATTACGACTTTACCTGTAGCTTGTGCTGCATCAACGTGGAAAACAATCCCTTTTTCACGACAGAATTCACCAATCTTAGGAATGTCTTGAATCACGCCAATCTCATTATTGACAAACATCACTGAAACTAAAATGGTATCAGGACGAACAGCTGCTTTGAAAGCTTCAAAATCAATTAAGCCACTTGGCAAAACGTTTAGGTAGGTAACCTCGAAACCTTCACGCTCAAGCTCACGACAAGCATCTAACACTGCCTTGTGCTCGGTCTTTACAGTGATGATGTGCTTACCCTTTTCTTTGTAGAAATGAGCCGCCCCCTTAATAGCCAAGTTATTACTTTCAGTAGCACCACTTGTCCAAACGATTTCTCTTGGATCAGCACCCACCAATTTAGCTACTTCACCTCTTGCATTTTCAACAGCTTCTTCAGCACTCCAACCATAAGCATGACTGCGTGATGCAGGGTTACCAAACTGTTCACGTAAAAAAGGAATCATCATGTCAACCACTCGTGGGTCAACAGGTGTTGTAGATGAATAGTCCATATAAATCGGGAAGTGCTCAGGACTAAACATCGGTACAGGTGTTGGTGCGTTCATATGTTTCTTTCTAATACTTAATTGGACTATAAAAAGTGTGCTGACTCATTGTCTAGCTTGCTTTGATTGTTTAATTAATTTGTTGCGCAAACGTAAATACTGAATTCGCTAGTGGTTTCTTTTTCTCAACTTCTTTTTTAGTCACACTGATAGTGCTAGCTTTTGTTTGTTTAACAGACTCAGTTTTAGGTCTTGATTCACGCATGTCATGAATCAACACTCGGCCTTCTTGCTGCTTAGTAAGATCCGCTAAAGAAACTGAGCTCAAATACTCCACCATTTTTTGGTTAAGATTGCTCCAAAGATCATGCGTCATGCAACGACCATGACCATTGTCATCTCCGCCACAGTTGCCCTTGCCGCCACACTGCGTAGCATCTAAGGGCTCATCGACTGCGATGATGATGTCAGCCACACTCACTTCACTGGCTCTTCTGGCAAGGGTGTAACCACCACCAGGACCTCTGGTGCTCTCGACAATGTCAAAACGGCGTAACTTGCCAAATAATTGCTCTAAGTAAGACAAGGAAATATGCTGACGTTGGCTAATTCCAGCCAAAGTCACTGGCCCATGTGATTCACGCAAAGCTAAATCAATCATTGCCGTAACAGCAAAACGTCCTTTAGTTGTTAGTCTCATGTTCCACCTCGAATAGTTAATAAGTATTATGGTCAATACCCGACCGTTTCGCTCAACTATACCAGATACCCGACTAAATTACTTGGTTACTATCTAAGGAGGTAGTTAGGATGTACGAGTAATTTTAAATTACTCTATACAAATCAATTATTTAGATGGAAATAGAACTGACTTAAAGTTATTTTTGAGGCGAGCTCTAACTGCACCGTAGAGTCTGCGACGGTCTAATGAAGGAAGGTCTCTTGATCCTAAGGCCATGTTAAAAGCCAAAGAAAAACTGACCAAAACATTGATAAATCCAATCATGAGAAAGCCAACGATACCTATCCAAAAGCTAGCCATCAAAAAGACTTTCCAGCCTAAAGCAACCGCAGCAGCTGCAAATTGACCAGCAGACAATGTCACGTGACGGATTTCCATACCTAAACCAATAAATCCTAAGAAGGTTGGGCCATAAATCAATAAGAATCCTAAAGAGACGTTAGCCGCCACAACTGAAATATTGTCACGCCACCATTGAGCCCAACTAGCTGATCTGCTTTCGCCAAAAACCAGATTCAAGCGACGGTTATATCGAATCACATCCTGAACTGAATGTAGGACAAACCAGTTATCAATCAGGCCTGCGATCAAACTTGAGAGCCACAATAAAAAACCTGTAAAAGCAGCAAAGATCAGTGCCCCACTGAATGGCGATACAGAGTTAAAAATACCCTGAGCCTTTGTCGGCGAAATAGATGGGTCACCCATGATGAAAATAATCGCAAGCTGTATCGCAATCACTACGGGGATAACCATGGCTAAATTACCCAGAATAGATGCAGCTTGAGATCTCATCAGATCAACTGATCTATCAACAAATTGTTTCAGCCCCTCTTCACTATCTGTGCGATCAAGAAGTTGCGCAAGTGCTGGTGCGGTCATGGCGGGCTGCTTAGTGGCCAAAGTGAAGTTAGCAAACTGAATTAATAAGAAACTACCCGCATAGTTAATAGCTAGTAAAAGATTTTCAAAAAATCTAACGAACCCAAGACCTGCAATCAAAAACTTTAAGTAGACGGTACCGGCAACGATTGCACCACCACCCAGCGATTTTTTAAACATGGACCAATATTCTTTTTTGCCTGTAGCAATATAGTGGTCTCCAGTTTCAGCGCTTCTTTCAACTACTTTTCTTGATAACAATGCAAACGACTGTTCAGCCAATCGCTTAACACTACGATGACCTTGAACAGTCAAAATAAGATCCGCCGCAAGCTGTGAGTAGTATTGAGTTTTATCACGCTCTAACCAAGTTTTTAGCAAAAGTTCCACTCGTGCCAAACGCAAACGCATAGTCTCAACCTGGAAAACAGTCTCAATAGAGACGCCGTTATCGTCCAAATGTGCATACACATCATCACATGCCATGTAACAAGCATCCAAGACATCATTGAAGTCTTTTAAGTGAGCTTGATAAACATGCTCACTCAGACGTGGCTTGTCTTTCAAAATCTCTTCAGCTAACTTTCCAAGTTTATAAAAAGGTGAATGTTGACCGCTGACTTCTCTTAAACGCGATCTAACTGAATAACTGAGGCCCGAAGCTCCTATATAGCTAATCAGGATATGGATAGATTCAGCAATATCATTGAAGATTCGATAGAACTCACTCGATGCCTCTTGATAGTGAACGAGTTGATGTATCTGTTGCAATAAATCTTGATCTAGATCATGAACCCAGCTTGCGTCATGAGAGCCAACAAAACCGAGCGCTACAAGAACAGAGAGCTCAGGTCTATTCGGTGGGGGCGGGACGAGCCGATTGCGAATACGCTCAAATATTTCACCCCAAAAACTTGGCTTTGTTGCAACACCCGCATCACAAAGCAAAGATAGAGCATCGTTATCTTTCAAGACACTTCTAATTAATTGTGCGACCTTTAACTTAACGTCACTGCGCTGTTCTAAGACTTTGAATAGCGCTCTTAGACGGGCATGCTCAGGATGAGCCCCAAGCTCCTGGTTCGCATTGACATCTTTACGAGAGTTACGACGCAACCAATAGAGAAGTTCGATCAACCAAATATTACGGACAGCTAATTCTGCTGTGTGGTCTGGGACAACAAGTAATCTATCAAGCGCTTGATAAGCATCTTTGGATTCCTTCCAGCGAGTCCAAAGTTGTCGCACACCTTTAAAAACTTGCATTTTACTTATTCCATTTTCTTAAATTGTGTCGTGTAACTCAGCACCAAAGACCATTGTTTTTAGTTTCAGTAACTGATCCCGTGTCTGAGCTGCTTTTTCAAATTCTAAGTTCTTAGCATGGTCAACCATCAGTTTCTCAAGCTGTTTAATTTCTTTAGATAATTGCTTTTCACTCATATCTTCATAACGTGCTTTTTCTTCAGCAAATTTTTGCTCAGAACGCTTCTCATCAACATCATAAACGCCATCGATAATGTCTTTGATTCTTTTTACGACGCCCCTAGGGATGATGCCATGTAATTTGTTGAACTCTGTCTGCTTCGTGCGACGACGATCTGTCTCTCCGATCGCCCTCTTCATTGATTCAGTCATCTTATCCGCATAGAGAATAGCTGTACCGTTAACGTTACGCGCTGCTCGTCCAATCGTTTGGATCAAGCTTAGTTCTGAACGCAAGAAACCTTCTTTATCAGCATCCAAGATAGCTACTAAAGAAACTTCAGGGATATCTAAGCCCTCTCTGAGTAAATTGATACCGATCAAAACATCAAAGACACCTAAACGAAGATCTCTCAAAATCTCAACACGTTCAACAGTATCAATATCAGAATGCAAATAACGAACTTTAATACCGTTATCAGCCATAAATTCAGTCAACTGCTCAGACATCCGTTTGGTGAGAGTTGTTACTAAAACTCTCTCACCTTTTTTAACACGCTCATGAATCTCAGAGATCACATCATCCACTTG
>CAMDUR010000012.1 GCA_945879115.1 Polynucleobacter meluiroseus
ATATTCGCATTGATTGCACTGCTATTCGAGGTTCTCATTGCGTCCTACTCCATTCGTTGGAAACCTCATGCCTAAGATAATTTTTACCTCCGCTCATAAACTTAAAAAACCGAGGAGTTCAAGATGACCATTTATCAATACAAAGACAAAGTGCCACAAATCCATGAGTCTGCCTTTGTTGCTAAAGAAGCAATTATTATTGGAGATGTAATCTTGGGTGAGGACGTCAGTGTTTGGCCTGGTGTTGTGATTCGGGGAGATAACGAGCCCATCACTCTTGGTAAAGGTAGCAATGTTCAAGAGGGCACTGTGATGCACACAGATATGGGTTGTCCATTGACTGTTGCAGACAATGTCACAATTGGTCATCAAGCGATGCTTCACGGTTGCACCATTGGGGAAGGCTCTTTGATCGGTATTCAGGCAATTATTCTCAATCGAGCGGTGATTGGCAAAAACTGTTTGGTGGGAGCCGGTTCAGTGGTGACAGAAGGCAAAGTATTTCCGGATAATTCTTTAATCTTAGGCTCTCCTGCTAAAGTAGTTCGAGAATTAACTCCAGAAGCTCTAGCAGGTATGAAGGCTAATGCTGCAAGTTATGTTGCTAAGACAGATTTATTCAAGCAACACCTGGTTGAGATTCCTCACAAAAATTAAAAAGAAGTCTGATCAACTTAGAGTAACTAAGGGTAAGCAATGATTCCAGGATTGGTTCAAATACTTTTATGGCAGGGTGTTGGGGAGCTAATCTCTTACTTCTTTTTACCCATCTTGCCTGGTCCTGTTTTGGGTTTAATTTTCTTGCTAGTCTTTTTGATCATCAGAGGGCATGTTAATGCCCCACTGGCGATGGTTTCAGATGCATTTAGCCAACACCTAGGCGTTCTATTTGTTCCTGCTGCAGTTGGTGTGATTCTTTTTTTACCGCAATTAAAAGCAAATGCTTTTGCGATCATCACGGCACTCTTGGTCAGCGTTGTTCTAACCATCACAACTACTGCAGTAATTGTTCGTTTTTTTGCTAAGAAGGATTCAAGTGAATCCTAATAACTTACAGATTGCGGAGATCTGGGTCTATCTTTCAGGCAGTCCCTTATTTGCCCTCATATTGACTTTAACGGCATACCAAATCGGTAGCTTCCTCTATCAAAAGACTGATAAGTACCCATTAGCGAATCCTGTAGCCATTGCTGTGATTTTGGTAGCAGTAGTTTTGTATTTAGTTGATATGCCTTATCAAAAGTATTTTGAGGGCGCACAGTTTGTGCATTTCTTATTAGGTACTGCGACAGTCTCTTTGGCAGTGCCAATCTATCGTGGTATTGCGGGCCTTAAAACCAGACTCATTCCACTCATGATCGCTTTGTTATGTGGCGGTATTGTTTCGATTGTGAGCGCGGTAAGTATCGTTACATTGATGGGTGCAGATAGCGCCATCATCGGAGCTTTTTATCCTAAATCAGTGACAGCACCAATTGCTATGGGAGTGGCTGAACGTTTGGGTGTTTCACCAACATTAACCGCAGTGTTCGCAGTTGTCACCGGCATATTAGGAGCCATGCTGGGTAGTGGCATTCTGAACCTACTGGGTATGAAAGCATGGTGGCAACGTGGTTTTGCTATGGGTGTTGCTGCTCACGGTATCGGCACCTCAAGAGCATTTGCCGTCCACCCTGAAGCGGGTACTTATGCCAGTCTAGCAATGGGATTGCATGGCATCGCTGGAGCATTGTTAATTCCGCTCCTCAAGAACTATATGTGACTAGCCTCATAGCATCACAAACTTCAACTAATCTATCAGTTTGACTTAAGTATTTGATTGACCCTGTAGACCTATCAAGCAATTACTTATAAAATATATAAGTAATATAATCCTCCTTCCAGAAGAAAGGAGATGCTTATTAATAATTTAAATTTTTGGGTAAAAAAATATAACAGAGATCAAGTGGATGCATATTCAAGATATGCACATGCACTATCAGTTGCAGCAGGTATTGGAGCTTTTAGTTTGTTTTTCAGTGATGGAGAACTATTGGGGATAATTCTTAAATTTACTGTTTTATTTTTGGTCATGATAATTTTATTTGGATTTGGAATAAACATTTTAAGGAAGCAAAATGACGATTGAAAAAAGCATTATGCAAATGGCATTTCTATTATTTATACTTTTCACTTCTATTTACATATTCAGAGCATTTATACAGGTGGAAAAAGAACGAGAAAAAGAGAGAGCTGAACGTAAAAATAAAGAATTAGGTATTACAGAAAGTTTGCATGACCAACACGCAAAATGAATATTGGAGAAAAAATGATAATTGATAAAAGTCCTGTCCAATTAATTTTACTGATATTAATAACTATATTTAGTGCATTCTTATTAAGAGCTTCCAAGAGTGTCAACAAAGAACGTGAAAAAGAAAAAGCTGAACGAAAGAGTCAAGTAGCAGAAATAAAAGCAGAAGCTTCTTAAGTAATGATGGTGACTTTAGTCACCATCACCAAACTAGCTTACTTCTTAAAGCTAGGTTTTGATCGAGGAGTAACCCGCGCAGATGGGGATCTGGATGCTGATGAAGTTCCAGGAGAGCTTTGATTGCTTCTAGGACCTTGAGCTGCCTTAATGGCTTGTATACCATTACGCATAGGGCGTGCGCCAGGTGTTGATGGTCTCGTTCCGGCTCGAGGAGGTAAGCCTGTATGTTGCGTCAGGATTTGCCCACGTACTGGTTTTTGAGGCACTGAAAAATCGCGTGGGTTGTTAGCTTCCACAGCTTGGGCTGATTTTCCGAGGTAAGAGTTCTTGCGACGAGGACTTTGATAAGTCCCATCTGTATTTGGTTGATAGTTTGGAATCAAATGATGTTTACCGTTACCGATTAAATCAGCACGACCCATTTTTTTCAGAGCCTCGCGAAGGAGTGGCCAGTTGTTGGCATCGTGATAACGTAAAAAAGCTTTATGTAAACGTCGACGCTTTTCACCACGAACAATATCCACCGTTTCACTATCGCGCGTTACTTTACGTAATGGATTCTTATTCGTGTGGTACATCGCAGTGGCGGTTGCCATTGGTGAAGGATAGAAAGTTTGAACTTGATCAGCTCTAAAACCATTCTTCTTTAACCAAATGGCTAAATGCATCATATCTTCATCACTGGTGCCTGGGTGGGCGGCGATAAAGTAAGGGACTAAAAATTGTTCTTTGCCAGCTTCTTTAGAATACTTATCAAAGAGTTCTTTGAACTTATCGTAAGCACCCATACCAGGCTTCATCATTTTTGATAAAGGACCTTGCTCGGTATGTTCTGGAGCGATTTTTAAATAGCCACCAACGTGATGCGATACCAACTCTTTAATATAGGCTGGTGCTTTAACCGCCAAATCGTAACGAACGCCCGATCCAATCAAAATCTTCTTGATACCCGGTAGCGCTCTTGCGCGACGGTACAACTGAATTAGTGGTGTGTGATCGGTATTAAGGTTAGGGCAGACATCTGGATAAACACAAGATGGTTTACGGCAATGCGCTTCAATCTCTCTTGATTTACAAGCAATGCGGTACATATTGGCAGTAGGACCGCCTAAATCAGAAATAACGCCTGTAAAGCCAGGGACTTTATCTCTGATATCTTCAATTTCTTTAATGATCGAATTCGATGAGCGGTTCTGAATGATGCGACCTTCATGCTCAGTAATGGAGCAGAAAGTACATCCACCAAAACAACCACGCATGATATTGACTGAAAAACGAATCATATCCCAAGCAGGGATCTTCGCATCACCGTATGAGGGATGAGGAGCTCTGGCATAAGGTAAATCAAATACAGAGTCCATCTCTTCGGTTGTCAGTGGAACTGCTGGTTGATTTAACCAAACATCTCTGACCGATGCACCTTCACCATGTTGCTGAACCAAGGCACGTGCATTGCCTGGATTGGTCTCAAGATGAAGAACACGGCTCGCGTGGGCATACAAAACAGGATCTCGTTTAACAGCCTCATAGCTCGGTAAACGAATCACAGTCGTGTCACGCTCTAAGCGCTTCTTGGCGCTCGGTACTAGTGTGATAGCTTGAACCGCAGGTGCTTGAGCTTTAGCTGGTTCTTCTAGCGTACCATCAGTTTTTTTACAAGTAGTGCCTTGCTCTACTGCTTGCTCATCAGGAGTTAGGTAAGGATTGATGGGAGCTTCTACGATACCCGGTTCATCTACCGTGCTGGAATCAATCTCAGTAAATCCAGGTGCTGAGTGGCGTCTAACAAAAGCGGTGCCTCGGATATCAATGATGTCACCAATTGCCTCGCCCTTAGAAAGACGGTGAGCAATTTCAACAACGGCACGCTCTGCATTTCCGTAAAGCAAGATATCAGCTTTTGCATCGATCAAAATAGAGCGTCGCACTTTATCTTGCCAGTAGTCATAGTGAGCAATTCGTCGTAATGATGCTTCGATACCACCCATCACAATTGGCACTTCAGGGTAAGCTTCACGACAACGTTGTGCATAAACTAAAGAACAGCGATCAGGGCGATTGCCACCCATACCACCGGCAGTGTAAGCATCGTCACTACGAACTTTGCGATCAGCCGTATAACGGTTAATCATCGAGTCCATATTTCCGGCAGCTACACCATAAAATAAATTTGGTTGACCTAAAGTTTTAAATGGATCAGCAGATTGCCAATCAGGCTGAGCAATAATGCCTACTCTAAAACCTTGAGCTTCAAGCAAGCGACCAATGATCGCCATACCAAAACTAGGATGATCAACATAAGCATCGCCCGTCACAATAATGATGTCACAACTATCCCAACCCAATTGATCCATTTCTTCTCGGCTCATTGGCAAGAAGGGGGCTGTTCCGAAACACTCTGCCCAATATTTAGGGTAAGAGTCTAATCGGGGAGAGCTTGGAATCAGGATGGGGTTAAAAGGTGCGTTCACGGTGCGTATTTTAGGCTTTTTAGGCATTTTGTGCTTGCTGAGGCTGCTTGCTCTTAAACAGACCTACTTCTTAAGCAGAAATGAGCTAACTCAACTTGGACCAAAGTAGGTCCAAGTTGAGTGAAATTAAATGTATTTAGAGTTGAACTGCGGGATTTAAGCTGTAAACACCGACCACACTCGTTTTTGCCAAAACATGCCCTGACATGGCTTCGAGAGCTTCTGCGCCTGTGAATGGGCCTGAGAGTGGCAATTTTTCGACTGATAGGGCATAAACCATGAAAACATATTCATGTTTAATTTCATCATTCCATGGAGGGCAGGGACCGTCATAGCCAAAGTAATGGCCAGCCATCTCTGGATCACCTTTGAACCATGCTGTGTAGTCATTGATGCCCGCTAGACCTACAGGGCTCTGACTAGCAGTTTTTCCTCTTGGTGTGACTGATGAAGAGTGTGAGCCAGCTGCAATATGAGTGACAGTAGCCGGGATGTTCACCAATACCCAGTGATAGAAATCAACACGAGCTAAGCTCGCTGGGACTGTTTGACCTTCTTTATTGACCTGATCACCTCGACTTGGAACATGTGGATCATGGCAAATAATCGCAAAAGATTTGGTTTCTCTTGGAGCACCGCTCCAAGAAAGTTCAGGATTTTTATTCGAAGATAGGGTGATATGAGTCTTGGGATCTGCAACTGCAAAAGCAAATTCACCAGGAATAACACCTTTGTCTTTAAAACTTGCACTTGTGGCTTGCATGCTAACTCCTCAGTCAGTTTAGATTTTCATCTTATTGGCCCTATTAACGCCAACCAATTTAATCAATGCTTGCTTCATCGCTTCAACTTCCTCTTCGGGAAGCATACCCATAATCTTACCTAAGTAAGCCACGTGTCGTCGAATCCCACCGTGCGTTCTGACTTTAGGAGTTTGTAGTAAAGCGTCTAATAAACGCTCGGGGATAGGCATCTGCTTCCACTTATCGGGTGTCATCTGGCTCATTTCTTCTGCAAGATGATGGCGAGCCTCTAATCGGCGCTTTATTTCCGATTTACTGGGCTTTTCGTAGACTTGTTCTTCTTCAGGCGTATTTGATTGCTTCATAATGCTATTTTCGCAGACTCTTGCACATTCATCAGAAAAGTAGAACTCTTCATGGCTAGTAAAGCAACTATTTTTAAAGTTAACCTCTCGGTAGCTGACATTGACCATTCATACTATGCTGACCATAGTCTAACTCTAGCAAGGCATCCAAGCGAGACAGATGAGCGCATGATGATGCGTTTATTAGCGCTTTCATTCAACGCACACTTGCTCAACGATTTATGTAATGGCGATGGTCAATTGTTATTTGGAGCAGGTTTATCAGATCCTGATGAGCCGGATGTTTGGTTGAAAGACTTCACTGGACAAACCCGATTATGGATAGAGGTAGGTCAGCCAGAAGAAAAACCCATCAGTCGTGCTTGCTCTAAATCTGACAAAGTTGTTATTTATGCTTATCACCACGCCGCTGAAGTCTGGTGGAAGGGTATTCAGAACAAACTGACTCGGATGGATAAATTATCAGTTTTTCGTGTGCCTTCAGAGGTATCTCAAGAGCTGGCTAAATGGGCCGAGCGCAGTATGCAGATTCAGGCAACGGTTCAGGATGGTCAGCTCATGCTCAGTCACAGCAAGGGCAGTATTGAAGTGACATGTGAGCGCTGGAAGTAAATAAACTAATTAAGCAAACTAAGTAAGCAAACTAGTAATGAGGCGGTAGCTCATCTCTTGGATTGTTACCGTCGGCTAATGAGTTACTTGCCATTTGTAGTTTGAGGGCTCTCACTTCATTGATAAGCATATCAATTTGCTGTTGCTGCTTATAAATGGTTTGGCTGAGTTCTTCCACTAAATCTTCAGCGAAGCTCAATTTAACTTCAATATTGGTCGTGCGTTCATCGCTTGTCATGTTCGTCTCACAGAGGGTAAGTCCAAAGCATAATCGAAGTTTGAGCCTAGGTCATGCTAGGATGCGCAACTTTCTATAAATTAAAAAATAATAAAAAAGCCAATAACAATTCAAATAAAGCCAATACACCAGCAATGACTCAACTCAACCTACGCACAATCTTTTATTTGATACTGCCAACCATCTTATGGGCAGGTAATGCCGTAGTTGGTCGTCTTGCTGTGGGAGAAGCCTCCCCCTTATTGCTCAACACGATTCGCTGGGTTTTGGCAGCCATGATTCTGCTGCCACTGGGTTGGCAGGTATTTAAACCAACAGCTCGTGTTTGGAAATACAAATTACGTTTTGTATTGCTTGGCTTATTGGGTATGGGTTCGTATAACGCACTTTTATACCTTGCCTTACAAACTTCGTCACCCATCAACCTCACTTTGATTGGCGCCAGCATGCCGATTTGGATGTTGGTCATTGGCGGAATTTTTTATGCACAAACACCACAAAAACGCCAACTGCTGGGAGCAGTGATTTCATTATTAGGGGTGGTATTGGTTTTATCGCGGGGCGATTTAACAGTATTGCTAAGTTTAGAATTGTTTCTTGGCGATTTACTGATGGTCATCGCCACTATTTTTTGGGCTTTTTACAGCTGGATGCTCAGCCATCCAGGTGATAGTCAAGAGTTACAGTGGCCATGGGCGGAATACTTATTAGCCCAAGTAGTAACAGGATTCATCTGGTCACTTCTCTTTGCTGTTGGTGAAGTAGTCACGCACACGATTCATTTTGAACTGAGCACCTCAACGGTTTTAATTCTGATATTCATCGCCATTGGACCTTCTCTCATTGCTTATAGATGCTGGGGCCTTGGCGTAAGTGCTGTTGGCCCATCGATTGCCGCTTTCTTTGCTAACCTAATCCCTTTATTCACTGCTTTGATGTCTGCGGCCATGTTGGGTGAGCCTCCAGAACTCTTCCATGGTTTAGCATTTTTATTGATTGTGGCCGGCATCTTTGTTTCTTCTAAATTGAGCTTTAAATCAAGTTAAACCAATTCAGACAAGAATAAAACGACCGTCTTCCATTTCTGCTTGAGGGCGTATCCAATAGTCGTTAGTTTGATGAGATAGATAGACGTAAGCCATTTCTAAAGTGGCCTCGATCTTAGCTAAGCCGATCACTT
Organism: Polynucleobacter meluiroseus; assembly: GCA_945879115.1. GTDB lineage: Bacteria > Pseudomonadota > Gammaproteobacteria > Burkholderiales > Burkholderiaceae > Polynucleobacter > Polynucleobacter meluiroseus_H. The sequence goes on from CAMDUR010000012.1 coordinate 8,083, forward strand.
TATAAAACCCACCAGTTTTCTTATGCTGCAATCGACTTCCGATTGGAAATAAGCCATCGTTTGTTTTTTCCATAGATATCATCTCTAACTTCCTTAAAAACTTAAATACATAACCCATACCAATTTACTAATTAAAGAATATTACTTGACTGGGTGAGCTACTGGACTAATTGCGAGATAATAGACTCAAGAGAAAACCATGACCCTAGAACTAAGATCGCAAGCCTTGCATTGTTTAAGTCTGAATGACCCTGATACCAAGTGTCAAGCGGTCAAGGTTTTGCGTGAGCAATATTTACAGGGTCAAGTTAGTCTCAAAACTACAGAGAAGATGTCAGCTGAAGGTATTCAGATACCGGGTCGTCCGGAGCAACCGCTTTTGGTAAATCCAGGCTTAGTGAAGCGTCGTTCGATGGTCACTGAAGAAGGGCGAGCTGTATTAATGCATGCGCTTGCTCATATTGAATTCAATGCGATTAATCTAGCCTTAGATGCCATCTGGCGGTTTGATGGTTTGCCAAAAGATTATTACGAGGATTGGTTGAAGGTAGCCTCTGAAGAGGCTTATCACTTTCAACTGCTGAATGGTTATTTAAAAGACCAAGGATTTAGTTACGGTGTTTTTCCTGCGCACAACAGCTTATGGGAAATGGTCAGCAAAACAACTGATTCCATTCTTGCAAGAATGGCTTTAGTGCCAAGAACAATGGAGTCTAGAGGGCTTGATGCTTTGCCGCCGATTACAGAAAAGCTAGAGCAAGCCCATGATCATGAGGCTGTCAGAATTTTGCAAATCATTCTGAACGATGAAATAGGTCATGTTGAAATTGGCAATCGTTGGTTTAACCACGAGTGTCAACGTCAGCAATTGGATCCAATCCAAGCTTATGCCGATCTTGCCCAAAAATATGAAGCTCCTAAACTTAGGGGGCCTTTTAATTACTCTGCCAGAAAAGCGGCAGGTTTCACGGATGCTGAGTTAGAAGCTTTGGATATCAAGCAAACCACTTAAGCTAATCACTTAAAAAATACTCAAATACTGCTGATAAAGCCACCATCTACACGTACGACAGAACCCGTGACATAACTAGCTGGTTGGCTGGCTAAAAATGTTACAACAGCAGCAAATTCTTTTGGTTCACCAATGCGCCCGATAGGAATATTTTTAAGGCTCTCTTGAGCAACTTCTTCGACTGTTTTATTTTGACGTTGAGCAAGCCCTTGATCTAAGGATTTAATTCTGTCGGTGGCGATACGACCGGGGACAACAATATTGGCAGTAATGCCATCTGCCGCTACTTCACTTGAGAGTGTTTTGGACCATGCGTGTAGTGATGCTCTTAAAGTATTAGAAATAGCAAGGTTACGAAGAGGACTGATCGCACCTGACGAGGTTGTTGTGATGATACGGCCCCATTTTTTTTGCTTCATAGCAGGTAGCGCTCGATCAGTGATCGTAATCACTGATAAGACCATTTCTTGAAACTTCTCTAGCCATAAGCTTGAAGCTTGTCCTTCTGCAAGGGTAGTTGGTGGCCCGCCTGTGTTATTAATCAGGATATCAACACTACCCCAAGTTGATTCAATTAAAGAGAAGTTCTGATCAATCACACTAGCTTCTGCTAAATCCCAAGGAATAACTAAAGATTCACCACCAAGACTTTTAATTTGTTCAGCTGTTGAATTGAGCTTATCAGCAGTACGACCAGCTAGGACAACACGAACACCTTCGGCTGCTAAAGCCAAAGCAATGGCTTGACCTAAGCCACTTCCAGCTCCAAAGACCAATGCTATTTTTTGCTTAATTTGTAAATCCATTTTTTGAACCTAATTCTCGATGAATAAGAAATCCGTATGACAGTCCACTTCATTATGCCTAATGAGCAAGCAGGTAAGTATGTGGCCAAATACAGTGAGCCAATCTAATTGAATGGACTTGAAGGATATAGATAGTGATATTTGTATGGCTTTTAGGTTAACAACCTACATCCATTGATGGTGCCCCAGGAGAGACTCGAACTCTCACGCCTCTCGGCACCGGCTTCTAAGACCGGCGTGTCTACCATTCCACCACCAGGGCATAACTGAAAAAGGGAATACATTCAGTTAAGAGCAGAATTGTACTAGAAAATATTCAGCCTTTTAGGTTTCCTCCAATTGGCTCTTATGAAGCCACTTAAACAGCCACAAAATACTCATAAGTCACTGTAAAAATCGAGTATTTTTAGCGGATGATGGGATCACTTTTGGTAGATTTAATAACGTTACGGGTATTTCCCCTGCCAAACTATTGCTCAATCTAGAAAGCTACGGGGGCAGTTAGAGATCATAATGCGGTCCCTGAAGGAACCAGTGGGATTGCCACTTTCCAACTTCAGACAAATCTCTGCGCCATGATGGGGTTCGAAGCTAAGCAACTGAATAAAGGGCGAGTTACCGATCCCTGAGAGAGCGGCATCATTTGGAAAGTAAGTTACCAGCTTCTGACTAATTCTATAGCTTTGGAAAGAGTATTCCTTGTCTAGTCAGCAGCAGTTAAATGTACAAACCTAGGCGCTCCATTTAAAAACGGGCCAATCATGCCGAGCATCCCTGTTTCAACGCGCCAAGCGAGGTACTTCTCCTGGGCGGCACGATCCGCCCACTTTTCCCACAAAATAATTAGGTCTGGGTTATCTTGATCGAAAAAGGTCTCCACTGATAAGCAACCTGCATAAGCTCGCGTATCGACTAACGCAGCGAAGAGCAACGAAAGAAATTCTTTTCCTTTTCCTTGGACACAAGGAAATTCAACGATTACTGTATGAGTCATAGGGTTCCCAAAAAATGCTTCTTTGATATTGGCTATATCAGTGCTGCGAAGGTTTCGCTTGCTGCTACAGGCATGACACCACCTTACAGTCTCTTTTTAGAAAAATCAACCAGCGGCAGACTTATATTCGTGTAATAACCCTGAAATTAATAAACCCCTTTAAAAACAACGTTTTGATTCGTCGTTTTTAAAGGGGTTTTGGCTCCTCGACCTGGGCTCGAACCAGGAGATTACAAATTAACCGAAAACCAGACTCGTATAATCCTGCTTGAAATCAATGGGTTATTAATCAAAAAAAATGCTGTGTAATAACCCGTATAGTTGAGTTTTGATGATTTACGGTACGCATTTAATAGATCAACTTTAAGTTCTGGGTCATTTAAATCAAGATTTTCAAACTCCGCCCTTCTAAAGGGTAGGTCGCACGTTTGAATCGTGCTTGGCAGGCCACTACGCACTCAAGCGACAAATCTCAGATTGTTTTACTGTAGCTAATTGCCACAATTGTGTTCAACAAGGTGTTAAGTTTGTTGAGCGTTAATGGGACCTTGATCTATGGTGACACATCCTGTTAACTAGTAGCCTCCTGTAACTAGAAGGTAGAATTTTGTTCTTAATGGAACAGGTATTATGATTTCTTTCCCAATGACCCAGTTGGAAATCCGAAATTTTTATAAAGATTTAGCCCAATCAGGAATGTTAATATTCAATTTTCCTTTGATCCAGTCATTCAGATAATTGTGTGAAAATTTAACGGCTATATCGCACTTCTTTGGGTCATACGAAAGACTTAACAAAGCCATTTTTACAATATTGTTGATATAAGCATCATAATTTTTTATGCCTTGCCCCACTGCAATGACCCCGCCCGAAGTTGCTCCGAGTAAAAAATCAGTAGCTGCATCAATATTGCCGCAACTAAATTGCTTTAACTTAACACCTGATTTGATATCCGCTGCCATAAGCTCAGCAACTAAAGTGTGGTGGGGAGCATAATCAAACCGCGTTGCAAACGCTGCCCAAGCAGGATCAAGCTTTGCTCTAATCAGCCACAATCTAAAACCAACGGAGAATCGTTGCCATGGTTCATTCAGGATGTTATAGACAGGAAGAATCTCAGTTGTCATTTGATCACTAAGGTTTTGACCAATTTCCTGTATTACTTCTTCAAGTGAATTGAAATAATTATAAAAAGTGCCGCGTGATACTTTTGCCTCGAGAATAATGTCTTCAATTACTGGTGTTGTGCCGGGAGTAACGTTGTTGTAAACGTTCATCGTAGCTTCTAATAGTTTTGATTTCATATTAGCTCTCTTTTTTTCCGCTACATCGACCCGATGGTTTCTAGAGGCGCTTGGCGAGTTAGATTTTTTATTCATTTGCTGTATATCAATCAATATTTATAAGTAGTGTAGTAGTGATTTACCCTTAGAAATTCTAAAACTTAATTCTGCCACCTAAAATTTTCATCCTAAATCTAGGAATATATTTGAGGTAAATAGTTCTAAAAATCATATGGATAGATGAATCTTATCAGTTTACTGCTTTCTAAAAACTTATATTTTTAAATCTAAATGGCTATGAAACTGAATCTCAAAAAAACTTTGGCAACTTATACAAATATGTCATTATGACTTAAGCGTTCAACTATAAGGGTGAAAATGATGAGTCAAATTAAAAGTGTCGAAATAAAAGTAAATGATGCAAATAAGCCCAATACTGCTCTTGATGAGTTGGTTCTGCGGGCCAGAGAATTGGTTCCTCTGCTAGAAAAGAACGCTGTTAAAACAGAGAAAGATCGTCGCACTCACCAAGAGAATATAGATGCAATTGAAAAAGCAGGACTATTTAAATTAATGGTGCCAAAAAGATATGGTGGATATCAAGGCACAGTTAAATCTCATTTGGATGTTACGTCTGTATTAGCTGAGGGATGTGGAAGTACAGCTTGGGTTGTTGCATTAACAAATGTGTGTGCTTGGTTTACAAGTTTATTTTGTGAGCAAGCTCAGAATGACGTATTTGGTGAAAATAAAAATGCAAGGATATCAGGAGTATTTACGCCATCACCAGATACAAAGCAAGTAGATGGAGGATTAATTATCTCCGGTAAATGGTATTGGTCTTCAGGATGCCTCCATGCTGATTGGGGAATTTTAGGCGTCTTAGAAAAAGACTCTAATGGGGCTGTAGTAGATCAACATCTAGCCTTGATCCCAATGAGTGAACTAACGATTGAAGATACTTGGTACACGGCTGGAATGAAAGGTACGGGAAGCAACTGTATTATTGGTAAAGATATTTTTGTGCCAAGACATCGACTCTTGCCTATGTCAAGAGCAGTTGTGGGTGAGTACCCAACTGAGCTTAAGGATGAAGCGGAATATCGTGCAGCACTTATACCAGTAGCGGCACTGATATTAATAGGCGCCCAGTTGGGGATAGGAAGGGCTGCATTGAAATATGTTATTGACAAAGCGCCACAAAGAGCAATTTCTTATACTTTTTTTCAAAAACAAACTGAATCAACATCGTTTCAGCTACAAATTGCTGAGGCAGCATTGAAAATTGATACTGCACACTTGCACGCTTATAGGGCAGCTGCAGATATTGATAATGCTGCAAAAAGTGGTGTGTATATGGATTATGTAAATCGTGCTCGGTGCAGAGCGGATACAGGTATTGTTGCCAAATTTATTCCTGATGCTATTGGTGTGTTAGTTTCTGCACATGGTGCGGGTAGTTTTGCAGATGTAAGCCCAATGCAAAGATATTGGAGAGATTCAAATACAGCAGCGAGACATGCTATAGCTTTACCAGAAACGGGCTTTGAGGTTTATGGTAAGGCGTTATTAAATGTTGAAAATACTGTAACAGCTTTAGTGTAATGAGTACTTTAGAAAAAATAGTAAATAAGGTGGATGGGAAATTATTTCGTTCAGTTATGGGGTTGTTTACTAGTGGAGTAACAGTTGTTACTTATTGGGCTGATGGTAAGGAATCCGGGATGACTGCAAATTCGTTCATCTCAGTTTCATTAGATCCTCCATTGGTTCTAATATCAGTTAAAAGAGAGGGGCGCTTCAATAACTTTGTAAAGAAAGGTGATAAATATGGAATTACCTTTTTGTCGGACAGTCAGCAAAACATTAGCAGCCATTTTGGTGGGCGGTATGATGAAACATTAGATATCCCTTATTTTTATAAGAATGACATCCCATTGATTGAGGGCGGGATTGGGCATGTTGTAGTAACGACTGTTGATATTCATCCTGCTGGAGATCATTTGTTATATATAGCTGAAATAGAATATTTGGCTCCTGCTGAGCAAGCAAAACCGCTTGTATTTTTTAGCGGAAAATTTAAACAAATTGAAGCGCATTCTCTTGGGTTTGGTTGGTTTACAAGTGGTGAATGGTGAGTCCTTAGGATTCGATTATTTCTGTTTTTAAACTTATTGATAAAATAAGGTTTTGCAATGAATACACTACTCAAAAGTCACAAAAGAACGATAGCTGTACATTCAATTAACAAATTTGCATTTAGCGTTCCGGACGTTGCAATTGCATCTAATTTTTATAGATCATTTGGTCTAGATGTTCGTGAAGAAAATGACAGAATTGATATCTACACTTTTGGCCATCAACATTGTTGGGGGACGGTCTATAAGGGCGGAGATAGAAAAAAATTACAGTATATTAGTTATGGAATATATGCTGAGGATGAACCCGAATTTAAAGAAAAAATAAATAAATTGGGAATTGGTATCAGCGGGCATGTAATGGGAGGGAGTGAGGGTATTTGGTTTTCAAACCCGGATGGCGTAGCCACTCAATTATTAATAGCCCCTAAAATTTCACCATCTAAAAAAACAACACCAGATTCTGCTTTGCCACCTGAATTAGGTAAAGGTGCTGCACCAAGTCGTAGTAAGGTGCATAAGGTTCAGCCAAGATACCTATCACATGTTTTATTGTTTACGCCTGATGTTTTAAGGATGGTGGAATTTTTCAATAATGTGTTAGGTCTCAAGGTGGCTGATTATTCAGCTGACATTATTGCCTTCACTTATACGCCTCATGGTAGTGATCATCATTTAGTGGCTTTAGCAAAATCTAATGGCCCAGGATTACATCACACCAGTTGGGATGTGGGTAGTTTGAATGATGTCGGCGTAGGTTCCGAGCAAATGCGTAATGCTGGCTCGAAAAAAGGTTGGGGTGTTGGTCGCCACGTCATAGGATCGAATTATTTTTACTATGTAGAAGATCCGTGGGGTAGTTTTGCAGAATATTCTTTTGATATCGATTATGTGCCGGCTGGATTTGAATGGCCAGCAGCTGATCATGTACCAGAAGATTCTCTTTATGTATGGGGGCCTCAGTTGCCAGAAAATTTCATATCAAATACTGAAATTGTTTAATTAAAAATTCAAGAATTTATCAAGTTATCTTAAGGAAAAAAATATGAAATTAGTAACTTTTACTGCAGATGGAAAAACACGTATTGGTAAATTATTTAATGAAAAGACCATTGTTGATTTGTCGACAGCTGTATCTAATTTACCCACTGATATGCGGTCTTTTTTAGAAGCTGGTGATTCAGCAATGAAATTGGTTAGAGATGTTAAAGAAAGTTCAGGTACTACGTATTCGATTTCAGATGTTACGTTAGAGGCACCAGTACAAAATCCAAGTAAATATCTTGCGATTGGGATGAATTATAAGGACCACGTAGAAGAGTCACTTCGTAAGGGTATTAAAATGCCTGAGACGCAAGTTTGGTTTAATAAACAGGTTTCATGTGTAAGTGCTCCATTTGCAAATATTGATAAACCACAAGTATCAGATATGCTTGATTATGAAGTTGAACTTTGTATAGTTATTGGTAAGAAATGTAAAAATGTATCCGAGAAAGACGCATTGAGTGTTGTTGCGGGATATATGGTTGCCAACGATGTTAGCGTTCGGGATGTTCAGTGGAAAAGCCCCACATGGACGTTAGGTAAATCATTCGATACACATGGCCCAATTGGCCCGTGGTTAGTAACGCCTGATGAAATTGCTGACCCTTATAAATTGCGTATGCAATTATTTGTTAATGGGGAAAAACGTCAAGATAACTTGACGGGGCTAATGGTTTATAACATCCATCAGCAAATTGCACATTTGACCTCAATTTTAACGCTTTACCCTGGGGATTTAATTTCAACTGGAACTCCTATGGGGGTCGCTGCAGGTATGGAAACTCCTAAATATCTAAAGGTAGGTGATGTTGTGAAAGCTGAAATTGAGGGATTAGGGTATATCGAGAATAAAGTAGTTTCTGGTTCTTAATTTAATAGAGATTAGCTAAGTTAGTAGCAATGCATCCAGAGTTAATTTGTGAAGAGCGGCGTATTCTATTTAATGATTACCCAACAGGAGTTGAAATTTGTCATGCCATGGTTCATGGTGGACCTTTTCCAGCTTAGTTCTTTTGATCTGAAGTAACTGCGTCTTTAAGCAACATGTTGCCTCTCCTATTAAGTGTTCAAAACGCCATGGATTTCCCGTGGCTATAAGATGGATCTATTATCACATTAGACATATTTCTATTTTCAAAAGATAAAAAGAGATAATTCAATGACTAACCAACGCCGCCAATACCTGAAAGCAGCTGGTAGCATCGGCGCCATGGAGCTTTTCCCAAACATGGAAAACATATGGCCTAATGAGAGCATGCTTAAAGCCAGCGCAGACAACATTTTGAAGTCAGCCACGGATTCTGGTGCTGTACCGGGTGTGACCGCCATGGCCACCAACCGCAGCGGCACGATTTATGAAGGAGCTTTTGGAACCCGCCAAGCTGGATCGGACATCCCGATGACCATGGACACAATTGTCTGGATTGCTTCTATGACCAAAGCTTTGACGGGTGCCGCCGCCATGCAGCAGGTTGAACGCGGCAAGTTACACCTAGACACACCTGCAAGCAAAATCCTGCCTCAGCTTAAAGAGTCCAAAGTGTTGACCGGTTTTGACAGCAACGGTCAACCAATCACCCGTGCGCCCAAGCGCGAAGTCACGTTGCGTCACTTGCTGACCCACACATCAGGCCACTCGTATGACATTTGGAACAAGCAAATTAGCAAGTACATGAAGGTAAAAAACGTGCCTGGCTCCATTTCATGCCAAAACGCTGCTCTGAGCACGCCTTTGGTTTTCGATCCAGGTGAGCGTTGGGAATACGGCACCGGCATCGACTTCGCTGGCAAGATGGTTGAAGCCGTCACCGGTCAAAAGCTGGGTCAATACATGCAGGACAACCTGCTCGGGCCTTTGGGTATGACCAGCACCGCCTTCAAAATCAGCGCTGACATGCGAGCTCGCTTGTCGCGCATGCATGCCCGCAGACCTGATGGATTGGTGGCGATCGATTTTGAAATTCCGCAAGAACCTGAGTTTGAGATGGGCGGCGGCGGCATGTATTCCACCACCGGCGACTACCTTAAGTTCGTGCAAATGATCTTGAATGAGGGCAAAGGCAATGGAAACCGTGTACTGAAACAATCTACCGTCAACCTGATGTCTAAAAATGCCATGGGCAAGATTCGCGTCACCATGCTCAAACCTGCAAGACAAGGTTCATCCAATGAAGCAGAGTTCTTTCCGGGTGTGCCCAAAGGCTGGGGTCTGTCGTTCATGACCAATGAGGAAAAAGCACCTACTGGTCGCTCTAAAGGAAGCCTTGCTTGGGCCGGACTGGCCAACAGCTTCTACTGGATTGACAAAAGAAAGGGTGTTGGCGGTGTCCTGTCTACCCAAATTTTGCCCTTTGCTGATGTCAAAGCGCTACCTTTGTTCTATGACTTCGAGACAGCTGTTTACAAGTCACTTGGCTGATCTTATTTGCAACTATCAAAATCAGGTCACAGGTCCGGTTTTTTTAAGATTCTCCTCACTAGTGTGATCAGTGATTCAGTTATTTTGATTTTGCCGTCATAATTTTTACCCTAAAACTTCGACTCTATGATTGGGGCTTGACTTGATAGCTTTCTTGATGGGGTAGAGCTTATTTAGCTTCTTATTTTGAATGTACTCAAGATAGGAAAAGTAACAATTTAAAAGATCGTGACGTTGTTTACTTTTATGCATATTAAGTCCGGAAAACTTACTGCCATGCACGTTTGATACCTAAAGTTAAAAAGTTAGACCCAACACCCTCAGGAGCAAATAAGCCATACATACCCGAGCGATGATGAATTCTAAAAAAAACAGCAAAAGATATATTAACTCTTCTCATTTTCTTCAGTAATTTTAGAAATTGTGTAGGATTTACAACTATAGTTGGCATTTTTTTAATTTATATTTAATTTATAAAAATTATAAATGTTTTTATGTACAAAATTTAGTAGCTTATTTTTTTACTTTTGCTAATTGTTGTTTCAGATAAAATTCCTAAGATTAAGTGTTAATTAATATTTATATAAAATATCGAGAAAAAGATTATTAGATTTATCGCTTGCCTTATCAGTAATAGCAATATATTCAATATATTTAATAAGTTAAGAGGTTAGTGCTACTTTCTCCTATGCGAAAGATATTGATTTGATTTCTTTAAACGATATTTGTCTACTTATGAATGGATTGATACTCGTTTGAGACTTGATCTAAAGTTCAAGTTATCAAACAACTAGCTCGTAGAACGAGCCACTCTAAATAATTACCTAAAACTTTAAGTAGGAACAGTGTTCACATAATGTTGAACTTAGGCAAAGAAAAAGCCCCTGAACTTTCATTCAGAGGCTTTCTAATTTGGCTCCTCGACCTGGGCTCGAACCAGGGACCTACGGATTAACAGTCCGGCGCTCTACCAACTGAGCTATCGAGGAATAGTCAAAGATTATAGCTTGGTTTCCCAAAGATGCCAAATTCGCCCAAACTTTGGTCTAATGCCTATTAGACTACCGAGACATCGATGATTATCACTACTAACTGGGTCAAATCTCAAGATCTTATCAAGCCCATTCGTTATCAAGTATTTATAGTGGAGCAGCAAATCTCAGAGGAGGAAGAGTGGGATGGTGATGATTTTATTGCCATCCATGCGCTCGCATTTGAAAATAGCCTTCCAATTGCTACTGGAAGACTCATCATTCATGAAGCGGATCAAGCTAAAGCCAAAATAGGGCGTATGGCTGTCTTGGAAAACTACCGATCAAAGGGGTACGGAAGAGCTATCTTAAAAAAACTGATTGATCTAGGTAAAGAAAAAGGCGTTCAAGAATTCATCTTGCACGCTCAAGTACATGCATTAGACTTTTATCTCCGAGAGGGCTTTAAACCAGAAGGAGAGATTTTTGATGAGGTTGATATGTCTCATCAAAAAATGATTCTAAGGATTTAAACCCACTAGAAGTCAAATGTCGCACTGACTCTAAAAATTCGTGGTGCTCCCGGATAAAGAGTATTTGAGCCATAAGTCTGACTCACATCGCGCCAGTAGAATTTATCAAATAGATTCTCAATATTGAGGCGGTAGGTTACTTGACTAGAACCTAATTGATCCGTGTACTTAAGACCTGCGTCAAACTTATGATAGCCGGGAGCTGTGATGCTGTTATCCAAGGTCACACCTTTACTAGAGATATAAGTCCAGCCACCTTGCACACTTAAATTCTCAAACTGTGGCAATAAATAATCAGCGAAAAGAACAGCCTTCCAATGAGGAATACCAACCGCTTGCTTGCCATTTTGACCAAGCTCAGAAGCACCTGATTGTTTGGCTTCTAAATACATAGCACTTGATAGTAAATTTAATCGATTGGTGGCTTTAAACGCCAAAGTAGCCTCTGCGCCAGTATTGGTGACTTTCCCTTCTTGAACTAAGGTTGATCTGCTATACATAACTGCCGGATCATAAGCATAGCCAGTGGCATATTCATTTGGGCGTTCAGATTGGAAAATAGCAAAGCTCAATAAAGAATTAGTATTAATCGCATACTTGCTTCCGATCTCAACCTGTTCAGTTCTTCGTGGCGCCATCACTTGAGAATTTCTGAAACTATCGGGCAATGCAATTGTTCCTGGCTCAACACCTTTGCTATAGCTGACATAGTTGGTGAGCTGGCTTGTCAGCGCATGACTCGCACCGATCTGGGGTAAGTGCCATGTTTTATTGAGTGAAGAGTATTGAACGCCATACACATCATAAGCAGCCTGTTTCATCTCAAGGACTCGATACCCTAAAAATAATTTAGTTCTTTCGGTTAGTTGTATTTGATCATGCAAAAAAAAACTAGTTTGGCTGTGATCTAAGATCTTATGAACAGTACCTGTTGGACTAGTGCTAGGGCTAATATTGGCATTGAGGCTATAAATATTATCTTGTCCACGATATTCATAAACAGAAGCACCTTTATAGACAGATCTCTTTAGCTCTGAAATTCCTAGCGTCCATTGATGATGGATCGTCCCAGTTTTTGCCTTACCAGTTAAACCTGTCTGAAAGTGATCGTTGCGTCGTACTTCACCATCACTTCTAAAGTCATAATCATCAAATTGTCCCCCAGAACAAAATGTTCCACTAGCACCTGAAGCATCCGCGCTACAACCATAAGGGTAAGCTAACCGATCATTGATCTTCACTTCGCTTCGATTAGCATTCGCGAAAAGCTTCAATGAATCATTGATCTCATGATCAAGGCGAAGACCTATATTCTTTGACTTAATTTCAGTTGGTAAAACCCAAGAGTAATGCGACAAATTAATATCTGATTTAACAGGAGGAAGGGTTGTGCCACCTAAAAGCATTAAACCAGGCACTGACTTTTGACTTTTATCTTGGTACTCAAAATCAAACTTTATTAAAGTCTTCGAGCTTATTTTTGCATCAGCGGCCAAGCTAAAAAACTGTCGTTCACCTTTAGCATCTTTGACATATGGACGAATATTTTCATGAGCAGCATTGATACGGATGCCCAGGGATTTTGTCTCACCTAGAAATGTGCCATAGTCTGCTGCCACATATTGAGTCCCTCGTTCACCAGTGCCCACTGTAAAAGATTGAACATCTTTAGGTCTCTTGGTCACATAGTTAATCATGCCGCCTGGTGATGCGGCTCCTGCCTGCATGGCACCAACACCTTTAAGTATCTCCAAACGTTCCTTATTTTCAAAAGCAATATTTTGCTCGCCAGTGACAGACATACCATTAATGCGATAGCTCGTCGCTGCATCTAATGGGAAACCTCTGATATAGAGACTTTCGTAATAACCCATCGCTGCGTAGTAGTCACCAATAGAAGCATCCAATCTTGCTGCTTCTGACATCACTCTAGCTTGACGATCATCTAAGAGATCTTTTGAAATGACTGTCACCGAGGCAGGGATATCTTTTAGCAATACTTCCTCAGTGCCACCAGGACCACCAATCATGGCTGACTTAGCAACATAGCCAGTACCTTTTTCACCGGTGACTACCACTGGCGATAACTCTGTTTCAGATTGGGCATAGCTCTGTGTGCTAATGAGCAGCAGCCAAGCGCAGGCGCTTGCTAAATATTTCTTTTTTGGCGTATAAGCCATCGTGTTACTCCTTAAAAGGAACGATGGCGAGTTGGGGATGCGGTTTTGACGCTTCCCTGCGCTCGCATTATCGAGATCAGGTTCAACGGGTATTTCTCACCCACATCAAAACAACTGAATGCAGGACCCCGAGCTAATATCTAAAACTTCTAGATTTGGTAATTATAGGTATTTTTTAGATTTGGTGTTGCTTGATCAAATGGCTGACATATTCTTGGGCTTGAAGAGCCCGTTGATCAAATGAGCCAGAGATCATTTGATAAGGTATTTGCAACTCTTTTAGCCTCATCTGAAGCATTTCATGAACGGCTGTTTGGGTTTTGGGACCGTCTCTTTGAACGCCATCGCTAACCCAAGGTAAATCTATCTGAGTGAGGAGGGTGAGGTCATAGGCATGTTGTTCAGCAATCTGATCAACCAGCGAATCAGCTTTACCAAAAATAACTCGACTGTAAATACTGGTTAATAGCGGCGTTGTGTCACAAAACAACAGGGCATAGTCAGAATCTTTAGATGAATTCTGCAATGATTGCCCTAAACGAGCTTCAAGTGCTTTTTGCTCTCGAGCAATTAATATTTGTTCAAAAGCTAAAGGCGTTCTTTGAGATTCTTCAACAAAAAATCTTAAATACTCAGGAACCCAGTTACTAGGGTGATACTCAGAGAAATAATCTGATAAACCCTTAGCTAAAATGGACTTACCCGTGCACTCGGCACCAACGATAGCTATTTTGAGAAGGCGTTTCATGCTGAGACTTTCATACTCTGCTGTGCTTGCTCTACGATTTTCTTAGACCATTGCTGCCAACCCCAAAAACACAAAAGAACAAATAGCCCATACAGTCCAGCAGTCAAATATAAATCAGTGTAGATATACAAGCCGATATATATGGGGTTGACCGCCATCCAAATCAACCAGTTCTCAATCCATTTTTGAGCGCTCATAAAAGTTGCAATGATGCTACCTGCTGTTAAAAAGGCATCTGTATTAGGAACAACAGAACTGGTGTAGTTCGTCAAAGCAAATTTAATGGCAATAAATAATAAAAACCAAGCTAGTAAACAAGCCACCAACATTCTTTTAGGTATGTGACCGAACTGCTTGACCAGTTGAGGTCTTGTATCAGAAGTTGGCGCATCTACTTTACGGGTCCAGCACCACCAAGCGTATATCGCTAAGCTGATAAAGATAAGTTGAAGAGCGGCATCGCCGAACAAGCCGCTACCGTAAAAGACCCAAGCATAAGTTGCTGAGCTGGCAATGGAAAAAGGCCAAGTTAAAACATGGCCTTTGGCATTTAAGCTCACGCAAATTAATGCCAGGAAAAATGCAACTATTTCCATGAGCGTAATTTCTAGGCTTTTCTTAAGAGGAACTCAGCCGTCACCGCAGCTGCATCTGGAGTTAAAGCACCTTCTAGGATGAGATTGGCAGCCTGAATAAATGGCACTTTAATAAACTCTGAAACTTCACCATCCATATTTTTAGGCTCAAAGTCCTCAGGTAGGAGTAAATCATAGGTATAAAGACTCTCATCATGCAGACCCTTGGGTTCCACAATGCGTCGCACATGGATATGTCCCACAGGATTGGCTAGTCTTGAAATCTCCAGAGGAACACCAGCCTCTTCCCATAACTCTCTAATAACCGATTGCTGTAGGGTTTCATCGGCACTGATGCCGCCGGCAGCGAGGTTATCCAGCATACCCGGGTCAGTTGCCTTGATATTGCTTCGAAGTCCTAGGTAGATCTCTTGCTGAGAGTTGTAACCATTGATGTGACAAGCACGACTATGGAAGCCCAAAGAGCGGAATACGGCTCTTTCTAACCTAAAGCGTTCATGACCCATATCGTCTAACCAAGAAAAATGCTCATTGCGCCAACCGGGGGCCGAATCATTCTTCTTTAAGAACTCTGCCAAATCTTGTAATAGCTGACTTAATAGAAATGGGGATAGGTTCTCAAGCTGTAAATGATCACCAAAGTGAACCAAGGCAGGTGTCTCTGCTTGCTCCATATAAGATTCAACGGTTTGAACGTAGTCAGGTTGGATATGGCCAATAATTTCACTGCCATAGCGAATTTTTAACCAGTTGTCTGGTGCAGGGCGAAGGGCAGTTTCTAAAAGCTCTTCTAAGGCTGCTCTGGTTGTAGCTGAAATAAGTGACATATTTGTATTGTTTTTTAATATTATTAGATTATCTTCTAAACAGTCTTATAAAGTTGTATTTCATAAAAGAGTTCCCATCATGTCTTCTGATAGCCAAAATACAGATTTAGATGAGTTTGAGCCATTAATTCAGGCAGGCCATACTATCTGTTCATCAGCCATCGTTGAGGATCTCGGTGATGGTTTTCGCTTTATGGTCAGAAGTTCAGATATAGCCTCTCGAATAGGGGGTATTGATCACCGTGTGGATGAAACTCTTCCTGCGTTTGTCATTCGCCATGATGGTCAAGTTCGAGCTTATCTGAATCGTTGTGCTCACGTTGCGATGGAACTTGATTGGCAACCTGGAAAATTTTTTACTCAAGATAAAACGGCTATCATTTGCGCTTCTCATGATGCACAATATTTACCAGAAACAGGTGAGTGTATTTCTGGACCTTGTCCCCAAGGAGCGATGTTAACGAAACTAGATGTACAAGAAAAAGATGGGCAGATTTTTCTCTGTCAAGCACTTTGAGATATTTATTTTTAGATTTTTAGCAATAAAAAATAGTTCATTAAAATATATTTTGTACCTGCCTAATTTTTAAGCAGACCAGCTCAAGCATTGAAGTACATAGGCTTTTGAATTTTTCACCCAAAATAGTCCACATATTCTGTGGATAAGTTTTTTAAATAATTTACAAATTAATTATTTTTTCCTATTGACAAGGCTTAATTAAATTTTTTATGACACCTGACCTCTTTTTTACTTTACCTCTAGAAACCGTACTAGGTTACTTCGCTGCATCACTGACCACGCTCTCTTTTTTACCTCAGGTCATTCAAGTTTATCGAACCAAAAATACAGATGCGATTTCTTTTTGGATGTATTTAATTTTTAGTGTGGGTGTATTTTTTTGGTTCATCTATGGCGTCATGATTCAGGCTTGGCCGGTGGTCATTGCCAATGCGATTACACTATTGTTATCTCTTTCAATTCTATGGATGAAAGTCAATGAAAAATCTCATTAAATTACTCAGTACTTTGACCCTATCTTTGATGGTCGTTGCTTGTGCAACAACGCCTCTCACCACTGCTGATGGCGATACTTTCCAGGATATTCAGACCAAGCTGCTAGGTGACATGCCTATTCCAGGTGGGGCGACAATCATTCACGACAAATCCCTGATTTTGGGTTCAGGTGACACCTGGGCTGGGCGAGTTGCCATTGGCGCAGTGCAAAACTCTACTGAGACCTTTACATTCTTTAGAGAGCAGTTCCAAAAAGCTGGCTGGACCTTGGTTTCTTCAACCAAAACCAAAAATAGCATTCTGGTTTTCATCAAAAAAGACCGAACAGCCACCATTGAGATTGAAGATGGTTCTATGATAGGTAGGACAGGTGTGATGCTGACTGTAGCTCCGAGGAGCACGGTGACACCACCGGTTGGCAAATAAGCCAAAATAATATCTACTCTTAAGTTATAAATTTTAATTAATAGACATCTTAAGATTATCTTGGTCCCGCCCCGGTAATTTGCCCAACAGCTAATTGACTGGATAACTAACTAAGCGGAGCATGGGTCCTCATTCACTATGTTAGTGCGCCATGACCTTATGCGATATTCGTTCTGCAAAGCAAATAGGTAAGCTATTGAGAAGTTCGCGAGAAGCACAGCGAGCAAATCTTCAGCACATATCTAAACAATGTGGACTAAGTGTCACCCAGTTGGTTCATATTGAGAATGGTAATCTTTTTGCTTTTGAAAGTAATCTAGAAAAGATCATGAGCTACTCTAATGTTTATGCTCAAGCATTAGACGTTGATTTAAATACCATGAGCCAAGCCCCTTCAATCATGCCAACAAAATATGTGGTGCCTCCAGTAGATAGTCATATTCCCTCATTTTTAATGAAGAAATCATAAATTCTAATAATTGGTTGTGCTTGCCCGCTCCTACGGGCTTGACCACTTTTGGTGAAAACTTAAAGTGGTTTTTAATTATCAAAATACCATTCGCACTATTTTCTAGAAAGTCCCAGCTGCGAAGCTTATATCTATTGATTCTATTGGGCTACGGGGTAATTGGTGGTCCCGCCAACAGGAATCGAACCTGTGTCTACCGCTTAGGAGGCAGTTGTACTATCCACTGTACTATGGCGAGCGTTTTAGTCGCTGTGAGGCTTAATTAGTGCGTTAGCTTACCACCCGCAGAGGGTAAGAAAAGTATTTGCGACAACCACCATCATGTCAGGCCTGAGATAAGTGCTAAAGATCAGAGCTAATAGCGCCAATATTAAAATTCTAATGAAGATGGGGTGTTGGTATATTTTTATCATGACTTATCAAGCTATCTGAGTAGGTCTCATTAATTCTCGTTCTTTTATGGGTAAGTTAACCACTGCAGCAAGGACACTCAAAGCAATCGCAATGATCCAAACGATGTTGTATGAG
This sequence comes from Polynucleobacter meluiroseus, assembly GCA_945879115.1. GTDB lineage: Bacteria > Pseudomonadota > Gammaproteobacteria > Burkholderiales > Burkholderiaceae > Polynucleobacter > Polynucleobacter meluiroseus_H. Next base: position 26,072 of record CAMDUR010000012.1, read on the forward strand.
CCCATGACATCAAATAAGTAGCCGCCTAAATAAGCACCTACAAAGCTGCCGATCTGGTGGGCTAAGAAGGCAAAGCCTGAGAGCATCGAAAGATATTTAACGCCAAATATTTGCGCCAGAATACCGTTCGTCAAGGGAACTGTAGATAACCATAAGAAGCCCATACAAGCGGCAAATAAATAAGTACTGAATGGCGTAATAGGCAAAAGAGTAAAAGCCGCGATCACAATTCCGCGTGAGCCATAAATCATTGAAAGTAATAAGTGCTTAGGAAACTTTTGACCCAACTTTCCAGCATAGTAAGTTCCAAATATATTGAATAAGCCAACGAGTGCTAATGCCATTGTGGCCACTTCAGGCCGACCGACATCGGGGTAGGTTGCGGACATATCTTTAAGGTAGGGTGCTAAATGAGCACCAATAAAAACAATCTGAAATCCGCAAACAAAATATCCGGCAATTAATAGTTGAAAGCTGCGTTGCTGAAAAGCCTCTTGGATCGCATGAATAATGGTTTGATCACTATTCGTTTGTACAGGAGAATAGTTTTTCTCACGAAGAATCAAGCTAAACGGAATCATGAAGCTTGTCATGATCGCCAGAATCAACAAAGTATTCTGAATTCCAAAACCTGTGAGTAATTCTTGTTCAACAGGGATCATCATGAATTGTCCAAATGAACCCATGGCTGAAGCAATACCCATCGCCCAAACTCTCTTCTCTGGTGGGCAGTTGCGACCAATTACACCGAAGACCACACTGTAGGTCGTACAGGCTAGGGCTAAACCAATGATGACACCGGTAGTCATCAGAAAACTAAAGCTAGAGCTTGAAAGACCTGAGCCAATTAATCCTACGGTATATAAAACACCTCCTAGAAACATCACTTTATAAGCGCCAAATCGATCAGCTAAACCACCAAATATCGGTTGTGTGATGCCCCACACCAAATTTTGTAATGCAATAGCTAATGCAAATGTTTCTCTACCCCAACCATTAGCTTGAGTAATCGGTAAATTAAATAAGCCAAAGCCATGGCGGATACCCACAGCCAAAGTGATCATGAGCCCACCAGCGATTAATACTCGGTTAAGGCTCAGTTGTTTCACTTGATTCACAAAACACCTTTGTCTCGCAAAGCTTTTATCTCTGCTGCAGTCATACCCAAACGCTCTTTTAAAAGCTCTTCAGTATGTTCACCTAATAAAGGTGGTGGTCGATTCTCAACCACAGGTGTGGCACTCATTCTCATCGGACTTCTGACCAAAGGAACTTTTCCAGCAGTTGGGTGAGACATCTCCATCTTGAGATCTCTAGCAATCACTTGCTCGTTTTCAAATACTTCTTTGAAGTTATTGATCGGACCACAAGGAACGCCAGCGAGATCAAGAGCATCGATCCATGCTTTCTTGGTCTTTTTTAAAGTCATCTTTTGTAAAAGAGGTATCAATTCATCGCGATGACGAATCCGTTCTGGATTCGTTGCAAACTTTGGATCATCGGCTAATTCTGGACAAGCACCAGCATCAACAAAATGTCTAAATTGACCATCATTACCAGCGGCTACGATGATCCAACCATCAGACGCTTTAAATGTTTGATAGGGAACGATATTAGGGCTAGCATTACCCCAGGCATGAGGAGCAACTCCACTGGTCAGGTAATTGCTTGCCACGTTCGCCATGGTGGCAATCTGAACATCTAAGAGAGCTAAATCAATATATTGACCAACACCCGTACGATCTCGATGAATAACCGCTGCAAGAATCGCCGACGTGGCATACATACCTGTAAAAAGATCAGCAATCGCCACACCAGCTTTCTGAGGCCCACCGCCCGGAAGATCCTCTTTTTCACCGGTAACACTCATAAAACCACCCATACCTTGCACCACAAAGTCATAACCAGCGCGATGGGCATAAGGGCCTGTTTGGCCAAAACCAGTGATGGAGCAGTAAATTAAATCCGGCTTAATAGCGCTAAGACTTTGATAATCAAGGGAATATTTCTTTAATTGGCCAACTTTATAGTTTTCAATGACGATATCGCAGTCTAAAACCAGTTTTTTGATGATTTCTTGACCTTCAGGAGTCGAAATATCCAAAGTCATGGACCTTTTATTGCGATTAATCGCTAAATAAAAGGCAGATTCTGAAGTTTCTTGACCCTCCAAATTCATCAAAAAAGGAGGACCCCATTGGCGGGTATCGTCTCCAGTAATTGGTCTCTCAACCTTGATTACATCGGCTCCTAGGTCCGCTAGGTTCTGCGCAGACCAGGGTCCGGCGAGGACTCGACTGAGGTCTAAAACGCGAAGATGATTAAGTGCTCCCATGGAACTCATTTTCGCATGTGGATACAATTCTCCGCCATGGCTACAAAAAAATCAGATCAATACAGCGAATCGTCTATCAAAGTCCTAAAAGGACTTGAGCCGGTCAAACAGCGTCCAGGAATGTATACCCGGACCGATAACCCTTTGCATATGATTCAAGAGGTTATCGATAACGCTTCCGATGAAGCCCTAGGCGGCTACGGTAAGCACATCATCCTCACAATGCATACAGACGGCAGCGTGAGCGTTGAAGATGATGGCCGAGGCATCCCTGTGGGCATGCACCCAGAAGAGAAAAGACCCGTGGTTGAGCTGGTATTTACCCAGCTACACGCTGGCGGTAAGTTCGAAAAAGGCTCCGGCAGCGCTTATGCTTTCTCGGGTGGCTTGCACGGTGTAGGTGTTTCAGTCACCAACGCGCTTTCTAAGCGTATGGAAGTCACTGTTTGGCGCGATAAACAAATATCAACCTTGGCATTTGAAGCAGGCTTTGTGGTTGAGCCGCTTAAAACCAAGATTGCACCGATGGGTGACCGTCCTAACGGTACCCGAGTAAGAGCTTGGCCAGATAGCAAATATTTTGATAGTGGCAACATCCCACTTCCCGAACTACAAAGACTATTGCGCTCCAAGGCGGTTTTACTGCCTGGCGTTAAAGTCACATTGATTCAAGAAAAGGGTGGCGAGCCACAAACTTGGTTGTACGCCCGTGGATTAAAAGGCTATCTTGATGAAGCGATGGCGCAAGGTGGCCATAGCCAAGTTGTCATTCCAGCTTTTGATGGTGAACACTTTGCCGATCCTAATCGTCCTGGTGAAGACTCCTTTGCTGAAGGTGAAGGTGCTAGCTGGGTCGTTGCTTGGACTGAAGAGGGTGCACCAGTTCGCGAGAGTTATGTGAACTTGATTCCGACTCCGGCGGGCGGCACTCATGAAAGTGGCTTGCGTGATGGCTTGTTTAATGCCGTTAAATCATTTATTGATATTCATGCATTACAACCAAAGGGTGTGAAGCTTATGCCCGAAGACGTTTTTGCTAGAGCATCTTTTGTTTTATCTGCCAAAGTATTAGATCCACAATTCCAAGGGCAGATTAAAGAGCGTTTGAATTCTCGCGATGCAGTACGCCTGGTTTCGGGCTTTGTGAAGTCTGCACTCGAACTATGGCTCAATCAGCATGTGGATTACGGTCGCAAATTAGCTGAGTTAGTGATTAAGCAAGCGCAAGCACGCACACGTGCTGGTCAAAAAGTTGAAAAGAAAAAATCGTCAGGTGTTGCTGTATTACCAGGCAAGCTGACTGATTGCGAAAGCGAAGACATCGCCATGAATGAAATCTTCCTCGTTGAGGGTGATTCTGCTGGTGGTTCTGCGAAGATGGGACGTAATAAAGAGTACCAAGCCATCTTGCCTTTGCGCGGTAAAGTTTTAAATACTTGGGAAGCTGAGCGTGATCGCTTATTTGCCAATAATGAAGTTCATGACATTGCTGTAGCGATTGGTGTAGATCCTCATGGATCAAGCGATAACCCTGATTTATCTAACTTGCGTTACGGCAAAGTTTGTATCTTGTCTGATGCCGACGTTGACGGTGCGCATATTCAAGTTCTTTTACTCACTCTGTTCTATAAGCACTTCCCAAAACTGATGGAGCGCGGTCACGTTTACATCGCACGTCCTCCTTTATTCCGTGTTGATGCTCCTGCTCGTGGCAAAAAACCAGCTCAGAAACTCTACGCTTTAGATGAAGGCGAATTGCGCTCGATTGAAGACAAACTTCGTAAAGAAGGTTTGCGTGAGGGTAGTTGGCAGATCAGTCGCTTTAAAGGTTTGGGTGAGATGAATGCCGAACAACTTTGGGACACCACACTCAACCCAGACACACGTCGTTTATTACCGGTTTCTGAAGGCAGCTTTGGCGAATCGGAGACGATTAAAACAATGGATATGTTGATGGGTAAATCAGAATCAGGCGCGCGCAAGACTTGGTTAGAAGAGCGCGGCAACGAAGTTGAAGCAGATATTTAAAGTAAAAAATAATGACAAAAAAGAAAAATAAACCGAATCAAGAACCAGATTTGTTTGCCAATATGGATGATTCTGACGAGATTGAAACTCAGTCAGAAGCTCAGCCAGAAAAACAAGCTGCGCCTCGTCGCATTGTGCCCAACACACCAGATGTTGATTCCTTAACGTTAGCAACTTATGCAGAGCGTGCTTACTTAGATTACGCCATTAGTGTGGTTAAAGGTCGTGCTCTACCTGAAGTAGCTGATGGTCAGAAACCTGTTCAGCGTCGCATTCTGTTCTCCATGAACGAAATGAACTTACGTTCTGACGCTAAGCCTGTTAAGAGTGCGCGTGTAGTAGGTGATGTATTAGGTAAGTTCCATCCGCACGGTGACCAATCTGCTTACGATGCTTTAGTTCGCTTGGCTCAAGATTTTTCATTACGTTATCCCTTGATTGATGGCCAAGGTAACTTTGGCTCTCGTGACGGTGATGGTGCTGCAGCGATGCGATACACCGAAGCACGCCTCACTAAAATTGCTGGCTTACTACTCGATGAGATTGATCAAGGTACCGTTGATTTCATCCCCAACTATGATGGATCGATGCAAGAGCCAAGACTCTTGCCTGCTCGTTTACCGTTTGTTCTATTAAATGGTGCCTCAGGTATTGCCGTTGGTATGGCGACAGAAGTGCCATCTCATAACCTAAAAGAAATTGCCGGCGCCACCATTGCGCTGATGAAAAATCCAAAGCTCAGTCATGATGAGCTGATGAGCTATGTGCCAGGCCCTGACTTTCCGGGTGGTGCTCAGATCATTTCATCACCATCCGAAATATCTCAAATTTACCAAGCCGGTCGAGGTAGCTTGAAAGTCCGAGCACGTTGGACTATTGAAGACATGGCACGTGGCCAGTGGAAGTTGGTTGTGAATGAAATGCCACCAGGTACTTCAACGCAAAAAGTCCTTCAAGAAATCGAAGAGATCACCAACCCTAAGATCAAGATCGGTAAAAAAGCACTAACACCAGATCAAAACAACTTAAAGCAAACCATCTTATCTTTACTAGATTCTGTTCGTGATGAGTCGAGCAAAGATGCGGCGGTACGCTTGGTGTTCGAGCCTAAGAGTAAAAACATTGATGTGAATGACTTCGTTACCACTTTGTTAGCGCATACCTCTTTGGAGTCGAATGCAGCGATCAACTTGGTGATGATTGGTAATGATGGTCGTCCACGCCAAAAAGGTTTGGGTGAGATTTTGCGTGAGTGGATCGAGTTCCGTGTTGCAACCGTGACGCGTAGAACTGAGCATCGCTTATCTAAAGTCAATGACCGCATGCATATTTTAGAAGGCCGTCAAATCATCCTTCTCAATATCGACAAAGTGATCAAAATCATTCGTGGTGCTGATGAGCCTAAAGCTGACTTGATGGTGGCATTTAAATTATCTGAACGCCAAGCAGATGACATTCTTGAAATTCGTTTACGCCAGTTAGCTCGACTTGAAGCTATCAAAATTGAGCAAGAGCTTAAAGAGTTAAAAACTGAGAAAGATGATTTAGAAAGTCTTTTAGGTAGCGATACACAAATGCGTAAGCGCATCGTCAAAGAAATCGAAACCGATATGAAAACTTTCGGTGATGAGCGTCGTACGATTATTCAGGAAGAGAAAAAAGCAATTGCTGAAGCTAAAGTCATTGATGAGCCAGTGACTGTGATTATTTCTCAACGAGGTTGGGCTAGAGCACGTCAGGGTCATGAACATGATCCGCAACAATTTAGCTTCAAAGCCGGCGATGGCATGTACGGCACTTTTGAGTGCCGAACGACAGACGTCGTTCTCGGTTTTGGTAGCAATGGTCGCGTTTACACAGTTCCTGTTGCAGATTTGCCAGGAGCTAGAGGCGATGGTTCGCCATTAACGGGTTATGTGAACTTGGCAGCTGGTACTCAAATGGTCGCTTATTACGCAGGTCACAACGATGACTTACTCTTGCTATCTATGCGATCAGGTAATGGTTTCTTGGCCAATGTGACTGACATGACGACTCGAAACAAGGCTGGTAAATCATTCGTGGGTGTGGATGCGAAATTTGCACCAGGTGATGCGCCATTGCCTCCAGCTAAAGTATCTCAAGGAATGAAGCAGGTGGCTTGCTTGTCTGAGAACGGTCGCTTATTAGTTTTTGCCTTAGATGATTTAAAACGCTTACCAACAGGTGGTAAAGGCGTCATCCTGATGGATCTAGAAAAAGGCGAGAAGCTTCAATCAGCAATTGCTGTTGGTAGTGGTGGTGCCACCATTTCTGGCCTAGGACGCACTGGCAAACCAACGGAGGCATCTTTGGATGCGAAGACATTGAAGTCATTTGTTGTGAGCCGTGCTCGTAAGGGGCACGCTCTTGAGCCAAAAATGAAAGACGCCAAGCTCACTCCCGTGACTTGATATTGAACCTAATTATTTATAAAGCGAGTCATCATGAGTGAAGTAAGCGAGTTTGACTTTATCTTTGGTTTTCTTGATTCCGTTACGCAAGGAACCAATTTGCTTGAGTGGGCGATTGCATTTTTGATTTTTAATACGATTGCCATGTTGCCTAAAGGGGAGGCCAGTAAAAATCTTTCTGAAATGGCAGACTTTAGTATCAAAGAACAGATTTCAAAGTTGGAATATCTCAAATGCATCCCAACTAACTTTATGAGAACACTTCTTCTTGGAATTGTTCTTTTTGTAATTATTTTTATTTCTGGAGTATTGCTGTATCTGCCTCTATTGCTGATTCAATTTGCGTCTGGTGAAACCGTTATAAGCAACGGATTTAGTAAGGTTGCATTAGTCCTTGGATTAGCAATTTCAATGGCACTCGTTGCTAAGAAGTAAATAAGACTTATTCAACTTCAGCAATCAACTCAATCTCTACACAAGCACCAAGAGGTATCTGCGCCACACCAAAAGCACTGCGAGCATGTTTGCCAGCTTCGCCAAATACTTCAAACAATAATTCTGAGCAACCGTTGGTCACCAAATGATGCTCGGTATATTCTTGGGTGGAGTTCACTAAGCTCATCACTTTGACGATGCGCTTGACGCGATCTAGATTCCCAAGATGAGCTTGCATCGTGGCCATCAAATCAATAGCGATACTTCTTGCCGCAGCCTTGCCTTCCTCTGTAGTCATATTCAGGCCCAACTTACCCACGAGAGGTTTGCCATCTTTTTTCGCAATATGTCCCGATAGAAAAAGGGTATTACCTGTTTGGGCAGACATCACATAGGCAGCGGCGGGTGCACCAGCAGATGGCAAGGTGATGTTCAATTCTTTTAAACGTTGTTCGATGTTTGACATTTTTTTCTCCAAGAATGTTGTCATTGTAAGACTAAGCTTTTGAGCTATAGCTTAAGTAACAGCAAGACTCATACTAAACACCTGATCAGCTAGATGATTGTTGCTTGTAGAGCCTTTTAAACTCTTAAAAATATATAAAAAGTGCCTTTTCTAAGTCATTTCTTCTTAGCATCCGCTATAATTCGGTCAATATTTTTGGATCTATCTCATTACTTAGACACTATGAAAAAACTACTAATTGTTGCTGTATCGCTCGGAATGATGGGTTCAGTTCAAGCCCAAGCACTCAAAGGTGACGCTAAGGCCGCTGAATCTAAAGTCGGTATGTGTATTGGTTGCCACGCTATCCCTGGATACCGTTCAAGCTTTCCTGAGATTTACACAGTACCTCTTTTAGGTGGTCAAAATGCCGCTTACATTGCAGCATCACTTCAAGCCTACAAAAAAGGCGAGCGCAAACATCCAACGATGCGCAGTATTGCTGCCTCATTGAGTGATCAAGACATGGCTAATATTGCTGAGTACTATGCGACTCAAACATCAGCCACAACAATCAATAAATTGAAGTAAGTAGGAGCCCCATATGAAACGTATTCTGATGGCTGCTGTAACAGCATCTTTTGTATTCTCAGCCAATGCAGCTGATCTAAAAAAAGGTCAAGAACTTGTATCAAAGGGTGCTTGTATTGGTTGTCATGGTGAAAACCTCAATAAACCTGTAGTTGCTGAGTATCCAAAGCTAGCAGGTCAACCTGCTGACTACCTTTACCACGCTCTTAAATCATACAAAGTAACGAACAATCCTAATCTTGGTCGTAGTAATGCCATCATGGTAGGTCAAATGGCTCAATATTCTGATAGAGATCTAAAAGATATGGCTGCTTATATTTCTAGCTTGCCAGGTACGTTGGTGATGAAGAAGTAATTCTCTTCTAACCCATCAAAAAGCCGCTGAATTGAAAGATTGAGTGGCTTTTTTAATACTTACTTAGCCGCTAATTGCCCCTGCAAGAGGTGCTCTTTCATGAGTTTTTCCGATAAATCAGCATCTCGAGCTAGTAGGGCAGAGAGTATTTTGCGATGCTCTATCAGTGAGCTTTCCAGGCGACCACGCTTACTCAGTGAATCGCGTCTTTGAAGTTTTAATACTTTTCTTAAATCATGGATTACTCGTTGCATCCAAGGATTGGCGCAAATCTCTTGAATTTTGTCGTGAAACTGCTGATTAATGGCAAAAAACAGATCCAAGTCTCGATCAGCAGCCGAGCGTTCTAACTTTAAATGAAGACTATCTAGGTCCTCGAGCTCTTTTTCCGTGGCTATTTTGGTGACTTCTCGACAAGCTTGACCCTCTAAAAGAGCCAAAACCGTAAAGATTTGGCTTAAATCTGACTTTGAGACCTCGGTGACATAAGCCCCGCGCCGCATTTTCATGGTGATTAAGCCTTCTGCAGCTAGGACCTTGATCGCTTCACGCATGGGCGTGCGGCTAATGCCGTACTGGATCGCTAATGCTTGCTCATCAACCCAGTCTCCAGGGGCGAATTCATGCGAAAAGATGCTGGTTCGCAGTCTTTCAGCTACTTCTTCATAGAGAGGTCTTGGGTTAAGCGTCATTTTGAATTATGAATTATGAATGCATAAAATTAAAAATGCAAGGTAATTGTAAAGAATTATCTGTTAAATTACGCTTATTAGTTAATGTGCAGTGGAGATGAGATGAGTTCAAGTAATAACAAATGGCCGACATTCAGTACCCCAGGCATTGAATCCTGGGAAAAAGCTGCTACTAAATCAGCTCCCAATGGTGATATTGATGCCTTAGGATGGAAAACACCTGATGGCATTAAGCTCAAAGCTCTCTACACGGCAGCCGATACAGAGGGATTACCTTTCTCAAACACCTTACCAGGATTTGAGCCATTTGTTCGTGGCCCTCAAGCGACCATGTACTCAGTTCGTCCTTGGACCATTCGCCAATACGCTGGCTTCTCAACTGCTGAAGAATCTAATGCTTTTTATCGCCAAGCTCTTTCAGCTGGTGGACAAGGTGTATCGGTCGCTTTTGACTTAGCTACTCACCGTGGTTATGACTCTGATCATCCTCGCGTGACGGGTGATGTGGGTAAAGCTGGAGTTGCCATTGATTCAGTAGAAGATATGAAAATCTTATTCAATGAGATTCCATTGGACAAGGTTTCTGTTTCCATGACCATGAACGGAGCGGTATTGCCCATCTTGGCAGCTTATGTTGTCGCTGCTGAAGAGCAGGGTGTGAAGCAAGATCAGTTATCGGGCACGATTCAGAACGATATTCTGAAAGAGTTCATGGTGCGTAACACTTACATCTACCCGCCCGAGCCATCGATGCGCATCATTGGTGACATCATTGAGTACAGTTCTAAAAACATGCCGAAGTTCAACTCGATTTCTATTTCGGGTTACCACATGCAAGAGGCGGGAGCTAATCAAGCTTTGGAATTAGCTTTCACGATTGCTGACGGTAAAGAATATGTCAAAACTGCAATAGCTAAAGGTTTAGACGTAGATGACTTTGCAGATCGGTTGTCATTCTTCTTTGCCATTGGTATGAACTTCTACTTAGAAGTAGCCAAGCTACGAGCTGCTCGCTTGTTGTGGTGGAAGGTTATGAAAGAGTTCAATCCTAAGAACCCTAAATCATTGATGTTGCGCACACATTGCCAAACATCTGGTTGGTCTTTAACAGAGCAAGATCCTCACAACAACGTAGTTCGTACTACTGTAGAAGCCATGGCAGCTATTTTTGGCGGTACACAGTCTTTGCACACCAATTCATTTGATGAAGCGATTGCTTTGCCTACTAACTTCTCATCACGTATTGCTCGCAATACGCAGTTGATCCTTCAAGAAGAAACTCACATTACCAATGTGATTGATCCTTGGGCTGGCTCTTACATGATGGAAAAGCTCACTCATGACATGGCTGATAAAGCTTTAGAAATCATTGCAGAAGTTGAAGCTATGGGTGGCATGACCAAAGCTGTTGAGAACGGCTGGGCTAAATTAAAAATTGAAGCTGCCGCTGCCGAAAAGCAAGCATGTATTGATTCTGGTAAAGATGTGATTGTTGGTGTTAACAAATATAAGTTAGCCAAAGAAGACAACATCGACATCATGGCCATTGATAACAACAAAGTCCGTGATTCACAAATCGTTCGTTTGAAAGAAGTAAAAGCCAAGCGCGATAGCGCGAAGGTTCAAGCCGCATTGGATGCACTGACGCACGCTGCAGAAACTAATACAGGTAACTTATTAGCTTTAGCCATCGAGGCGTCTCGCCAAAGAGCAACAGTAGGTGAAGTATCTGATGCATTAGAAAAAGTTTTTGGGCGCCATCGCGCCGATACTCAAAAGGTGACTGGTGTGTATGCAGCTGCTTATGACTCAGCAGAAGGCTGGGATAAATTAAAAACAGAAATTGCCAACTTTGCTAAAGAAGAAGGTCGTCACCCTCGAGTGATGATTGCCAAGCTTGGTCAAGATGGTCATGATCGTGGAGCAAAGGTTGTTGCTACGGCATTTGCAGATTTAGGCTTTGATGTGGACATGGGACCTTTGTTCCAAACTCCTGAAGAGTGTGCTCGCCAAGCGATCGAAAATGACGTGCACGCTTTGGGTGTGTCAACTTTAGCTGCAGGTCATAAAACTCTCGTGCCGGCCATCATTGCTGAACTCAAAAAGCAAGGTGCTGAGGACATCATTGTTTTCGTAGGAGGAGTGATTCCTCGTCAAGACTATGAAGAACTTTATGAGGCAGGTGTCAAAGGTATTTATGGTCCTGGTACACCAATACCAGCTTCAGCCAAAGATGTTCTTGAGCAAATTCGTTTGTCGCTTAAGAAGAAGTGAAAATTTATTTAGATCGATAAAAAAGCTAAATGAACGCACAAGATCAAGCTCTCTTTGATGCAATCTGTGGACCAGGCGCAAAACCTGGACCTGAGCAACGTCGATCAATGGCAAAGGCAATTACTTTGCTAGAGTCAACTAGGCCAGATCACCGACTGAGAGCCGATGAGTTACTGAATGCCATTTTGCCTAAGAGTGGTAACTCTTTTAGATTGGGTATTTCTGGCGTTCCTGGTGTTGGCAAATCGACATTCATCGAAGTTTTGGGTCTTTACCTCATAGAAAAAGGGCATCGTGTTGCTGTGTTGGCGATTGATCCTTCTTCCACCATCAATGGTGGCTCTATATTGGGTGACAAAACTCGCATGGAGTTTTTATCAGTTCATGAAAAAGCTTTTATCCGCCCAAGCCCTTCCTCAGGTAACTTAGGTGGAGTTGCTGAAAAAACGCGTGAAGCGATGCTGGTCGCTGAAGCAGCGGGGCATGATGTGGTAATTGTTGAGACCGTGGGTGTGGGTCAAAGCGAAATTGCTGTAGCCAATATGACTGATATGTTTGTCTTGTTGCAACTGCCCAATGCCGGTGATGACCTACAAGCGATTAAAAAAGGTGTGATGGAATTAGCTGATCTTGTCATCATTAATAAAGTTGACTTAGATCCTGATGCCGCTATGCGCGCGCAAGCTCAAATCTTGAGTTCTTTGCGCTTATTTAGTATGCATGGCAATCCTGATCATGCTCACCATGATGAAGCACTTTGGCATCCTCGCGTGATGAAGATGAGTGCTTTGAAATCAGAAGGCATTACAGAATTTTGGGATTTTGTGAATCAATTCCAAAATATCCAAACAAGGTATGGTCATCTCAAGAGCCGTCGTCAAAATCAGTCTCAGGCCTGGATGTGGGAGCGCATTGAAGCAGGACTTAAGCAAAGTTTTGAAAATAATCAAGCGGTTCAAAAACTGCTTCCTGACTTAACGCGTGCTGTTAATGCTGGAGAGATCGCTGCCTCGGTAGCCGCCAGAAAATTATTAGATTTAATGAAGTGAAATAAGTGAAGTGAAATAAGTTATTAAAAAAATTTGATTTAGATTTAGAAATAAGGGAACACATTCTATGAACGACATCATTAAACAATTAGAAGCCAAGAGAGAGCAGGCTCGCCTGGGTGGTGGTCAAAAGCGTATCAATGCCCAACATGGCAAAGGTAAGTTGACTGCACGTGAGCGCATTGAACTCTTACTCGATGAAGGTTCATTTGAAGAGTGGGATATGTTCGTTGAACATCGCTGTACTGATTTTGGTATGGCTGACGAGTCTGTGCCAGGTGATGGTGTTGTCACCGGTTACGGCATGATCAATGGTCGTTTGGTATTTGTATTCTCACAAGACTTCACAGTGTTTGGCGGTTCATTGTCTGAAGCACATGCAGAGAAGATTTGTAAGGTGATGGATCAAGCCATGAAGGTGGGAGCACCTGTGATTGGTTTAAATGACTCCGGTGGCGCACGTATTCAAGAAGGTGTGGCATCTTTGGGTGGTTATGCAGAGATTTTCCAGCGCAACGTATCTGCTTCTGGTGTGATTCCTCAGATATCTCTCATCATGGGACCATCAGCCGGTGGTGCAGTGTATTCGCCAGCTTTAACAGATTTTATATTCATGGTCAAAGACAGTTCATACATGTTTGTGACAGGACCTGAAGTCGTTAAGACTGTGACGCATGAAGAGGTAACGGCTGAAGAATTGGGTGGTGCCTTGACGCATTCAACCAAGTCAGGAGTATGTGACCGTTCTTTTGATAATGATGTTGAAGCCATCATGATGTTGCGTCGTTTCTTTAATTACCTACCGCTATCAAACAAAGAAAAACCACCAGTTAGAAAAGCTGCTGATACGGCAGAGCATTTAGATTATTCATTAGACACACTGGTGCCGGATAATGCGAACAAGCCTTACGACATGCATGAGCTCATCACCAAGACAGTGGACGATGGTGATTTCTTTGAACTACAGCCAGACTACGCTAAAAATATTATTATTGGTTTTGCGCGTATTGAAGGACAAACAGTTGGTATTGTGGCTAATCAGCCATTAGTTCTTGCCGGTTGTTTAGATATCAAATCTTCAATTAAAGCTGCTCGCTTTGTACGCTTCTGTGATGCATTTAATATTCCGGTGGTGACCTTTGTGGATGTTCCAGGATTCATGCCCGGCACCGCTCAAGAATACGGCGGCATCATCAAGCATGGCGCTAAATTGCTTTACGCTTACGCAGAATGCACTGTTCCTAAAATTACTGTGATCACTCGCAAAGCCTATGGCGGTGCGTATGACGTGATGGCTTCTAAACACTTAAGAGGTGACGTGAACTTTGCCTGGCCATCAGCTGAAATCGCAGTGATGGGTCCTAAGGGTGCTGTTGAAATTATCTTCCGTGAAGAAAAGGGCAATCCTGTGAAGTTAGCCGAGCGTGAAGCTGAGTACAAATCTAAATTTGCTAATCCATTCGTGGCAGGTCGTCGTGGTTACATTGATGATGTGATCATGCCTCACGAAACTAGGAAGCGTGTAGCGCGATCTTTAGCAATGCTGAAAGATAAGGATCTAGAAAATCCATGGCGCAAACACGGCAACATCCCCCTTTAATCGATTAGGAAAAGAACATGTTTAAAAAGATTCTGATTGCTAACCGTGGTGAGATTGCTTGCCGCGTCATTAAAACAGCCCGCAAGATGGGTATTAAAACTGTTGCGGTTTATTCTGAAGCAGATAAAGATGCCCGCCACGTTGAGATGGCTGATGAGGCCGTTTGTATAGGCCCAGCACCGTCTCGTGAGTCTTATCTTAAGATGGATAACATCATCAAGGCCTGCAAAGATACTGGCGCTGAAGCGGTTCATCCGGGTTATGGTTTCTTATCTGAGAACGAAGCTTTTGCTAAACGCTTAGAAGAAGAAGGCATTATTTTCATTGGACCCAAGCATTATTCAATAGCTTCGATGGGCGACAAGATCGCATCTAAGAAGTTAGCCAATGAGGCTAAAGTTAATACGATTCCTGGTTACAACGAAGCGATTGACACACCTGAGTCTGCAGTGAAAATTGCACAGGGTATTGGTTACCCAGTCATGATCAAAGCTTCAGCTGGTGGTGGCGGTAAAGGCTTGCGTGTTGCATTTAACGACAAAGAAGCTTTCGAAGGATTCTCAGCATGTAAAAATGAAGCTTTAAGTAGCTTTGGCGATGATCGCGTCTTTATTGAAAAGTTTGTTGAAGAGCCGCGCCACATTGAGATTCAGGTTTTAGGTGATGCTCATGGCAACACAGTTTATTTGTGGGAGCGTGAGTGTTCCATTCAGCGTCGTCATCAAAAAGTTATTGAAGAGGCACCTTCACCATTCATCAGTGAAGCAACTCGTAAGGCGATGGGTGAGCAAGCTGTTGCTCTAGCTAAGGCTGTTAAATACCAATCAGCTGGCACGGTTGAGTTCGTTGTGGGCAAAGACCAGTCGTTCTATTTCTTAGAAATGAACACGCGTTTGCAAGTTGAACATCCTGTCACAGAATCGATTACCGGCCTAGACTTGGTAGAGCAGATGATTCGTGTGGCTGCAGGTGAAAAACTATCATTTAGTCAAGGCGATATTCCACGCAATGGCTGGTCGATGGAATGCCGTATCAATGCGGATGATCCTTATCGCAGTTTCTTACCTTCCATTGGTCGCTTAGTGAGATACCAACCTCCAGCAGAAGTTGATGGTGTGCGTGTAGATACTGGCGTGTATGAGGGTGGTGAGATTCCGATGCACTACGACTCCATGATTGCTAAATTAATTGTGCATGGTAAAGATCGTATGGATGCCATTATGAAAATGCGCGCTGCATTGAATAAATTTGTCATCCGTGGCATACATTCGAACATTCCATTCCAAGCAGCCTTGATGCAGCATCCACGTTTTATTTCTGGGGACTTTAATACAGGTTTCATTGCTGAAGAGTTTCCACATGGTTTTAGAGCCAGTGATGTCAAGCCTGCAGACTTAGGCTTGATGGATGCTTTAGCAACGGCAGTTCATCGCCGCTACTTAGAGCGTGCCACAGGCATCTATGGCCAGTTAGAAGGTCATGAAATGAAGATTCCAGAGAGCTTCGTCGTAGCCTCTGGCGAAGCTGGCAAGATGGATTATGTGACAAGCAATATTGAGCCGACAGCCTCGGGTTACAAAGTGATTGTTAAAAATAAGACTTATGATATTCAGACTGAATGGAATCCAGGTCAGATTATTTATAGCGCAGTGATTAACGGTCAAGAAATTGCTGCTCAAGTAGAGCGTACTAATCTGTTCTATCGTATTCAGTTTGATGGTGTGCGTGTTGATAGCTTGGTCTTGACACCCAACGGTGCTGAGATGCAAAAGTTAATGCCTTTCAAAGAGCCACCTGATATGTCTAAGTTCCTCTTGTCACCCATGCCGGGTTTGTTGGTGGATGTGGCTGTGACAGTGGGTCAAAAAGTAGAAGCTGGTCAGCGCTTAGCTGCCATTGAAGCGATGAAGATGGAGAACGTCTTATTAGCTACTCAAGACGGTGTGATTGCCGAAGTGATGGCTGCTAAAGGTGAGAGCCTTGCCGTCGACCAACAAATTCTTAGATTTGAATGAGGTTGATATGAGCAATTCATCTACAGGTAACTCTTCAACAGCTAAGCCATTTAAAATTTTAGGGATTCAGCAAGTAGCTATTGGTGGCACTGATAAGACCAAACTACAGAAGTTGTGGGTAGAAATGTTGGGTCTTGAAGTGACAGGTACTTTCCAATCAGAGCGTGAGAACGTCGATGAAGACATTTGCTCCATGGGTAAAGGTCCTTACAAAGTTGAAGTAGATTTGATGCAGCCCATCGACCCTGAAAAAAAACCAGCGGTTCACACCACTCCTTTAAATCACATTGGATTATGGGTCGATCATTTACCGGAAGCGGTGGAGTGGTTGACTGCTAAAGGTGTCCGTTTTGCTCCTGGCGGCATTCGCAAGGGTGCGGCAGGCTATGACATCACTTTTTTACATCCCAAGGCCAATGAAGAGTTCCCGATTGGTGGAGAAGGCGTTTTGATTGAACTGGTTCAAGCACCACCCGAGGTTATTGCTGCATTGGGATAAATTAAACCCTTTTTTCAAGTGATTTAAATTAAAAAACGCCGCGCTATTAGTGCGGCGTTTTTTATTCATAACTCTAATTACATAAGTATATTAGATGCTATACTTGTATAGCAAAAGAAGGAGGGTTTATGTTAGCAATTCGACTACCTGTAGATATTGAATCAAGGCTTGGAAATTTAGCGAAAAAAACTGGTCGCACCAAAACCTTTTATGCACGCGAGGCAATCTTAGAATACATAGATGATCTTGAGGATCTTTATTTGGCAGAAAAGAGACTTGGCGACATTCAAAAGGGCAAAACAAAGACAATCAAACTAAACCAATTGGAGCGTGAACTTGGTTTGGCAGATTGAATTTGACCCAGCAGCCAAAAAGGAATTAGGAAAATTAGACCCCCAGATAGCCAAGCGCATACTGAAATTTTTAAAAACACGGCTTGCCACTCAAGCAGACCCTAGAAAAATAGGGGAAGCGTTAAAAGGAGAAACTCTGGGAGAGTTCTGGAAATACCGTGTTGGAGACTATAGGATTATTGCAAGCATTCAAGATAAGACTGTTTGCATTCTTGTCCTAAGAATTGGTAATCGCAAGGAAGTTTATAGGTAATAAAAAAACCGTCAAACTTATAAAGCTTGGCGGTTTTTCTTATGGGTATGATCTGTTTTTTATGATTATTTGATCATGCGTAGGCTTGCATATAGGTCAGTCCTTTGCGCCATTCGGAGAAGGCTGCCAGCTTTGGCGGTAGCTCACGAATAGCTCCAATAAGGAGTAAACCTTTGTTTTTATTCAATTCTTTACACAAAGCAACAAAATCGTCATCAGATAAATGGTTAAAACCGTATCTCACCGAAGGCTCCTTTTAAAGTGTCCTTGAACCTTAAACGCGGCTTCCATGGGTTTCGTTGACAGATTTGACATTAATTTGTCAGAAATTCTTGAAAGTGGGCTCTAGCTAGAGGGGACTTTTTCTTCTCCAAAAGGCATAATGTCACTTTTGCTTCAAACGCTTTACGTACTTATAACCATAACTATTTGTTTTACAGGAGTTTTTTATGTCGAATTTGCCTCAAGGCATGGCCATCAGCGCCGAAATTACACCAGATTACGCAACTATTTTGACACCTGAGGCACTAGCCTTAGTGGCTAAGCTACATCGTGCTTTTGAGCCACGCCGTCAAGAATTGTTAAAAGCGCGTGTAGAGCGTACAAAACGCTTAGATGCTGGCGAAAGACCTGATTTTCTCCCTGAGACAAAAGCCATTCGTGAAGGTGATTGGAAAGTTGCTCCTATTCCAGCGGCTTTGCATTGTCGTCGCGTAGAGATTACTGGTCCTGTAGAAGCCAAAATGGTGATCAACGCTTTCAACTCAGGCGCTGACTCTTACATGACAGACTTTGAAGATTCCAACAGCCCAAGCTGGACGAATCAGATCCAAGGTCAGATCAATATGAAAAAAGCCATTCGTCGCGAATTGTCTTTGGAGCAAAACGGTAAGGTTTATAAATTAAACGACAAGATTGCCACATTACAAGTTCGCCCACGCGGTTGGCATTTGGATGAGAAACATGTCACCGTTGATGGCCAACGTGTTTCTGGCGGTATTTTTGACTTTGCTTTGTTCTTCTTCCATAACGCCAAAGAGCAATTAGCTCGTGGTGCTGGTCCTTATTTTTATTTACCAAAAATGGAAAGCCATTTAGAAGCTCGTTTGTGGAATGAAGTTTTCTGCATGACTCAAGACGAATTAGGTTTTCCACAAGGTACGATCAAAGCAACTGTCTTGATCGAAACCATCTTGGCCGCATTTGAGATGGAAGAAATTCTTTATGAGTTGCGTGAGCACAGTGCCGGCTTGAATGCTGGTCGTTGGGATTACATCTTCTCTTGCATCAAGAAATTCAAATTAGATAAAAACTTCTGCTTGGCTGATCGCGCTAAGGTCACCATGACTGCACCGTTTATGCGTGCTTATGCTCTCTTGCTATTGAAGACTTGTCACAAGCGTGGCGCACCTGCAATGGGCGGCATGAGTGCATTGATTCCGATCAAGAATGATCCTGAGAAAAATGCGATTGCGATGCAAGGCATCATCAATGATAAAAAACGTGATGCAACCGATGGTTACGATGGTGGTTGGGTAGCTCATCCAGGTCTCGTAGAGCCATCGATGGCTGAGTTCAAAGCGGTATTGGGTGATCGTCCTAACCAATTTGATAAACAAAAACCTGAAGTTAATGTAACAGCCGCTGATCTATTAAATTTCCAACCGGAGACACCGATTACCGAAGCTGGTCTACGTATGAACATCAACGTGGGTATTCATTACTTAGGTGCTTGGTTAGCTGGTAATGGTTGTGTCCCGATTCATAACTTGATGGAAGATGCTGCTACAGCAGAGATCAGCCGTTCACAAGTATGGCAGTGGATCCGTTCTCCAAAAGGTGTTTTAGATGACGGTAGAAAAGTGACTGAAGCATTAGTTCGTCAACTCATTGCCGAAGAATTACCAAAAGTAAAAGCAAGTGGTGCAACTGGTCTCTGGGATCGTGCTGCAGAGATTTTTGACACAATGAGCACCAGTGAGAAGTTTGAAGAATTCTTAACTTTGCCTTTGTACGAGGAAATCTAATTGACGATCTTGGCCATCGACACCTCGACACAGTGGTGTTCTGTGGCCTTGGTCAATCGCCAAGGAGGTCGGGATACGTCTCGAGCTCCTTTTTCTTTGGTGCGTCATGAGAACCTTGGCCCAGAGTCCAGCCAACATGCTTTAGATTGGGTAGAAGCTTTACTCGGTGAAGCTGATATCTTCTTTAAAGACCTCGAAGCTATCGCCGTGGGCATTGGTCCTGGTGCTTTTACAGGTATCAGGATTGGGGTTGGGATTGGACAAGGTATGGCTTTGGGTGGTGATCTACCGTGCTTACCGATTGTCTGTTTAGATGCGATTGCTTTAGAAGGCATTAATTCACTCAAACTTAAAGAGGGTGATCAAGTTTTAGTGGCGGTGGATGCACGCATGAGCGAAGTCTATTGGGCGCAGTATCAAGTGGAAGCTAATGGATTACCCAATCGTTTGGGGGATATTCATTTATCAGCTCCATATTGTATTGATCTTCCAGAAAAAGATTTTTACTTGGTGGGTAATGCCGCCACTGCTTACCCAGAAAAAATGCAGGCATATATTGCTAAGGCTAAAAAAATAGATGTAGATGCTGTGCCACACGCCAGATCAATTGCTCGTTTGGGTTTTGATGCCTTAGAAAAAGGTTTGCAAGTCAGCGCTGAAGATCTTCAGCCCATCTACATCAGGGATAAAGTGGCACAAACGATTGTTGAGCGCACACAGGCTAAAACTTAATCATCAAAAAAATGTCAGAGTTAAGACTATTACCGATGGCTATAAGAGACCTCAATGAGGTTCTTGCCATAGAGCAGCGAGCCCACATTGCACCTTGGACACAAGTGCAATTTATGGACTCTTTGAATGCTGGTCATTGGGCTTATACATTAAGAGTATTGGGTACTGAGGATGCTCCTGACACTTTAGTTGGGTACTGTGTAATGATGCCTGGCGTTGATGAAATCAGCCTACTCAATATTGCCATTGATCCAATTCATCAGCGTCAAGGTTGGGCTAAAAAAATACTGCTAGTGATGGAAGACCAAGCAACTGCTAAAAACTTCCAAAAAATATTTTTAGAGGTAAGAACCAGTAATACACCTGCTATTGGACTTTATCAGCGAATGAATTATCAGCAAGTAGGTAGCAGAAAAGCTTATTATCCAATGCATGAAGGGCAACGCGAAGATGCTCTCGTAATGATGAAAGAATTACTTAGATCATGAGTCAAACAGATTATTTAAACGCTATGGGTATCAGCACTTGGGTTTTGCAAGACGCTGAGGAACCTACTGAAACACCAGTTGCAAACATACCAGCAGCCGAGTCTTCATCTGTTCCCATTACTCAGTCAGCAGCTCCAGTACCTTTAAATGCTGCGCCGAAAGTAGCGCCCAAAGTAACACCCAAAGCAGCGCCAGTCGAGCCCTTAGCGATGGACCCTGCTTATGCACAAGCTTGGACATTTGTGATGGATCAATTAAATGGCGATGCCAGTTTATTATTTGACAAAATCCTAGCCTCTTTGATGTTGTCTCGAGATCAAATTCAGATACTCACCAGCAGTGAAGTATTGGCTGGCAAAGCCACGGGTCAAGTGATCATGGCGATGGGTGCTGATATGGGAAAAAAATTACTACATATGACTGAGCCATTTGAAGAGCTCAGAGCTACGGTACATTCTTTAGAGGCGGCTGAGATGGAGTGGCCGATTGTTTTGACTTATCACCCAGAGCACCTTTTAAAGCGTCCTTTAGATAAGTCAAAAACCTGGCAAGATTTGATCTTAGCTAGATCACTGATCTAAACGATCAAGAATTTAGATTACTTTTCTTAGTCCTGGCGCGAATATTAAGAAACTCAACAAACAATGAGAAGGCCATAGCAAAGTAAACATAACCCTTAGGGATATGTACATCCATACTTTCGGCTATCAACACCATACCAACGATTGTTAAGAAGGACAAAGCTAAAACTTTGATGGACGGATGTCTATGAACAAAGTCACCAATAGATTTAGCAGCAAATAACATCACAACAACAGAAACTAAAACTGCTGCAACCATAATAGAGATCTCATCCACTAAACCAACAGCGGTGATCACGCTGTCTAATGAGAAAACAATATCTAAGATACCGATTTGAACGACAGCCCCCCAAAACACTTTGGCTTTGTTCATTTCTTTTTGCATATCTTTCTGCTCGATCGGAGCTTCTTCTGCTTGAGCTTCAACTTCTAAATAGATTTCTTTGGAAGCTTTCCAAAGTAAGAATAGGCCGCCGCCAAACAGTATCAAATCGCGACCGCTGATCTCTTGACCGAATGCATTGAAGAGGGGTTCTGTTAAACCCATCACCCATGTCAAGCTGAGAAGTAACAAGATGCGTGTTATTAAGGCAAACATCAATCCAAAGCGACGCACTTGATCACGCATCTCGGCTGGGAGACGATTAGCGATGACGCTGATAAAAATAATATTGTCGATACCTAAAACGATCTCTAAAGCTGCTAATGTCAGGAAGGCAATAATAGTGTTGGGATCTAACAGGAACTCGAGCATTTATTTAATACCTCATTAATTAAAAATAGTTGTGAATAGATTAATTAGTTAAATAGTTAAGAATTTTGCTGGGCCGCCTAGTGTTTGTGCTCACCGATGAGATGTAGAGAATCATATTCGGCTTGATTTCTATCGTGCCAGCGCATGATGAAAACCATGATCAAACAAACAAAACTTCCAAATAACAAAATCACGATAGAAATTGGAACATCCAGCCAGATCAAGAGGGCGTACAAACACAACATGGCTAGAACGGAGAGATTCTCGTTAAAGTTTTGTACTGCGATCGAGTGACCCGCTGATAATAAAACGTGACCACGGTGCTGTAAGAGAGCATTCATAGGCACGACGAAGTAACCAGACATCCAACCAATGGTTATTAAGAAAATATAAGTGATGAAGAGGTAAAGAGGTATTTGGAATAAACCCAGGTCTACTGAAACATCAGGAAGAAGGTCCTTGCGGTAAATGGCCATGATCATTACCAATGCACCCATCATCACACCGTATTTAAGAACGCCTAAGGCTTTTTTAAGCGGGATGCGAGCAGCTGCATAAATAGCACCCCCTGCCACGCCGAACGCAACCACTGCTTGCAAGATAGCGCCTTGCGACAAAGACATGCCTAAAGCAGATTCTGCCCATTTAAGAACGATAAATTGAAGCGTTGCACCTGCACCCCAGAAAAGAGTGGTGACAGCCAAAGAGATTTGACCTAAGCGGTCTTTCCAAAGAGTGTGGAAGCAGTGCTTAAAGTCTTTAATGAGACGAATCGGGTTACTTTCTTGCTTGGGGTAGACGGCGCCCGTATCAGGAATCCTCAAATTAAAGCCAGCTGCAATTAAATAAATAACAGCAATGACGCAAATGGCTGCCTCAGGAGAGGTATCAATACCGGTTTCAATCATTGGCAAATCAAAACCTAAAAGAACCGTTGAAAGCTGTTTGGAGATCAGTATGCCACCTAAAACGGTACCCAAAATGATAGAGCCAACAGTTAATCCCTCAATCCAACCGTTAGCAGCAACCAATTTATCGGGCGGTAGTAATTCAGTCAAAATGCCATATTTGGCAGGTGAGTAAGCTGCTGCACCTAAACCGACAATGGCATAAGCCATTAAGGGGTGGGTGCTGAACAACATAGCCATACAACCCACTATTTTGATTGTATTGGTCATGAACATGACTTTGCCCTTAGGGCGAGAGTCAGCAAAGGCGCCAACAAAAGCAGCTAGCAATACATATGACAAAACGAAGAAAAGTTTTAGGAGTGGGGTCATCCAAGCAGGCGCTTGGAGTTGGTATAGCAGAGCAATTGCTGCGATTAACAGCGCGTTATCTGCAAGCGACGAAAAAAATTGCGCCGCCATAATGGTGTAAAAACCTGGTTTCATTCGTACAATTCAGTTATCAACTTCTATTAAAGCACGAAAGTGAGTCTTTTCTGTCCAGACCTATAGTAGCCCATCTCGATTCAAACGCCATTCGCCATAACTTAGCGCGTGTTCGCCACCTCGTGCCCAATTCAAAGGTTTGGGCAGTTGTAAAAGCCAATTCCTACGGGCACGGCATGGTTAAAGCCCTTGAGGGCTTATCCGATACGGATGGATTTGCTTTGTTAGATCTTCAAGACGCCAAGGTGTTACGAGAGAACGGATGGCAGGGGCCTATCCTAATTTTAGAAGGGTTATTTACCCAGGATGACGTTTTTGAAGCACTCGAATTGCGCTGTGATTGTGTGGTGCATGAGCTCAATCAAGTGGATTGGTTAGAGAGCGCTATGGATGCGCGTCAAGTGCCTCAATCTGCCCATGCTGCATCCATGAGAGTGTTCTTAAAAATGAATACCGGCATGAACCGCTTAGGTCTGAAGCCAGATATTTATCGTGAAGCATTTCATCGTTTGCACTCCATTGGTTTTAATGTAGCTCATATGACCCACTTTGCTAATGCAGACTACGTGGATCGAACACCAACGGTTGATCAACAATTAGAACTTTTCCAAGCAACGATCAAGGGATTGCCTGGTGAAACCTCTTTATCCAACTCTGCCTCGATACTTTGGCATCACAACAATGTTCAATGTGACTGGGTAAGACCTGGGATCATGCTCTATGGTGCCTCACCATCAGGTAAGTATGAAGATATTGAACACGCTCAGTTACAAGCAGCCATATCCTTACGAACTAAAATTATCGGCATCCAGCATTTAGAAGCAGGTGACTCGATTGGGTATGGATCACGTTACCGCACTGATGTACCTATTCGTATTGCCGTCATTGCTTGTGGCTATGCTGATGGTTACCCAAGACATGCTCCTGATGGCACGCCTGTTTGGATCGCGGGTAAGGGCGGTCTGGCTGACGGAAAAATTTGCCCAATGGCTGGCCAAGTTTCAATGGACATGATCACTGTTGATGTGACAGATATGCCAAGTGCTGACATTGGTACGGAAGTAGAACTGTGGGGTCAGCATTTGCCAGTTGATCGGGTAGCACAAGCATCTGGCACGATTGGCTATGAACTTCTTTGCGCTATTGCACCAAGGGTTAAGAGGATCTAAACAAGTCACTGTGATCCAACTGAAAAAAGACAAGAAAAAATAAGTCATTCATCAGATGTAAAAAAGGAAGGATTAAATCCTTCCTTTTTTATTGAGCTAAATATAAATTGAACTGACCATCAAATCTTTCTTCAGACGAGATTACTTGCGCCAGATCTGCCACCAAGATGGTGTTTTATTTTCAGCTGTACTTCTGATTCCGGTTTCAACAATCTTACTATTCGGGTAGTTCAGCTTTAAAACACGTAAGGCATCGCTACTTAAATCTTTCATGCCCAGCGCTTCGTATGACTTATACAAAATGTAGAGGGCTTCCTCAATAGCTGGAGCACGGTCGTAGTCGGTCATGGCAGTTTGAGCACGATTAATCGCTGCCAAAAATGCCCCGCGACGGTAATAGAACCTGGCAGTATTGACATCACTATCGGCCAGTGAGTTCACGATATAGCGCATACGATCTAATGCATCAGGCGTGTATTTGCTGTCTGGGAAGCGGGTTGTCAATATCTTGAATGACTCAAATGCTTCACGTGCTGCCTTAGGGTCGCGCTCACTCAAGTCTTGTCCTGTGAGTTTTCCTAAGAATCCCATATTGTCATTAAAAGTAATTAAACCTTTTAGGTAATAGGCGTAATCCACCATGGCATGACCTGGGTGAAGTTGAATGAAACGATCAACAGAAGCAGTAGCTAGAGGTAGATCTTGACCTTTCCAGTAACAGAAAGCAACGTTGATCTGAGCTTGTTGTGCGTAAGGACCAAAAGGATAGCGTGCCTCAAGCTTCTCAAAATACTTCACGCATTTTTCGTAATCTGCACCGTCCATGGCATCTTTAGCTTCAACATAAAGCTTGTTCTGAGACCACTTAGCTGTTTCATCATCAGGTCCACCAGCGCAACCTGTTAGTAAGGCTGAGAGGACAAAAACAGAGGACGCAGCAAAAGACCCGAACCTGCGCGAGCAAATGCGACTTAAACTACCGCTACTTATAGATCGAAAGGCACCCAATTTTGGCATTACCAGATTCTCCTGAAAACAATACGTCCGATTATATCGATGAGGACGACATTATTGCTGTATTTGTGCCAGATCACCTCGCGGGCGAGCGTTTAGATAAGGTTTTAGCTCAATTAGTACCTCAACATTCTCGTAATCGCCTCAAAACTTGGATTGAGAATGGTTTTGTCACGATTGCTGGTCAAGTACCAAAAATCAGATATGCCGCTCAAGCAGGGGACCATATTTTGGTCATTCCTCAAGCAAGTGATGAAGAGCAGGCTTTTGTACCAGAGGATATCGCTTTAGATATCGTTTATGAGGACTCTGAAATACTCGTTATTCATAAACCAGCAGGGATGGTCGTTCACCCTGCAAACGGTAACTGGTCTGGAACCCTTCTGAATGGTTTGCTCTATCGCTATCCCACTATTGCGAACGTCCCAAGAGCGGGTATTGTTCACCGCCTCGACAAAGACACATCGGGTTTGCTCATGGTGGCTAAAACATTAGAAGCTCAAACGGATCTGGTTAGGCAACTTCAGTCACGCCAAGTGATTCGTCGTTATTTAGCTTTGGCTTGGGGGCAAGTGAGATCTCAAACAGTTCACTCGCCAATTGGCAGAGACCCCAGAGATCGACTCAGAATGGCATTGATTACCGGCTCCGCTGGTAAGCCCGCAGTCACCCATGTCGAGCTTTTAGAAATGGGTGCCTTTAATAAAGCGAAAGTTTCATTAGTGGCTTGTCGACTAGAGACGGGACGCACTCACCAAATCCGCGTCCATCTTGAGTCATTGGGTAATGGATTGGTTGGTGACCCTGTTTATAAAAAGAAGAACCCAGCGGATGCTTCTATTTTAGAATTTAGTCGCGGTGGTCAAGCTTTACATGCTGCCGTATTGGGTATTAAGCACCCTAAAACTAAAGAAGAGCTTCTCTGGCAAGCACCAATGCCTGAGGATATGAAAGAACTAGCATTAAGGCTGAATGTTCCTGAGGGTGCATTGTGGCCTGATTGGGAGAGCTTGGATGTTTAATAAACCATGGATACAACCGGAGTGGCCAGGAACGGGTCAAGTTCAGATTTTGATGACCCATCGTGAAGGGGGCGTCAGCCAACCCCCTTATGATTGCCTCAACTTGGGTGAGCATGTTGGCGATGACCTTGGCTCAGTGGCGGCGAACCGCCTGATCCTTGGCACTTTCATACCTTCAGATCCTATTTGGCTGAATCAGACCCATGGCACAACCGTCTTTGATGCTGATAAGTGGGTTCCTTATGGTCCATCAGGTTATACAGAGACACCACAGGCTGATGCAGCCATTACGACCTTGCCTAACTATGTGCTTGGCATCATGACAGCTGATTGCTTACCTGTTTTTCTGGCTTCTAAGGATGGCCAAGTGATTGGGGCTGCTCATGCTGGTTGGAGAGGACTTAATTTAGGAGTCATTGAAGCAACAGTGGCTGCCATGAGACAAAAAGTAAAAAAAGATGATTTAGAGATTCAGGCATATTTCGGACCAGCGATAGGTCCTGAAGCTTTTGAGGTGGGCGAGGATGTTAGAGCGGTTTTTATAGAGCATGATCAGAGCTCAGCCATAGCCTTCAAGCCCTGTGCTGAGTCAGGTAAATATATGGCAGACATCTATCAACTAGCTAGATTAAGACTCCAAGCCCTTGGCATCTCATCGATTGAGGGTGGGAAAGACTGTACTTTCCAAGACCAGCGCTTCTTCTCTTACAGGCGAGATGGTAATACCGGTCGTATGGCCAACCTGATCTGGAAGATAGGTAAATAAGTACGTCATAGAGGGGGATGACACCCTTTGCTAAACCATTTGCGGTGTAAGCTTGGAACAAGTTATAGATAGGGTTAGTTCTTATAACTAATTTAACGATTAAACGCCAAAATAGAGCTATTAGACATACAGTTAGATCTATCTATTAAGGAAGTTTATGGTCAAGTCGCAAGGCTTAGGTAAAGGCCCCAGTCTCGCTCCGCAACACATGGCGCTCATACCTCCTGATAGGTTAGTCGAGATAGAGCAGCAATATGCCAAAGACTTGGCAGCCTTGTGGGCGAACCCAACCGGTTCAGAGATCAAAGATCGTCGATTTTTAGGTGATGCTTGGCAAAATCCGTGGAGCCAAGCAACAGTTAACTTCTACTTATTAAATTCAAAACATTTATTAACGTTGGCAGATGCAGTTGATGCGGAAGCGAAAGCTCGTCAGCGGATACGTTTTAGCATTGAGCAAATGATCGATGCGATGTCGCCCTCTAATTTCTTAGCGACTAATCCCGAAGCTCATCAACGCTTGATCGATACCAAAGGTGAGTCACTCCGTACGGGCATCCTCAATGCGCTGCAAGATTTAGGTAAAGGCAAAGTCTCTCAAACTGATGAGACTGCTTTTGAGGTGGGTGTGAACATGGCCACCACCGAGGGCGCCGTTGTTTACCAAACCAAACTATTCCAATTAATCCAGTACAAGCCTCTGACTGAACAGGTATACGAGCGGCCTTACTTGATGATCCCGCCATGTATTAATAAATATTACATTCTTGATTTGCAGCCAGCCAGTTCAGTCGTTAGATATTTGGTCGAGCAAGGTCATACCGTTTATTTGGTTTCATGGAAAAATCCTGATCCAAGTATGGCTAACACCACTTGGGACGATTACATTGGTGGCGCTATTAATGCTATTGAAACTGTTCAAGCGATCAGTAGTCAAAAACAAATCAATATCTTGGGTTTCTGTGTGGGTGGAACTATCACCAGTACCGCTCTTGCTGTTCTTGCGGCACGCGACATCCACCCAGCATCTAGTCTGACATTGTTGACGACGTTGTTAGATTTCTCAGACACAGGTATTTTGGATGTCTTTATTGATGAGCAATCGGTCAAGCTTCGAGAAAATTCAATTGGCGGAATGAATGGCGGACAGTGTGGCATGTTGCGTGGCGTTGAACTTGGCAATACTTTCTCATTCTTGCGCCCCAATGATTTAGTTTGGAACTATGTTGTAGACAGTTACCTTAAAGGTAATTCTCCGCCACCGTTTGACTTACTTTATTGGAATGGTGACTCCACGAATTTACCTGGCGCTATGTATGTTTGGTATTTGCGTCATTTATATCTTCAGAATGATTTGAAAGTTCCCGATAAATTAACTATCTGCGGTGAAAAAGTGGATCTTGGCAAAATTAAATGTCCGGTTTATTTGTACGCATCAAGAGAAGATCACATCGTGCCGTGGTGGTCTGCTTATGAATCAACCAAGCTACTTAAATCGGCCAAAGTGCATTTCGTATTGGGCGCCTCGGGGCACATTGCAGGTGTGATCAACCCACCTGCCAAAAATAAACGTAACTATTGGTCCAATCCAAAGCTAGCGGCTAAAGCTGATACTTGGTTTGAAGGTGCTAAAGAAATTCCAGGCAGCTGGTGGCCGGACTGGGCTCAATGGTTAGCACCGTTGGGTGGTAAGTTAAAAGCAGCCCCCCAAAAATACGGTAATGCTAAATACAAAATGATTGAAAAAGCACCTGGCTCTTATGTCAAAGAAAAAGCCAAAGATTAAGTAACAATTTGATTATTGAATTTAAGAGCAACTAGCTCAACAAGGAGAAGCAACATGAGTCAAAAGCTTGCATACGTAACAGGTGGTATGGGTGGCATTGGTACCGCTATTTGTCAGCGTTTAGCCAAAGATGGTTTTAAAGTGATCGCAGGTTGCGGTCCTAATTCACCACGTAAGGATCGTTGGCTAGCTGAGCAGAAAGCCCTTGGTTTTGATTTCATTGCTTCCGAAGGTAATGTGGGTGATTGGGAGAGTACGGTTGCTGCATTTAATAAAGTTAAAGCAGAACATGGCAAGGTTGATATTTTAGTCAATAACGCCGGTATTACTCGTGACACCGTATTCCGCAAGATGACACCTGATGACTGGCGAGCGGTCATTGATACCAACTTGAATTCTTTGTTCAACGTCACAAAACAAGTGATTGATGGCATGGTTGATGGTGGTTGGGGTCGGGTGATTAATATTTCATCGGTGAATGGTCAAAAAGGTCAGTTTGGTCAATCTAACTATGCAACAGCGAAAGCTGGTATCCATGGATTTACGATGTCATTGGCTCAAGAAACAGCTTCTAAAGGCGTGACTGTGAACACGGTTTCACCAGGTTATATCGGTACAGATATGGTGACGTCTATTCGTGAAGATGTTCTAGAAAAGATCATTGCGACGATTCCAGTGAAACGCTTAGGAACCCCTGATGAGATCGCTTCTATGGTTTCTTGGTTGGC
>CAMDUR010000013.1 GCA_945879115.1 Polynucleobacter meluiroseus
GCATCGATTTTGGCATTAACCAGTTTGGATTTCTTGGGGCTGGGTGTGCCACCCGATACGGCGAGCTTAGGAGAGTTGCTCGCTCAAGGTAAGGCGAACTTAGATGCATGGTGGATTTCTTTATCAACATTCTTGGTTTTAGCCATCACGCTCATGTTGTTAACTTTCATGGGTGATGCTTTAAGAGACGCTTTTGATAATCGCCGTTCAGCTGGAGAGATCAAGTCATGAGCGACCAAAATCAAATGCCTCTACTCAACATCCAAAACTTAAGCATTAAGTTTGGACGTAAAACAGTGGTTAATGATTTAAGTTTAAGTATTGCTCCAGGTGAGCGATTGGCCATTGTTGGCGAATCTGGTTCTGGCAAAACTTTAACGGGTTTATCTCTGATTGGTTTATTGCCGGAGGCGGCTGAAGTCTCTGGAAAAATAGAACTCAGCTATCAAGACCAGCACCAAGCTCAAACCAATCAAAGCTCAACACACGACATCCTCAGCATGAGTGCCAAGGAGCTGCAGGCAATACGTGGCAAAGACATCGCCATGATTTTCCAGGAGCCTATGACTGCTCTTAATCCGCTCTACACGGTTGGTAATCAAATCACGGAAGCTGTGCAATGCCATAACCCACTGTGGAGTAAGGTGGAGTGTCATGATCGTTCAGTGGCTCTTTTACAAAAAACCGGCATACCCAATCCGTCAGAACGCTTTTCTTTTTATCCTCATCAGTTATCGGGTGGCCAACGTCAAAGAGCCATGATTGCGATGGCTTTGGCATGTCAACCTAAACTTTTAATTGCGGATGAACCGACAACAGCACTTGATCCAAGTCTGCGTTTGCAGATTCTGGATCTATTAAAAGAACTGCAAGAGGATGCAAAGTCTCATGGCGGTATGGCGGTTATTTTGATCACGCATGATCTCAATATGGTGCGCCATTTTGCAGAACGCGTTGGCGTGATGCATCAAGGTAAGTTATTAGAGTACGGTCCGACTGAGCAAGTATTTAACCATCCAGAGCATGCCTACACTGAAAGCCTAGTGCATAGCGAGCCCGTTAGAAACGTTATTCCGATTGTTCCAATTGCTCCGGTGTTATTAAAAGCCCTTGATTTAACGGTGGCCTATCCTAAAGTAGGTGGTGGTCGATTCTTAACGGGATTCAAGAAGTTCTTAAGAGGTTTTCATTTTGCAGACCTATGGCATCAAGAATACGATGAGGTAGTGAAGAATATTGATCTGGATCTTCGTCAAGGCGAGACCCTTGGCTTAATCGGTGAGTCAGGTTCTGGCAAATCAACTCTAGCAATGGCTTTGCTCGGCCTGCTCGGGCAAACGGGTGCGAAAACATCAGGGCATGTTGAGATTTTGGGGCACGATTGGTTCAACATGTCTCAAAAAGAACGCCGCCCACTAAGAGCATCGTTTCAGGTCATTTTCCAAGATCCATTTGGATCACTTTCACCAAGAATGACGGTGGGTCAGATTGTGGGTGAGGGTCTTCTTTTGCATCAAGCAGATCTATCCGCTGAAGCGCTTAAGTCAAAAGTCATTGATGTTCTCAAAGAGGTCGGTTTGGATCGAACTGCCTTTAATCGATACCCTCATGAGTTCTCTGGTGGACAAAGGCAGCGTATCGCCATTGCGAGGGCGCTTATCTTGAAGCCTCAAATATTGGTTTTAGATGAGCCCACATCTGCCCTAGATGTGACCATTCAGAGGCAGATTTTGGAGCTGTTGTCTGATTTACAGCACAAATACAATATGGCTTACCTGTTGATCAGTCACGATCTCAGCGTGGTCAATGCGATGTCTCATCGCGTCATTAGCTTGAAAAAAGGTATAAAAATCAAGGAAGAAGCCCTTTAATCAGCATCAAATTGACCTCATTTTGTCTTAGGTTACAATAGCCCCTTATGTCAAAAGCCTCACATTCCTTATTTGCAGCCCTCATCTTGCTTGCCTCTTTGCAGGCAGGTCAGGCTATGGCGCAAACGGTTGACCGTTCAAATGGCGATACAAACAGTCCAATGAATCAATCCGGCAATGCATTGACTGAGCCAAATACAAGTTTAGAAGCACCGAGTCGATTCAAGACAGTCACTAATAAGTTAACGAGCAGCGTCAACAGCATGAGCGCTTCTGTTGTTGGTGGTACCGAATCATTAATCGATAACGCCATGCAGTTGATTGGTGTTCGTTATCGTTGGGGTGGTAATACCCCACAAAGCGGTTTAGATTGCAGCGGTTTTGTGCGTTATGTATTTAACGACACATTTGGCTTTTTGCTCCCACGCAAATCTTCACAAATGAGCAAAGTGGGACTAGTAGTTGGTAAGGAAGAATTGCGTCCGGGTGACCTCGTATTCTTTAACACCATGCGCCATGCTTTCTCTCACGTAGGAATCTACGTTGGTGACAACAAATTTATTCATGCGCCATCAAAAGGCAAATCAATCCGTGTTGACGACATGACCAAGGTTTATTGGGAAAAGCGTTACAACGGTGCTCGCCGCATGGAAGGTTTCGAAGCTTTAAATGATGAGCAGCGTATCCAACTCTTAAATGACTTCCAAGATCGTTTAGATAACACCGGTAAACTTTAATTTCGATTGAAGTCTATCCCAATAAAAAAGACCTTCTAGAAGGTCTTTTTTATATCTGTTATCTAACAAAACTATCGCATACCTAATTTTGATTTAATTTGATCCATCTGTAAAAGAGTAGCTTCTTCACCAGCAAGGATGGCATTGTTTCTAGACTTAAAGTCAGTACCTCTCATGCCTTTCAGTGCTGGGCGAATCACTACTTGGGCGCGCTCTAATTCAAATTGATCAATACTTTGCCCCATGATGGAGATGGTTTGAAGAATGATGCCAACCGTGCCGCTGCTATCTTGACTGCTGGGTTCGGTTGAGATATTCACGGCAATTATAAAATCGGCCCCCATTTGTGATGCGTACCTAACAGGCACTGGGGAAACCAAACCACCATCCACGTATTCACGACCATTAATAATGGTGGGTTGAAAAATACTTGGAATACTGCATGAGGCACGAACAGCTTGACCCATGTCACCTCTTTGGAAAAGTACACCTTGTCCTGTTTTTAAATCTGTTGCAACAATGCCCAAAGGAATCGGCGTATTTTCGATCGGTTGGTTTTTGACCAAGCGGTTCACCATGCTCTGCAACGCATCACCTTTAATCATGCCGCCAAATTTGCCCGAGAAGGGCAGAGCCCAATCGGTGATCGATGCCTCATCTAAAGTCAGAGCAAGTCGGTTAAGTTCTGTACCTCTATAACCTGAGGCATACAAAGCAGCAATCACACTTCCCGCACTTGTACCTACTACCAAATCGGGTTTGATACCATTCGCCTCTAATGCTTTGATCACACCAATATGAGCAAAACCACGTGCAGCGCCACCGCCAAGTGCCAGACCAATCACAGGTTTTTTAGGACTTACAGTACTGCAAGCTGATAAACCAGCCAGACTTAATGAGCCCAAACTGATCAGGGTCAAGAAACTTCTTCGAGAAGTGTGGTAATCTACATGAGAATTATTCTCATTAAGACCATTTAGATCAATGATTTCGTTTTGGGTGAGAAGACCAGATTTATTTTTACGGAGATGTTTGTTCATGTTTTTTACTAAAAAATCCTTATGGCTCGCAAAGGTTGCAATGGCCTTGGCTGCTGGTATGGCTACTTCAATGCCAGCATTATCTCAGCCTTCTGGTGTTTTGAATTTATATTCTGCAAGACATTACCAGACTGATGAGGCGCTCTATGCTGAGTTTACTCAGCAAACAGGTATCAAGATCAACCGCATTGAGGCTGATGACAACGCTTTGTTTGAGCGCTTACGCAGTGAAGGTAAGAATAGTCCTGCTGATGTGATCTTGATGGTAGATGCTGCAAGATTATGGCGTGCTCAAGTGGAAGGCTTGTTTCAGCCCATTCAATCAAAAATCTTAGAGTCACGCATTCCTAAAAATCTCAGATCAAATGATGAGGGTCAGGGCAGTCAGTGGTTTGGTTTTTCAACTCGAGCCCGCATGATTATTTTTAACAAAGCAACAGTTCGATCCTCAGATGTCGACACTTATGAAAAGTTAGCCGATCCTATTAATAAGGGTAAGGTGTGTACACGTTCAGGGTCACATCCTTATATGTTGTCAATGATTGGTGCGATGTATGAGCGTTCTGGTGAAGCAAAAACAGAAGCCTGGGCCAAATCAATGGTTTCTAATATGGCAAGATCCCCTAAGGGTGGAGATACCGATCAGATCAAAGGTGTTGCATCTGGTGAGTGCGGTGTGGCTCTAACGAACTCTTATTACTTGGCACGCCTCATGCGCTCATCGAAGCCAGAAGACCAGGCCATCATTTCAAAAATTTCTTGGGTTTGGCCTAACCAATCAACATCAGGGACTCATATGAACGTTGCGGGTGGGGCTGTGGCTAAAAATGCACCCAATAAAGCGGCCGCCATTAAGTTCCTTGAGTATCTGGCGAGTGATCAAGCTCAGCGCTACTTTGCTGATGGTAATAATGAGTGGCCGGCAGTTAAATCTGTGAAGACCAATAATCCAGCACTTAATCAGTGGGGAAAGTTTAAAGAAGAGACAATTTCTATTAGTGCAATTGGTACAAATCAAATTTATGCACAAAAAATCTTAGATAGAGTGTCCTACAAGTAAAAAGAAAGCCTAGAATCGCAGGCTAAGATGAATTTAAAGCCTGCGATCCTTCCAAGTGTCAGTGATAGTTGTTATCACTGTGGTGGCGACTTAAGCTCTGATAGCTCTTATCGAGCTGAATTAGGTGGGGTCTCGGAACTAGCATTGCAAAAAAACAGTTCAAGTGGCTATTTACCCCGATTTCTAAGTGGTTTGGCGTGGGGCTTGATTCCTTGTGGCTTGATTTATAGCGTTTTACCGCTGGCCTTTTTATCAGGAGATCCACTTTCTGGTTTATTGCTCATGCTTGCCTTTGGATTGGGAACTTTACCCAATTTATTACTGATTTCGGGGCTCTCTGCGCGCCTAGCAGGGTGGGGGCACCAAAGTTGGGCAAGCTATTTGGCGGCTTCTTTGATGATATCCACCGGTTTGATTGGTTTGTATAGGGCTTTCACACTTCCTGAGGCTCTTTTAAAAGGAGGCTTTTGTTTTAGCTCCACTTTGATCTACAATATGGCTCTAATCGGTTAATAAGCAATATATGAATGTTCGGTGTCTAAATACCGTTCGTCCTTAACCCTAATATAAATACGTTTCCCCTTTCTTAAAATATGAATCCTGAACAGCTCAAGCTGGTGCTTGAAACTGCACTCTTATGTGCAGACGAGCCAATGACAATTAATGACTTACGTCGTTTATTTATGGAAGAAATTCCTTTCGAAGAAATTAAAAGTGCACTTACTGATATTCAGACCGATTGGGCTGAAAAAGGGATGGAGCTACTAGAGTTGGCGACCGGATGGCGTTTTCAAAGTCGTCTTAACATGCGCGAATTCTTAGATCGCTTAACACCTGAGAAACCACCCAAGTACTCCCGTGCTGTGATGGAGACCTTAGCGATCATTGCTTACCGTCAACCAGTGACTCGTGGCGAGATTGAAGAGATTCGTGGCGTGACAGTCAGCTCCAACATCGTTAAGCAACTAGAAGATCGTGGTTGGATTGAGGTAGTGGGTCATAAAGAAACAGTGGGTCGCCCAGGTCTTTACGCTACCACTAGACAATTCTTAAACGACTTAAGTTTGACAACTTTGCAAGAATTACCACTGCTCGATGATGCCGATGCTCAAGCTGAATCCTTGGCTCAAAAAGTGATGGAGTTCGAAGGCGAGCATCCTGAATTCAAAGATGCTATTGCATCAAATGAACAAGAAGTAACTGATGTAGTAGATACATCAGAAGCAACTCAAGCAGCTGAAGAAAAATCATCAGTTGATAACCAGAATAACGATAAAGCCTAATGACAACACCTGAATTTGAATCTGAACAACCGGCATCATCTGATAGTCCCCCTGAAGAGGGCGGCGTTCCGCGTAAACGAGTCAGTCGTAGTCCCTATAACAAGACACGTAAGCCACGTGCTAATCCCGAACAAGCTGAACAGTCAGATGTGAGTGATGCATCCTCTTCAGTAACGAGCGATGACTCAATCGCACCTGCTGTTATTGCTGATGGTGGTGAAGGTCATTCTGAAGGCGAATCAAATAATCAATCAAGACCACCTAGACAAAATCAAGGTCGCAATGGCCCTCGTGCTCAAAGAGGTAAGCCTCAACGGGGTGCTGATAGATCTGGTCGTGGCGAGCGTCCACCAAGAGATCCACAAGAACAAAAACCACCTAAAGTAGATCCATTACTAGCTGAAGAGAGTAATGCGCTTTTTGCTTCTGTAGTTTCTGGAGAATTTGATGCTTCTTTAGATGCGCCTGAAATTGAGTCTGAAGTAACTCATGACATGGTGGCTCAAGCTTTAGCGGATATTGAGGCAGAAGACCATAACTCTGAAGGTAATGATAAAGAGTCAAGTAGTGATGAAGACATGATGCCTGGTTTGCAATTCTCAAGCGTTGATGAATTGCCGCTCAGTTTGCGTGATGAGGTTTGGTCTGATCTGGATGACGTTGAAGATGATCTAGATGACGACACCGTCAAGCTTCACAAAGTATTAGCAGACGCTGGTATGGGTTCTCGCAGAGATATGGAAGACCTGATTATCCAGGGTCGAGTTTCTGTGAATGGTATGCCAGCGCATATTGGACAGCGTGTTGGTCCAACAGACCAAGTTCGTATCAACGGCAAGATGGTTCACCGCAAAATTCAGACGAAGCCACCAAGAGTGATCCTCTATCACAAACCCGCTGGCGAAATTGTGAGTCAATCCGATCCTGAGGGTCGCCCAACTGTTTTTGATCGTTTACCAAAAGCCAAATCAGGTCGCTGGATTGCAGTAGGTCGTCTAGACTTTAATACAGAAGGATTGCTCTTATTTACTACTTCTGGAGAATTAGCAAACCGCTTGATGCATCCTCGTTATGGTGTGGAGCGTGAGTACGCAGCGCGTATTTTGGGCGATTTAGATGCTGAACAAGAAAAGTTGTTAAAAACAGGCATTACTCTAGATGATGGTGTCGCTAAATTTTTACGCTTAGTAAGTGGTGGCGGTGAAGGTGCTAACCGTTGGTACCACGTTGCTTTGACTGAGGGACGGAATCGAGAAGTTCGCCGCATGTTTGAAGCAGTGGGCCATATTGTTTCTCGCTTGATCAGAACTCGTTACGGTTTATTTGTTTTACCTCCAAGACTGCGTCGCGGTCGCTGGGAAGAAGTCCCAAGTGATCAAATTGTGCAACTCATGAAAGTAGCTGGTTTAAAAGTTCCTCAGGGTATGGGCGAAAAATTCCGTCGTGATCCTAGAGAGGGCGGTAATCGTGCGCCAAGTGAACATAGTGGTGGTCAACCAGATCCTATGCAAACTTCAGTTTCTTACTGGGGCTCTAAGGATGCTTTACGCCAAGCTTCACCAACTACCCGTGGTTTTACTCAAGGGCATGCCTCTGAAAAGAGTAGTAACTACAAAGGCAAAAATCCTGGACGTTCAGGTGGTCAGCATGCCGGAAGACCCGGTGGTGGTAGAGGACCTGGCGGTCAAGATCGTGGCCAAGGTGGATATGCTGGTGGATCTAGTGCTGGCAGAGGACCTAGAGGTCCCGGTGGACAAGATCGAGGGCAAGGCGGCCAAGGTGGCCAAAGTGGTCAAGGAAATCAAGGGTCTGGACAGCGTCGTGATGAGGATAGCCAAGCAGGCGTTCACCACGGTAGCGGGTTTGCTGGCGGAGATAAGCCTCGTTCAGGGCAAAGATTTGGTAAAAAAGGTCCAGGCCAAGGCCCATCAAGAGGTGGTCCAGGCCAAAATAGGGGCCCAGGCGGTAGGCCAGCTGCTAAATTTGGTAAGAAATTCACGAAAAGCTAATTAAATAGGGGTTTCTAGGGAACATTCCTTGGCAGTCAAGGTAAATTCCTATATAATTCTGTTCTTTGGTAGTTCCGGCTAAAGTTGCGTTCAACGTAAGTCGGGCATGTTCTCTTTGTTTAGGAATATGGGCTATATGCCCATTTTTTTTTGTGAAATGAAACGTAATAGCTTATGGCAAACGAACAAGTTCTGATTGCTGATGCGCTCAAAGGTTTGGGGTACCTGCTCGTTGATATTGAACGAGAAGGCCACGGACTGTTGCGTGTGACGATCGAGAACGTTGATTTTGAGCGCTCTATTGATATTACTGATTGTGAAAAAGTCAGTCGTCATCTGAATTACAGCTTGCCTGTGGATAACGTTAACTATGATCGATTAGAAGTTTCTTCACCAGGTTTGGATCGTCCGGTAAAAACAGTTGCTGATCACATTCGCTTTGCGAATTTGGAGGCTAATGTGAAATTACGGGTGGCACATGCAGGCAGAAAGAACTATGTAGGTGTTTTACAAGGTTTGATCAGTGGTGACATTGATTCGGCTGATGCCAAATTGGGTTTATTGATTAAAAACCCAGATGGTACTGAAGCCATGTTTGAATTTACTCTGGCCGAGGTTGAAAAAACTCGGTTGGTTCCCGTCGTTGATTTCAAAGGAAGAAAATCATGAGTCGTGAAGTCCTCATGCTAGCTGACGCTTTAGCACGTGAAAAGAACGTTGATAGAGATATCGTATTTGAAGCGCTTGAGATGGCCCTGGCCTCTGCAAGCAAAAAGCGCTTCGATGAAGATGTCGATATGCGTGTTTCAATTGATCGCGATTCTGGCGAATATGAAACATTCCGTCGTTGGTTAGTCGTGCCTGACGAAGCTGGTTTGCAAGAACCAGATAGAGAGATTCTTTCTTTTGAAGCCAAAGAACAGATTTCTGACATCGAAGTCGGTGATTACATCGAAGAAGTTGTTGAATCAGTTCCCTTTGGTCGTATTGGCGCACAAACTGCTAAGCAAGTCATTTTGCATCGCATCCGTGACGCTGAACGTGAACAAATTTTGAATGACTACCTTGATCGTGGCGAAACTGTCATGACCGGTACTGTCAAGCGTGCTGACAAGAATGGTTTGATTGTTGAATCAGGCCGTGTTGAGGCACTTTTACGTCGTGATCAGATGATTCCAAAAGAGAACTTGCGTAGCGGTGATCGTGTACGTGGTTTCATTTTGAAAGTCGATCGTGAAGCTCGTGGTCCGCAAATTGAACTATCTAGAACTGCTCCTGAATTCTTAATCAGTCTTTTTGAGAATGAAGTTCCAGAAATGGAACAGGGTCTTTTGGAGATTAAGGGCGCCGCTCGTGACCCAGGTATCCGTGCCAAGATTGCTGTTGTAACTCACGATAAACGTATTGACCCCATTGGTACTTGCGTAGGTGTTCGTGGTACACGTGTGACAGCTGTTCGTAATGAAGTGGCTGGCGAAGCAGTAGACATTGTTTTGTGGTCTGAAGATCCAGCACAATTTGTGATTGGCGCTTTAGCTCCTGCTCAAGTTCAATCCATTGTTGTGGATGAAGAGAAGCATGCGATGGATGTCGTTGTTGATGAAGAGAACTTGGCAATTGCGATTGGTCGCAGTGGTCAAAACGTTCGTCTTGCAAGTGAACTCACTGGCTGGCACATCAACATCATGACTCCTGAAGAGTCTGCTCAGAAGACTGAAGAAGAATCAGAAAAGATTCGCGCTGTATTCATGGACAAACTAGACGTTGACCAAGAAGTTGCCGATATTTTGATCGAAGAAGGCTTCAACAGTTTAGAAGAAGTTGCGTATGTGCCTTTGTCAGAAATGTTACAGATTGATGCTTTTGATGAAGATACGGTGAATGAATTGCGTACACGAGCACGTGATTCTTTGTTAACGATGGAGTTGGCAAAAGAGGAGCTTGTTGAAGGTGTATCGCAAGATTTGCTTAGCTTGGATGGTATGACAGCTACCCTTGTTACAAAGTTAGCAGAAGGTAATGTCCATACCCGTGATGACCTAGCGGAATTGGCTGTTGATGAACTAGTTGAAATGACTGGTGTCAACGAAGAAGACGCAAAAGCTTTCATCATGGCAGCTCGTGCTCACTGGTTTAACTGATTCATAAGGGGTTCGCATGGCGACCACGACCGTAGAAAATTTAGCAAAGGAACTGAAGCGCACTCCAGCAGAACTGCTGGAGCAGCTTCAGGCCGCAGGTATTAATAAAAGTACAGTAGAAGACAAGTTGACAGAAAAAGATAAAACTAAATTGCTTGAGCACTTACAAGTGGCTCATGGTACGGATGCGGGTGCTCGCAAAAAAATCACACTCACTAAGCGTGAAACTTCAGAGATTCGTCAGGCTGATTCAGCAGGCAAGACTCGCACAGTTCAAGTTGAGGTTCGTAAAAAGCGTGTATTAGTTAAGCGCGATGATTCATCTCCAGAGGCTGAGTCTGCGCCAGCACCGGTTGTTGAAGTGCCTGCACCAGTTGAGGTCCCGTTGAATGTCGGTATTTTGGATGATGCTGAGCTTGCTAAACGTGGCGCAGAAGCAAAACGCCAAGCTGAATTATTAGCTCGTCAAGAAGCTGATATGAAAGCTGAGATGGATCGTAAGGCGCTTGAGGAAGCTGAAAAAGTAGCTTCTCTAGAAAAATCTAAAAAAGCGATCAAGAAATCTAAAACAGATTCAGATGAAGAAATTAAGGCTAAAGAAGATCTTGCTAAAAAAGAAAAAGCTGACATTGCAGTGGCAGCAAAAGCTCGTGAAGATGAATTAGAGAGTATTCGTGTACGTCGCGCCAAGGCTGAAGCTGAGGCATTGGCTATTCGTGACATGATGAATGCACCGGCGCGAGTTTTAAAAGCAGCTAAGCCGCCAGAAGAAGAGAAAAAAGGAACTCTGCACAAACCAGTTAAAGCTGAAGGTGCGGACGAGAAGAAGAAAGATAAACCAGGCGTTGTTAAGCCGGGCACAAAAACAATTAAGTCATCTGAGTCTTCATCCACATGGAATGAAGATGGTAAGAAACGTCCAGGTGGTTTGAAAACTCGTGGTGACACAACTGGTGGATCAGGTAACTGGCGCACAGGTGGTGGCAGAAAGAGACATCAACAGCAATCCAGCGAAGTTGCAACTAATTTTGTAGAACCTACTGACCCAGTTATACGTGATGTTCATGTACCTGAAACGATTACTGTTGCTGAATTGGCTCACAAGATGTCCGTCAAAGCTGCTGAAGTCATTAAATTGCTCATGGGTATGGGGCAGATGGTCACCATCAACCAAGTACTCGACCAAGATACAGCGATGATCATCGTTGAAGAAATGGGCCACAAAGCATTTGCTGCTAAGTTAGATGAACCAGATACAGATTTAAGTACGGTTGAACATGAAGCCGAATTAATGGCGAGACCACCAGTGGTGACTGTCATGGGCCACGTTGACCATGGTAAGACATCATTATTGGATTCGATTCGTCGCGCAAAAGTAGCCTCTGGCGAAGCTGGTGGCATTACTCAACACATTGGTGCTTACCACGTTGAAACGCCACGCGGCATGATCACTTTCTTAGATACACCGGGTCACGAAGCTTTTACGGCAATGCGTGCTCGTGGTGCTCAAGCAACTGATATTGTTATTTTAGTGGTTGCTGCTGATGACGGCGTCATGCCGCAAACAAAAGAAGCGATTGCTCATGCAAGAGCAGCTGGCGTTCCTCTAGTAGTTGCAATTAACAAAATTGATAAACCAGAAGCTAACCTTGAGCGAGTTAAACAAGAGTTAGTAGCTGAAGGCGTTGTTCCTGAAGAGTACGGTGGCGATGCGCCATTTATTTCAGTTTCAGCAAAAGCCGGTACAGGTATTGATGAGTTATTAGAGAACGTTCTATTACAAGCTGAAGTTCTTGAGCTCAAAGCCCCAAGAGAAGCTGCCGCTAAAGGTCTTGTGATTGAAGCGCGATTAGATAAAGGTAAGGGCCCAGTTGCAACCATCTTGATTCAATCTGGCACTTTGCGTCGTGGCGATATGATTTTGGCAGGATCTTCATTTGGTCGTGTTCGTGCGATGTTGGATGAAAACGGTAAGCCTTGTAATGAAGCGGGCCCATCGATTCCGGTTGAAATTCAAGGTTTATCTGAAGTTCCCGCTGCTGGTGAAGAAATCATTGCAGTATCTGATGAACGCAAAGCTCGCGAAATCGCTTTATTCCGTCAAGGTAAGTTCCGTGATGTGAAGTTAGCTAAGCAGCAAGCTGTGAAACTTGAGAACATGTTTGAAAACATGGCTGAAGGCAGTGTTGAGGCCAGCTATTTACCGATCATCATCAAGGCAGACGTTCAAGGTTCGCAAGAGGCTTTATCTCAGTCACTCATGAAATTATCAACACCAGAGGTGAAAGTTCAAATTGTTCACGCAGCAGTTGGTGGTATTAGTGAAGCTGATATTAACTTGGCAGTTGCTTCTAAAGCAGTTGTGCTTGGCTTCAATTCTCGTGCAGATGCATTGGCTCGTAAGTTAGCTGAAGCTAACGGCGTAGATATTCGTTACTACAACATCATTTATGACGCAGTTGATGAAGTTAAAGCTGCAATGAGTGGCATGTTGACGCCAGAGAAGAAAGAAGAAATCACTGGTATGGTTGAGATTCGCCAAGTGATCCAAGTTTCTAAAATAGGTTCAATCGCAGGTTGTATGGTTCTTGAGGGTGTTGTGAAGCGTAATTCACGCGCACGTTTACTCCGTAACAACGTGGTAGTTTGGACTGGCGAATTAGACTCATTGAAGCGCTTTAAAGATGACGTTAAAGAAGTTAAAGGTGGTTTTGAGTGCGGTTTATCACTCAAGAACCACAACGACATCGTTGAAGGCGATCAATTAGAAATCTTTGAAGTAACTGAAGTTGCAAGAACACTGTAACAGTGCTCTGTTATAACTTCTGTATTAAAAAGATAATCATTTATGCCAGTTAAGAATCATCGCAACCAACGTGTAGCTGACCAGATCCAAAGGGATCTGGCTGAGCTCATCCCACGTGAGGTGCGTGATCCTAAAGCGGGTTTAATTACTTTGCAGGCGGTTGAGTTAACGACGGATATGGCTCACGCCAAAGTATTTTTTACTGTTTTGGGCGCTGAGCCAGAATATGCGCTGGCCGCTTTAAGAGAGAAGGCTGGTTACTTACATTCTTTATTATTTAAACGTCTACACATTCACACGGTTCCAACACTCCATTTTCATCATGATGAGTCAGTAGTTCGCGGAGTTGAAATGTCACGTTTGATTGATGAAGCCATACAAGATAGTAGTAAGCCTTAAGTGAAGCCCCAAAGTATTCATGGGGTAATTCTTCTGGATAAGCCAGAAGGTATTAGTTCACAAACGGCTGTTACGATCGTAAAAAGAGTATTTCATGCTGAAAAAGCAGGTCATACAGGAACATTAGATCCAATGGCAACTGGCTTATTGCCGGTTTGTTTGGGGGAGGCAACCAAGTATTCGCAAGATTTACTAGATGCTGATAAGACCTACCTAGCAACGATCAAGTTTGGTGAGAAGACCACCACAGGTGATGCTGAGGGTGAAGTTATAGAAACAAGAAATGCTAATTTTGACGTAACTGATCAAATTCAGTTAGATGCCAAATTAGCTGAAGCATTAGAAAAGTTTACAGGTGTGATTGAACAAATCCCGCCGATGTATTCAGCACTGAAACGCGACGGTAAACCTCTTTATGAGTATGCGCGTGCAGGTGAAGTTTTAGAGCGTCAAGCTCGTCAGATAACAATTTACTTACTCAAGTGGGTATCGGTGAACTGGCCTGTTGCTCAGTTGCAAGTGTCGTGCAGCAAAGGTA
Source organism: Polynucleobacter meluiroseus (assembly GCA_945879115.1). Taxonomy (GTDB): domain Bacteria; phylum Pseudomonadota; class Gammaproteobacteria; order Burkholderiales; family Burkholderiaceae; genus Polynucleobacter; species Polynucleobacter meluiroseus_H. The sequence goes on from CAMDUR010000013.1 coordinate 13,885, forward strand.
CTTATGTCAGAACTTTGGCAGAAGATATCGGAGAATTTTTCGCATGTGGTGCACACCTAATTGGTTTGCGTCGCGAGCAAGTAGGACATTTAACTTTAAGCCATGGGGTGACTTTGGATGAGGTTAAAGAAGAAGCAAATAACGAGCTAGCTAAGGCATCTTATTTATTACCTGTAGATGCCTTGGTGCAAGAACTTAATTCTTTGGGATTATCTGATCAAGAAGCTGATCGATTGAGTTTGGGTCAGCGAGTACCAGTTAGTAAGTCGGATAGTGAAGAAGAGTTGATGAGGATTTATCGCGGCTCTATAGAGCCTTGTAATTTTATGGGTACAGCAGATTGGCGCAAGGGTGTATTACATCCGCGTCGTTTGATGGCTCAAGCAGTAGTAGTCATGAATTTAAATAATTGAAAAAATGAAAGCAGAACTATGAGTATTCGCGCCTTAAGAAATATCGCCATCATTGCCCACGTTGACCACGGTAAAACGACTTTGGTTGACCAATTGCTACGTCAGTCTGGAACATTCCGTGAGAACCAAGCTCTTACAGAGCGCGTGATGGACTCTAACGATATTGAAAAAGAACGTGGCATCACGATCTTGTCAAAAAACTGTGCAGTTGAGTATGAAGGTACTCATATCAACATCGTTGATACCCCAGGACACGCGGACTTCGGTGGAGAAGTAGAGCGGGTACTCTCAATGGTTGACGGTGTATTGTTATTGGTGGACGCGGTTGAAGGCCCGATGCCTCAAACACGCTTTGTGACGAAAAAAGCTTTAGCACTTGGTTTGAAGCCGATTGTTGTAGTGAACAAAGTAGACCGTCCAGGTGCACGTATTGATTATGTTGTTAATGCAACATTTGAACTGTTTGATAAATTAGGTGCAACCGAAGAGCAATTGGATTTCCCAGTTATTTACGCTTCAGGTTTATCTGGTTATGCTGGTTTGACACCAGATGTGCGTGAAGGCACGATGGCACCATTATTTGAAACTGTTTTGAAATATGTACCGATTCGTGATGAAGATCCAGATGGTCCTTTACAGTTCCAAATCTCATCCATTGACTACAACAGCTACGTCGGTAAGATTGGCGTTGGGCGTATCAGCCGCGGTACAGTTAAAACAGGTCAGTCAGTCATTTGTCAAAACGGCCCTGATGGCACACCATTCAACGGTCGTGTTAACCAGGTTTTGAAATTCCAGGGCTTAGAGCGTGTTCAGGTTGATCAAGCTGCTTCAGGTGACATCGTTCTCATTAACGGTATTGAAGATTTAGCTATTGGTACAACAGTTTGTTCACCAGACAAAGTTGATCCATTGCCAATGTTAAAAGTTGATGAGCCAACACTAACGATGAACTTCATGGTGAACACCAGCCCATTGGCTGGTCGTGAAGGTAAGTTCATTACAAGCCGTCAGATTCGTGATCGTTTACAGCGTGAGTTGAAGTCAAACATGGCTTTGCGCGTTAATGACACTCCAGACGACACCGTATTTGAAGTTTCAGGTCGCGGCGAATTGCATTTGACTATCTTGATTGAAAACATGCGTCGTGAAGGTTACGAATTAGCTGTTTCTCGTCCACGTGTTGTTTTCCATGAAGAAAACGGCGTGAAGATGGAGCCGTTTGAAAACTTAACAGTTGACGTTGAAGACACCACACAAGGTGGTGTGATGGAAGAGTTAGGTAAGCGTAAAGGCGAACTTCAGGACATGGTTTCAGATGGTAAAGGTCGTACACGTCTTGAGTACAGAATCCCTGCGCGTGGCTTGATCGGTTTCCAAGGTGACTTCTTGACCATGACTCGTGGTACTGGTTTGATGAGTCACACATTTGATGCTTATGGCCCAATGAGAGAAGGCATGGTTGGTGAGCGTCATAACGGTGTATTGATTTCTCAAGACGATGGTGAAGCGGTTGCTTACGCTTTATGGAAGCTACAAGATCGCGGACGCATGTTCGTTGTTCCTGGTGATAATCTGTACGAAGGTATGGTGATTGGTATTCACAGTCGTGACAATGACTTGGTTGTGAACCCTATTAAGGGTAAGCAATTAACCAACGTTCGTGCCTCAGGTACTGATGAAGCGGTTCGCTTAGTCCCATCTATTCAGATGTCTTTAGAGTACGCAGTAGAATTTATTGCTGAAGATGAATTGGTTGAAGTCACACCAAAGAGCATCCGTATTCGTAAGCGTTATTTGAAAGAAAATGAGCGTAAGAAGGCAGCCCGTCCTTCTGGCGTTTAATTAGCAATAATTAAGTCAAACCATAAAGCCGCAACGATGAAGTTGCGGCTTTATGGTTTTTGAAATAGAAATTATTAAAATCAATCATGGACATTAAAAATGGCGTTGGCCCCAGTAAAGTATTTGTAAAAAATACTGAAAAGACCCATACCTATTTAATTGATTTTTTAGTTGAAAAATTCCCTCAAATCCCAAAAGAAGAATGGGTGAAGAGAATGGATCAAGGTCTTGTTCTAGACGAGGAGGGCATCCCTCAATCTAAGAACGATCAGTGCCAAACCAATGCTTTCATCTACTACTACCGAAGTATTGAGATAGAAGAATCGATCCCGTTTCAAGAATTGATTATTTATGAAGATGATCATTTGCTCATTGCTGATAAGCCTCACTTTTTACCTGTGACCCCAGCAGGACACTACTTACAAGAAACGCTTCTAGTAAGACTTAAAAACAAAACAGGCATAAAAGACTTGGTTCCTATTCATAGGATTGATCGTGAAACTGCAGGTTTGGTGGCATTTTCAAAAAGAGTAGAGGATCGTAATCTCTATCAAGTTTTGTTTAGAGAGCGTCAAATCAAAAAGACTTATGAGGCTATTGCGCCTTACCAAGAACATCTAAAAGATCAGTTCCCAATTAAGCGCATTAGCAGAATTGAAGAATCTGATATTTTTATTCAGATGCAAGAGGTTGCTGGCGAACCTAATTCAGACACTGTCATTCAATTATTGGAAGTCAGCAAACCCTGGGCCAAATATCAGTTGGAGCTCGGAACTGGTAAGAAGCATCAATTAAGAGTGCATATGAATGCCTTAGGGATGCCGATCAAGTATGACAAGGTTTATCCCAATATAGTCCCACAACCCAAAATGGGTAAAGACTTCTCAGAACCTCTGCAACTCTTAGCCAAGCAATTGAGTTTCAGAGACCCTGTGACTCATTTGGAGCATGAGTTTCAGAGTCATTTCTGTCTCAATCTATAAGACCATTTTCCTGCAAATCCCTAATAGTTTATTTACTCAGACTATTCATATCAATGACAAAGCGATATTTCACATCGCTTTTGAGCATGCGTTCAAAAGCGTGATTGATTTCTTCCATTTTTATCAATTCGATTTCAGAAGTGATGTTGTGCTTTGCGCAAAACTCGAGCATCTCTTGTGTTTCTTTGATACCACCAACTAAAGAGCCTGCAACGCTCTTGCGACCGAAAACTAATGGTCCGGTATTAAGTTCAGCGTTAGGACCAATAGAACCTACGATACACATCGTGCCATCGACCTTAAGCAATGGCATATAGTGATTAAAGTCATGAGCTACTGGGATAGTATTTAGTAAAAAATCAAATTGATTGATCTTAGCTTCCATCGCGTTGGCATCAGTAGAAATTAATACTTCATCAGCGCCAAGCTTTAGAGCATCACTAGCTTTATTTTTTGAAGTAGTGATCATGACAGTTTTAGCGCCCATGGCATGAGACAGCTTGACACCCATGTGCCCAAGACCACCTAATCCAATAATGCCAACAGTCATACCGGGTTTAATACCCCAATGTTTCAAAGGAGAGTAAGTTGTAATACCTGCACATAAGAGCGGTGCTGCGCCAGCTGGATCTAGTCCATCTGGAACAGTTAGAACAAAATAGTTGTCAACCACAATACTTTGTGAATACCCACCATAAGTAAAGCCGCCTGGATCTTCAGTAGCACTGTTATAAGTTGCTGTAAAACCATTCAGGCAATATTGCTCTAAATCTGCTTTACAGGATGAGCACTGATGGCAAGAATCCACAAAACAACCAACGGCTACTCGCTGTCCAATTTTTAGATGCTTGACGTCTGATCCCAGAGCGCTGACTTTGCCGATGATTTCATGTCCGGGAACAATAGGATAGTTACTGATATCCCAGTCATTTTTAGATTGATGAATATCGGTATGGCAAACACCACAAAATTCAATATCAATCTTGACATCTTTTGAACCGACCTCCCGACTAGTGATTGGATGGAGGGCTAGCGGTGATGTGGCGGATTGGGCGGCATAACTAGATACTGATGACATGTGTTCTCCTAAAGAGCTATTAACGTTATACCAGTAATGTGAATTTGGCTGTGCATAAACAAGTTAGTTCATTATTTTTGTCATTGAGCCTATACAAGCTCATAGAATTCAATATTCAAGTTTTTAGTTGATAATGTTTCTATGAAGAGATTAGCCGTTGCCCCGATGATGGATTGGACTGATCGTCAGTGCCGAACCTTCCATCGCAGTCTGACTAAAGACGCAGTTCTCTATAGTGAGATGGTGACGACTGGCGCATTGATTCATGGCGACGTACCACGTCATTTAGATTTTGATGAGGTTCAACATCCCGTAGTTTTACAGTTGGGTGGAAGTGAGCCTGATGATCTAGCTAAGTCAGCATTATTAGCCCAGCAGTGGGGTTATAACGAAGTAGACCTTAACTGTGGCTGTCCCTCTGAGCGAGTGCAACGAGGATCGTTTGGAGCATGCTTGATGGCTGAACCAGAATTGGTTGCGGATTGCGTTAAGGCAATCAAGGATGTGGTGGATATACCCATCACCGTCAAACATCGCATTGGTTTGAATGATATGGATGTTCTCAATCAAGCCCATGATTATCAATTCACATTAGACTTTATTTGCAAGGTGGCAGAAGCTGGTGCTAGCCAAGTTTCTATTCATGCACGCAATGCCATTTTAAAAGGATTGTCGCCTAAAGAAAATCGGACTATTCCGCCACTGCGATACGAAGTCGCGAAACAACTTCGTATCGATGCTCAAAAGCATTTCCCCCATCTCAAGGTTTTATTAAACGGTGGTCTTGAAACCAATGGTGACATTGCTAGATATTGGCATGACTTTGATGGTTTCATGATTGGTAGAGCTGCTTACCATACGCCTGGGATCATGTTGGATTGGGATGAAATGTTAAAAACTGATGGTCAAGCTTTTGGATCCTTTTTTGGTGTAGATCAGTGGAATCGCATTACTGAAGAGTTGATCAAACAATGCACTCGTTGGCTAAATACTTGCGAGGCTAAGCAAGAACACTTTCACATGGCAGCGATCACTCGACATATCTTGGGCTTAGCCCACGGTAAGGGTGGTTCAAAGCATTGGCGTAGAAAGCTATCGGACTACCGCCTGTTAGGAGCAGTCAAGACTGAAGGGGACATCAGAGCCTTTTTCGAGGATGCCAATAAAGAATTGCGGATGTATGTTGAACAAGAAGACTCAGACGAGTTATAATTTCGATTCTCTATGGTGGCTGTAGCTCAGTTGGTAGAGTCCAGGATTGTGATTCCTGTTGTCGTGGGTTCGAGCCCCATCAGCCACCCCAAATAAAAATGGCCCCTTACTAAGGGGCCATTTGCTTTATAGGAACTGTTCAGGGATTTTGATGAAAGTAAATCATTACCATGATGGTGATCAAGCCAAAAGTTATATCTATAAGAATAAGTCTGATACTTAATTTTTTAACGATGCGGTTCTCAAAATTTAGAAGATCTTGCTTCATTTGTTTTTTTGCTTCAATGAATTGTTGTTGAAATTCTTCGTGTGTATTCATAATTAATAATGCCTTTAGCAATCGATTGACCCAAGTAAATTCAAAGTAAATTTATATTTTTTATAAGTTAATTGCAAATCATCAAATATGATGCTGAGTAGGGTGTAAGGTTATAAAACCCTCAATCATGGGTTGTTCATGAGAAAATCTCTTTTGTGAAAACATTCTTTAATCTTCTAGCGCACGCTTTATTGTGGTTCTTGGCAGTCATTCCATATTCATGGGTAGTGGGCATTGGGTATAGCATCGCTACCATAGCACCCAAGTTCTCTAAGTCACGCGTGAAAATCATCAATGCCAATCTAAAGGCTTGCTTCCCTCATTTAAGCCAAGAAGAGCGTGATGCTATTGCCACAAAAAACTGGCGCTTAATGGCTAGAAGTTTTGCTGAGCGTGGTCGCTTGTGGTTGGGTTCTGAAAAATCAATTAATGAATTTGTAACGGTGTATCCGCAGGTTGATATGAATGACGGTAAGCCACGTATTTATGTCAGCATGCATTTGATGGGTATTGAAGCAGGGCTCATAGCTATCACCATGCACCTGAGAAAAATAAAAGCTGCACGGGGCATCACACTTTATGTATTCATGAAGAACGATTACTTTGAGCCGCGTATTAAAAAATGGCGTGAGCGTTTTGGTGCCAAGATGCTGCTTCGTGAGCATCATGGTCGCGAATTACTTCGCGAAGCACGCAAAGGCACCTTTGTTTGTTTGTCACCTGATATGGACTTAGGTCGCAAAGATTCTGAGTTCGTCCCATTCTTTGGTGTTTCTACCAACACAGTTTTATCTGTTTCTAAAATGGCCAGAGTAGCTGGTGCTGAAGTATGTCCGATCTTTACAGTTTTACGTGAGGATGGCTCTGGGTATGACTGCCACGTTGGCAAGCCTTGGGTAGATTTCCCAACAGATGATGCACTTGCAGATACTGCTCGTATGAATCAATCATTTGAAGATGTAATCAAGCCACGAATTGCAGAATATTACTGGGTGCACAAACGATTTAAGAATCGCCCCGATGGTGAAGCCTCTATTTACTAAGAGGCAAAATCTAAATCACTTTAGATTAAAGACTGCCAGTTCTTATCAAACCAACTGCTAAACCTTCGATCGTGATTTCATCGCGACGCAAATCAACTTGAATATTTTCAAAGTCTGGGTTTTCAGCAATCAACTCAATCTTCATGCCATGAGGTCCTTTGGTTTGTGACCAACGCTTAACGGTGACTTCATCATCTAAACGCGCTACAACGATTTCACCATTGCGGGCTTCGCTAGTCTTTTTAACCGCGAGATAGTCACCATCTAAAATACCTGCGTCGCGCATACTCATGCCGCGTACTTGTAATAAGTAATCAGCACCTTTGGTAAACAAGGATGGGTCACAGGGAACGTGCTTTTGAATATGCTCCACTGCCAAAATAGGTGAACCAGCAGCAACTCGACCAATTAAAGGAAGTGTTAATTGCTGAAGGGCTGCCAGAGGTAAGGTAAGTTGCTTTAGTAACCTAATACCTCGTGAAGTTCCAGGCGTTAATTCAACATAACCTTTGCGTGCAAGGGCTCGTAAATGCTCTTCTGCCGCATTGGCCGAAGCAAAACCCAGACGCGTTGCAATCTCAGCTCTCGTAGGTGGCAAGCCACTTCTAGAAATCGCATCTGAAATAAGCCCCAAGATTTCTTCTTGGCGAGCTGTTAGTTTAGGTTTTGCTGTGTTTGTATCCATGCTGTGATTCTATACAGTGTTTTCATAAGATGCAATACCCATTGATAATGTTTTATATGAATTCTGTAAAATTATTAGTTTTAGGCATGGGCGGTACGATTGCTGGTTTAGCCAGTGACCCCCAAAAGCCATTGTCATACCAGGCAGGCCAGATCTCAGCCCATGGTTTGGTAGAGGCTTTGGAGCTTGAAAGTGACTTTGGACATATTGAGACCATTCAAGTGGCGAATATGGATAGCCGTCATATGAACGAGGAGCTCATGATGCAGCTAGCTTGGGCGGTTAAAGCTGGTCTAGAGCGAGAAGACGTTACTGGCATCGTGATTACCCATGGCACTGACACCATGGAAGAGACAGGGGTTTTCCTTCATGCCACACTAGGCAAGCTTGCTAGTCATTTCAGAAAAGCGGTTGTTTTGACTGGTGCCATGTTGCCAGCCAACGCTGAGAATGCGGATGGCCCGACTAATCTAAGAGCGGCTCTTTATTTGGCTAAAGAAGCAAAAGAAGCCGAACAGTACGGCATTTTGGCTGTAATGGCAGGTAATCCCTGCTTAGCAAGGGACTTATCCAAACAACACACCCATGCATTAGATGCTCTAGTCGTGAACGCCAGAGAGCTGGATGGACCCATCCAAAAACGCCAGGCGGACTTGAATTTACCGACGCAAATGGTTTGGCCTTGGATTGAGATCATCACCAGCCATGGGGGCTCTAGCGGTCGTTTGGTGGATATGCTGACCAGTCAAGGGGTGGAAGGGATCGTGATTGCAGGCACAGGGCAGGGTAGTGTTCATCAAAACCTAGCTCAACACCTCATTTTGGCCGCTGAAGCAGGTATTGCAGTCGTTCGATCCTCTCGAACTGGTGCTGGGGCTGTGTTTTCTGAGGTTTCTGAGCCAGATAGATCTTGGAATTGGCTAACAGCAAGAGATTTGAACCCCGCAAAGGCCAGAATTGCACTTCAATTGTCACTTTTAGAGGCAAATTCAAGGAAAACTGAGGATTGGCAGAGTATTTTTGCTACAATCTGAGGCTGTAGTTTTTTACCTTGTCACACTGGTCAGTCGGCTAATTTCAGTTGATTGAGACGCCCAGGTGACTTTTATCCATAAGGAGTAATTAATGCGTCATTACGAAATCGTTTTTATCGTCCATCCGGACCAAAGCGAGCAAGTACCTGCCATGGTTGAAAAGTACACAAGTACTATTACAACTCAAGGTGGCAAAGTTCACCGCGTTGAAGACTGGGGCCGTCGTCAGATGGCTTACATGATCGACAAGCTAGCTAAAGCTCACTACGTTTGCATGAACATTGAGTGTGGCCAAACCACTCTTGATGAACTCGAGCACGGCTTTAAGTTCAACGATGCTGTATTGCGTCACTTGGTTATCAAAGTAAAGAAAGCTGAAATAGAGCCTTCAATCATGATGAAACAAGTTGAACGTGAAGAAGCTCGTAAAGCTCTTCAAGCAACGGAGGCGCCTGCTGCCTAATTAGGCACTGAGCGGGTTTGGGTTGAATCATTTCATCCTAACTGCCGCCCTTGTCGCCCGAGAAGCTCTTAGATATACCCCTGCCGGAATCCCTGTCATTGAATGCCAACTAGAACATAGTGGCGATGTTCAAGAAGCAGGTACTGCAAGGAAAGTCAAAATGAGTATCGAAGCGATGGCCATCGGATCAGTTCACTTAAAACTTGATCAGATGGATTTGGGAAGGACAGCTAGATTTGAAGGATTTTTAACTCATAAAAGCCTGCGCAGTCAGCGACTCGTCTTTCATATCACGCAAATTGAATTGTAAAAAGGAAACATCATGGCATACGTAAAAAAAGGTGATGACCGCAAGAACAAGCGTCCAGCACAAAACCCATTATTCAAACGTAAACGTTTTTGCCGCTTCACAGCTGCAAAGGTTGATCAAATCGATTACAAAGATGTCGACACACTACGTGACTTCATCACTGAGAACGGTAAGATCACACCAGCACGTTTAACTGGTACCAAAGCTTTGTATCAGCGCCAATTAGATACTGCTATCAAACGCGCGCGCTTCTTAGCTTTGATGCCTTTCACTGACCAACATAAGAACTAATCAGGAGTCACTATGCAAATTATTCTCCTAGAAAAAGTAGCTAACCTTGGTAACTTAGGCGACGTTGTTCGCGTTAAAGACGGTTTTGCTCGTAACTTTTTAATCCCACAACGTGTGGCTCGCCGTGCGACAACTACAGCTATTGCTGAGTTTGAAGCAAAGCGCGCTGAGTTAGAGAAACTGGCTGCTGAGAAATTAGCTGCTGCACAAGCTGTTGGCGCTAAGCTAACTGGTCTAGTGCTCCCAATCAAACAAAAGGCGGGTGTTGATGGCCGTTTGTTTGGCTCAGTTACTAACCACGACGTGTCTGATGCTTTAAAAGCTCAAGGCTTCACCATTGAGAAAGCTTCAGTTCGTATGCCAACTGGTCCTTTAAAGATCGTTGGTGAGCATAAGTTATCTGTCGCTGTTCACACAGACGTAGTTGTTGAAATTACTGTCCAAGTGATTGGTGAGCAGGCTTAATTAATCATAAAAACGATATCTCCTGATATCTCATGATTGATACAGCTGTTCAAGCTTTAAAAGTACCTCCGCATTCCGTCGAGGCCGAGCAATCGGTGCTCGGCGGTTTGCTTTTGGACAACTCTGCATGGGATAGAGTTGGCGATGTACTCACAGAAAAAGACTTCTATCGACCTGATCATGGTTTGATTTACCGAGTAATTGGTAAATTGGTGGGTGAGAACATGCCTGCAGATGTGATCACTGTTTCAGAGTCTATGAAAACTCAGGGTGGTGGCGAAACTATTGGTATCGATTATCTCAATGCCTTAGCCCAATCAACACCAAGCGCATCTAATATTCGTGGGTACGCTGAGATCGTGCGTGATCGCAGTGTTCTGCGTCGCTTGATCCAAACTTCAGACAACATAGCTGGCAGTGCTTTCACACCCGATGGTCGATCTGTACAAACTATTTTGGATGAAGCAGAGTCTCGTATTTTGGCAATCGGTGAAGAAGGTCATCGTGGAAAAACTGATTACTTCGAAATCGGACCTTTATTAACAGATGTTGTAAAACGAATTGATGAGCTCTACCACCGTCAGGGCCCTACAGATGTGACTGGTGTTGCTACCAGCTTTATTGATTTAGATCGTCAGACCAGTGGTCTGCAAAAAGGTGACCTCGTGATTATTGCTGGTCGTCCTTCAATGGGCAAGACCAGCTTAGCTGTCAATATTGCTGAGAACGTCGCGATTAAAGAGGGTTTGCCAGTTCTTATTTTCTCAATGGAGATGGGCGCCTCTCAGTTGGCTTCCCGTATCTTGGGTTCAGTCGGACGCATTGACCAGTCTCGTATGAGAACAGGTAAGTTGAATGAAGATGAATGGCCAAAAATCACTGAAGCGATTTCTCGTTTGAATGAAGCTAACATCATGATTGATGAAAGTGGCGCTCTTAGCAGTTTAGAGTTGCGCGCCAGAGCCAGAAGAATCGCACGAAAGTTTGGTACATTAGGTTTGATTGTGATTGACTACATCCAGTTGATGAGCGGTAATTCAGGTATTAGTGGTGAGAACCGCGCAACTGAAATCTCTGAGATTTCTCGATCACTCAAATCTTTAGCAAAAGAATTACAGTGTCCAGTGATTGCTTTATCGCAGTTAAATCGTGGTTTAGAGCAAAGACCTAATAAGCGTCCGATCATGTCTGACTTGCGCGAATCTGGCGCTATCGAACAAGATGCTGACGTGATTTTATTTATCTATCGTGATGAGGTTTATCACCCGGATACAACGCCTGAAAAAGGCATTGCTGAGATCATTGTGGCTAAGCAGCGTAACGGCCCAATTGGTGTGATCAAGATGAGTTGGCAAGGCCAATATACTAAATTTGATAACTTGGCTCACGGCCAAGTTCAATCATCAGGCGGACACGAACCGTTCTAAGCTTCTCTAGTATTTATTCTTGGCAATAACGCGCCTGGCTTCTGTATATCTTTGTGACCAGTAGGGTGTTGTGATTTTTTCAAGCCTGACAGTTCCCCCTTCGGATGGGGCATGAACAAATCGACCTTTACCAACGTAGATACCAACGTGTGAGTGAGAGCTGCCTTGTGTATTAAAAAATACCAAATCGCCTGGGGCAGGTGTTTGATTACCTAAAGATTGACCCGTCTTAGCAATCTCTGCTGTTGTGCGAGGTAACTTCTTATCAGCAGCATTTTTATAGACATAACCAATGAGGCCGCTACAGTCAAATCCACCTTTGGGTGTATTGCCACCGTAACGATAGGGGATACCAACCAAGCCAATTGCTGCAATGGATATATCTTCAAGCCCTGCTGATACTTCTTTATTGAAATCAGGTAATGAGGACATCCTTGGGAAAATCGCACACGCAGAAAGAATGCTTAAGCTGGTGCCAATCACCAAGAAGCGCTTCATGAACTGAAGCGCTATCAACAATGAGGGTGGGCTTGAGAGTCCTAAGATCACAGCGCCCTCACTGTTTTAAAGAGCCTCTGCTGCGTGATCAGCCAAACGTGAACGCTCTCCACGAGCCAAAGTAACATGACCGCTATGACGCCATCCTTTGAAGCGATCGACCACATAGGTTAAGCCTGATGAGCCTTCAGTTAAATAAGGCGTATCAATCTGAGCGATATTGCCCAAGCAAACAATCTTAGTACCCGGACCTGCGCGGGTCACCAAGGTTTTCATTTGTTTAGGTGTTAAGTTTTGTGCTTCATCAATGATTAAGAACTTACTAACAAAAGTTCTACCACGCATGAAGCTCATACTCTTTACCTTGATACGAGAGCGGATCAATTCTTGAGTAGCTGCTCGGCCCCATTCACCAGCACCATCTTCATTGCGCTGAAGCACCTCTAAGTTATCGTCAAAGGCACCCATCCAAGGTTGCATTTTTTCTTCTTCAGTACCTGGCAAGAAGCCAATGTCTTCACCAACCGGCACGGTGGCACGAGTGATGATGATTTCTGTATAACGTTTGCTATCGAGTACTTGTTCAAGAGCTGATGCTAAAGCTAATAAAGTTTTACCCGTACCAGCTTGTCCTAGCAAAGTAACAAAATCAACATCAGGGTTCATTAATAAGTTAAGAGCAAAGTTTTGCTCACGATTGCGTGCCGTCACGCTCCAAACATTATTTTTCTGATGAGAAAAATCTTTCAGAGTTTGAAGAAGAGCAGTTTTACCCTGAATTTCTCGAACTTGAGCATAGAAGGGTGAGCCACCATCACTATTTTCTTGGTAAACAAATTGATTCACCATCATGTGAGCAACCGTGGGTCCTGTGACACGATAAAACATCGTGCCTGACTTGGTGTCACTCCAACTTTCCATATCTTTGCCATGCTTTGGCCAGAAATCAACGGGTAACTGAAGCACTCCGGAATACAACAGATCACGGTCTTCTAAAACCTGGTCGTTAAAATAATCTTCCGCTGGCAAACCGAGCGCGCGAGCCTTGATACGCATATTGATATCTTTTGATACCAGTACAACTTGACGATCTTTACGACTCTTTTGGAGCTCTCTAACCACTCCTAAAATCATATTGTCAGCTTTACCAATAGGTAAACCTTCCGGCAAGCTGATGTCATTTAGCTCGATTTGGAAATATAGGTTGCCAGTTGCTTCCTTGTTACCTAACTTATTAAGCGGAATACCATCTTCTAAAACACCTTTGGTATTAGAGACTAACTGATCCAAAGAGCGGCTGATCGTACGAGCATTGCGCGCAACTTCACTCATACCTTTTTTGTGGTTATCTAACTCTTCAAGAGTCATCATCGGAAGATACACATCATGCTCTTCAAAACGGAAAAGCGCAGATGGATCATGCATCAGAACGTTAGTATCTAAAACGAATAAGCGGATGACACCATCATCCGGTATGTTTCTAACACGGGTGGAAGGTTTTGCAACGCTGGCTGCTAAAACCTTTTGGGGTTTCGTGTATTGCATCTTTTCAATAGCAAGATCAGCTAAAGAATAGCTGCTCAACTCTTCTGTATCCGTAGAGAGGTCTTCGCTGACCTGAATTTCTGGAATTTCTAAGTCTTCAACTTCTAAATCAGACTCAACCTCAACTCTTTTAGGACGCTTTTTAAAATTGGCTTTTGCTTGCTTGCTAATATCTAATTTATGGGCGGCTTGGGTTGGGATTGGTGGCAAAGGCATTCCGTCAGTCTCCTAATAAAGAAAAAACCGCCTACCTAGGGTGGTGGCGGTTATCGAGGTAAAGGTAATTTTTAACATCTATTTAATAAGTTATATGAATTTGTATGACAAAGCAATCTTCTGGACTACGAGAATGAAAATTAAATTACAAAGCTTGAGCAGCCTTTAAAACATCTTCAACGTGACCAGGTATTTTGAGGCCACGCCATTCGTGTCGAAGGACTCCTTCTTCATCAATTAAAAAAGTGCTTCTTTCGATACCGCGAACTTGCTTGCCATACATATTCTTCATTTTCATTACGCCAAACATCTGGCACAGAACTTCCTCTGTATCCGCAACTAATTCGAATGGCAGCTCAATTTTACGTTTGAAGCTCTCATGAGACTTAAGGTTATCTCTGGAAATACCAACAATGAGTGTATTAGCTCTGGTGAAGTCATCAATGGCATCTCTAAATTCCATTGACTCAACAGTACAGCCAGGAGTGGCATCTTTGGGGTAGAAATACATCACCACCTTGCGACCCTGACAGGCGCTTGGATTAAACACCAAATTGCTTGTAGCGGGTATTTCAAAATAGGGGATAGGTTTTCCAAGTACAGCTGTCATACAGGCTCCAAATTTCTTATTTATTCTGTCTATTACTGTATTTATATCAGAGTTAGCAATGAAACTCTTTGATTTATATCTTACTTATCCATGATCAAGGCTGCTAGAACATTGCGCCCCTCAGCCATAAGGACATTGTACGTGCGACAAGCAGCTTGTAAGTCCATGGTTTCAATACCTATTTTCGCTTTTATCAGGGGTGCAATTAACTCAGGTCTTGGAAATTGGATCTTAGAGCCACTGCCAAAAATGACTAAAGCAGGCTTTTTTAAAGCAATAGCCTCAAAGTCTTGAACAGTGAGCTCACTAAAGCTTTGGCATGACCAGCTTGTGACTGGACCCTCTGGCTGCAAAATCAATGAAGTTTCATAGCGCGTGGCATTAATTTCGATGTAATTAGGGCCGTAAGCAGAGACTGTATTGAGGCTAGGCTGTCGATCTGGTTGTAGTTTCATTTGGGTATCCCCGCAGGCTCTGTCATAATTGTAAAATTATAGATAAATTAACACTTTATGGTGTTCTTATTAGATTCTGAGTGGCTATTGTGAAAGAAATTAAAAAATCCTCCAAGTTAAATAATGTCTGTTACGACATACGTGGTCCAGTGCTCGAGCTCGCTCAGCAGATGGAGGAAGAGGGTCAAAAGATCATCAAGCTGAATATCGGTAACGTCGGGATATTTGGTTTTGATCCTCCGGAAGAGATTCAGTTGGATATGATTCGCAACTTAGCGAATTCCGCCGCTTATTCTGATTCAAAAGGTATCTTTTCTGCTCGTAAAGCGATCATGCATTATTGCCAAGAAAAGGGCATTGATGGCGTGACCTTAGATGATATCTATACAGGCAATGGCGTTTCAGAATTAATCGTCTTGGCCATGAACGCACTCCTCAACGTTGACGACGAGGTTCTAGTACCGGCTCCTGATTACCCACTTTGGACTGCTGCAGTGAGTTTGTCTGGCGGCACTCCTAAACATTACTTGTGTGATGAGTCAAAAGAATGGGCTCCTGATATCGCTGATATCAAATCAAAGATCACATCTCATACAAAAGCAATTGTTGTTATTAATCCTAATAATCCAACAGGGGCGCTTTACAGCAATGACGTCCTTGAGCAAATCATCGCACTTGCTCGCGAACATGGTTTGATCATATTCGCTGATGAGATTTACGATAAAACTCTTTATGACGGCGAGAAACATACCTCCATTGGTTCGTTGTCGAATGATGTAGTGACTGTTACTTTTAACGGGTTATCAAAAAACTATCGCTCATGTGGCTACCGCTCGGGTTGGATGGTGATATCTGGTGATAAGAGTCGCGCTCAAGACTACATCGAAGGCCTGAACATGCTTTCATCCATGCGCTTGTGTGCCAATGTTCCAGGGCAATATGCCATTCAAACGGCATTAGGCGGCTATCAGAGTATCAATGATTTGGTTGCTGAAGGCGGACGTTTACGTCGACAACGTGATCTTGCTTGGGAGTTAGTGACTCAGATACCAGGTGTGACATGCGTCAAACCAAAATCAGCCTTATATCTTTTCCCAAAATTGGATCCAGACATGTATCCAATTACAAATGATCAAGAATTCATTGCGGATTTATTGCGCGAAGAAAAAGTTTTATTGGTTCAAGGTAGTGGCTTTAATTGGGCCAAGCCGGACCATTTCAGAATTGTTTTCTTGCCACATGAAGATGTACTGCGTGAGGCTATTGGTCGTATAGCTAAATTCTTAGAGCGTTATCGTAATAAGTTTGGCAAAAAATAAGCTACAAATCTATTTATTCACATTTATTAAGTAAGAACATTTATTCATGAAACCTATTCAAGTTGGTCTATTAGGCATTGGCACTGTTGGCAGTGGTGTGTTCACTGTTTTGGAGCGCAACCAAGAAGAGATCAAGCGTCGCGCTGGCCGTGGTATACAAATCCATACAGTTGCTGATTTAGATACTAAGCGCGCCCAAGAGTTAGTCAAGGGACGCGCTAAGGTAGTCAACGATGCCAAATTAGTCGTGAATGATCCTGAGATCGATGTGGTGGTTGAGTTGATTGGTGGCTATGGCATCGCTAAAGAATTGGTGTTGGCTGCTATCCATCAAGGTAAACATGTGGTCACAGCTAACAAAGCTTTATTAGCTGTTCACGGTAACGAGATTTTCGCTGCTGCTCAAGCTAAGGGTGTGACAGTTAACTTTGAAGCAGCTGTAGCTGGTGGTATTCCAATCATTAAGGCACTTCGCGAGGGTTTAACAGCTAATCGTATTGAATGGATTGCCGGCATCATCAACGGCACAACAAACTTTATCTTGTCAGAAATGCGTGACAAGGGCCTTGATTTTGATGTCGCTCTTAAAGAAGCGCAGCGTTTGGGCTATGCAGAGGCAGACCCTACGTTTGATATCGAAGGTATTGATGCTGCGCATAAAGTAACCATCATGAGTGCGATTGCATTTGGTATTCCAATGCAATTTGATAAAGCCTATGTTGAGGGCATTACGAAGCTTTCAGCTGTGGATATCAAATATGCTGAGCAACTTGGTTACAGAATCAAGCTGCTTGGCATCACTAAGAAAACAGATGATGGTATTGAGTTACGTGTTCACCCAACTTTGATCCCTACCAAGCGTTTGATTGCTAACGTTGAAGGTGCCATGAATGCCGTCCAAGTCATGGGTGATGCAATTGGTACGACTTTGTATTACGGTAAGGGCGCAGGTGCAGAACCAACAGCCTCGGCTGTGATTGCGGATTTAGTGGATGTCACACGTCTTCAAACAGCGGATCCTGATCAACGCGTACCTCATTTAGCATTCCAACCAGGTTCAGTGGTTAATACGACCGTGTTGCCTATTGGTGAAATCACCACAAGCTATTACTTAAGACTCAGAGTGGCTGATGTCACAGGCGTGTTGGCTGACATTACTCGCATCTTGGCTGATAACGGTATTTCTATCGATGCCATGTTGCAACGAGAAGCAGATGATGGTGAGAATCAAACTGATCTCATCATGTTGACGCATGAGACAAAAGAGAAGCGCATCTTGACTGCGATTGAAAAAATGGAAACCTTGAAAACTGTTGAGGGTTCAGTCACTAAGATCCGTTTAGAAACGCTTAGTTAAAACAAGAAATACAAACAACAAAAGTAATTAATAAGTTTATAAAAAGAAAATCATGCGTTACTTATCCACTCGCGGCCATAATGCCCAGCAAACTTTCTCAGAAATCCTATTAGGTGGTTTAGCTGCTGATGGTGGTTTGTTTCTGCCGGAACAGTATCCGCAGGTAAGTACTGCACAGTTAGATACTTGGCGCGGCATGTCTTATGCAGATTTAGCATTTGAAGTTTTGAGTCTTTATTGTGATGACATTCCGCCCGCGGATCTCAAAGCATTGGTTAAAAAAACTTACACAGCCCAAGTCTATTCCAATGGACGCTCTGACGATCGCGCTGAAGATATCACGCCGATACATTGGTTGGGAGATGAGGCTGGTACAAGATTAGGCTTGCTGAGCTTGTCTAACGGTCCGACATTGGCATTCAAAGATATGGCCATGCAGCTCTTAGGCAACCTTTTTGAGTACACCCTCAATAAAAGAGGGCAAGAGCTCAATATCTTAGGTGCAACATCTGGTGATACCGGTGGCGCTGCTGAATATGCGATGCGTGGCAAAAAAGGCGTGCGTGTATTTATGCTTTCACCTAAGGGGAAGATGAGCGCCTTCCAAGTCGCTCAAATGTACTCTTTACAAGATGAGAATATTTTTAATATTGCCATTACTGGTGTATTTGATGATGCTCAAGATATTGTCAAAGCTGTTAGTAATGATCTTACTTTCAAAGCACAGCAAAAAATTGGTACAGTGAACTCCATCAATTGGGCGCGCGTTATTGCTCAGGTGATTTATTACTTCCAGGGCTATTTGCTAGCGACTAAAAATAGCACAGAGAAAGTTTCTTTCTGCGTACCATCTGGTAATTTTGGGAATGTTTGCGCGGGGCATATTGCCCGCATGATGGGATTACCGATTGAAAAATTAGTCGTAGCTACTAATGAAAATGACGTTTTGGATGAATTCTTCAAAACGGGTGTTTATCGCGCACGGCAATCAGCGGAGACTTTCCATACAACGAGCCCGTCGATGGACATTTCTAAGGCGAGCAACTTTGAGCGCTTTGTTTATGACTTGGTGGGTCGTGATGCGACCCGAACAGCTCAAATGTTCAAGGATGTTGAAACCAAAGGTGGCTTTGATCTTTCTAATGATCCGGCCTATAAAACTATCGCTAAGTATGGTTTTGTATCAGGCAAGAGCACTCATTCAAACCGCTTGGATACGATCAGAGACATCCATGATAAATATAGCGTTGTAATTGATACGCACACAGCTGATGGCGTCAAAGTAGCTAGAGAAAACCTTCAAAGCAATATTCCGATGTTGGTTTTAGAAACTGCGCTACCAATTAAATTTGCCGAAACTATCGAAGAAGCCTTAGGTCGTCTGCCAGAGTGCCCTGCAGCCTTCATTGGAGTTGAAGACTTGCCTCAAAGGGTTGTGGAAATGCCAGTTGATACTAACCAAGTTAAAACCTTTATTGCAACACATACTGGCTTGTAATCTGCTCTATGAGTGGCCATAACATTAACTTAACTAATAAATCTGCCAATGATTCAGCTAGTAAGAGTGGATCGGGCTCACCGTTCGCTTATCCAGTCATTGGATTTGTAGCTTACTCAGGCACTGGTAAAACAACATTAATCGAAAAAGTAATTGCCGAGCTGACATCGCGCTCTTTGGTGATTTCAGCAATTAAACATACGCATCATCATTTTGATATCGATCGCCCTGGTAAAGATTCACATAGACATCGTGAAGCTGGAGCAAGAGAAATCCTTTTGGTTTCAGATCAGCGTTGGGTCTTGATGCACGAGTTGCATGAGTCAAAAGAGCCAAGCATCCAAGAGCAAATCAGTCATCTTTCACCATGTGACCTAGTTGTGGTTGAAGGTTTTAAAGATGCTGAAATTCCTAAAATTGAATTATGGCGTGCTGAGCATGAGCCTTGCTTCAGCAATCTGTGCAAGGCTGATACCGATCAACATATTCAAGCAATTGCATTTCCCGGCGGCACTAAAGCTAGTCAACAGCCAGAATTGAATCGTGAGATCACTGTATTAGATTTGGATGACCACATAGAGATTTCTGACTACATCATCAAGATCACTGGCTTATCAGCAAAATTGCCTTAATGGCATTAGACTCATATTATGTCCAGTCAATCAATAGCACCCCAACCAGCTAACTCAAAGCCCCCTATGAAAACGGCGGCTGAAGCTTTGAATCATTTATTGAGTCAAGCACAAGCTGTGATGGAGATCGAGCTAGTTGCCACACAAGAAGCTTTAGGTCGAGTTCTTGCTCAGGACCTATTGAGTCAAGTGGATGTGCCGCCTATGGATAACACCCAAATGGATGGTTACGCGGTGAGAGTCTCAGATATTCAAGAGGTAGGTCGTGCTCTCAAGATTGCTCAACGTATTCCGGCGGGACACTTAGGTAAAAAATTAGAACCAGGAACAGTAGCCAGAATCTTTACGGGTGCCACCATTCCAGAGGGAGCAGATGCTGTTGTCATGCAAGAGGTTTGCGAGCTGAATAGCGACCATGTCACTATTCAAGAGTTGCCAGAAAAAGGTCAATGGATTCGTTTGCAGGGTGAAGACTTGAGAGCAGGTCAAGTTTGCCTCACAAAGGGAAGCTTCTTAAGACCCCAGGAACTAGGTGTGGCGGCATCAGCTGGGTATGCTCAATTACCTGTTTATCGAAAAATTAAAGTAGCGGCTTTCTTTACCGGTGATGAATTAACTCTACCCGGTCAGCCATTAAAGCCAGGTGGTATTTATAACTCGAATCGTGACACCTTATTGGCATGCATCCGAGCATTGGGATGCGAAGCGACAGACTTAGGGATAGTTCCCGATACGCTAGAAGCCACCAGAGATGCATTGCGACGCGCTAGTGTAGGCCATGACTTGATCATCACATCTGGCGGTGTCTCCGTTGGTGAAGAAGATCACATCAAGCCAGCTGTTTCAGCTGAGGGTCGTTTAGACATGTGGCAGATTGCGATCAAGCCAGGCAAGCCATTGGCTTTTGGTGCCATCCAACAAAAAAATGCCTCAAAGGATCAAACTGAAACTTGGTTCATGGGTCTTCCAGGCAATCCAGTTTCTAGTTATGTGACTTTCTTACTATTCGTTCGCCCATTCATTACCAAGTTACAAGGTCGAACCAATCAAGCAACCCCAGCCATCATGATGCGTGCTGATTTTGATTGGTTGAAAGCAGATCGCCGTAATGAATTTTTAAGAGTTCGGATGAACGAGCAGGGCGGTTTGGATATTTTCCCGAATCAAAGCTCGGGCGTTTTAACGAGTGCATCATGGGCGGATGGTCTTGTAGATAATCCAGCCTCACAAACGATTAAAAAAGGCGACTTAGTTAAATACCTTCCTTTTTCAGGTATGTTTTAATTTCCTATTATGAAAATTAATCTTAAATTTTTCGCATCTCTAAGGGAAACCTTAAAGACCTCTCAAGAAACAGTCGAATTGCCTGTAGGTATTTCTACAGTCAGTCAGTTAAGAGATTTCTTAGTGGCTCGAGGTGAGCCTTGGACCGGTGCATTGGCGCAAGGTAAATCTGTAAGAGCGGCTCTTAATCATCAGATGGTAGAAGATGATACGTCTCTCCTGGAAGGTGCTGAAGTGGCCTTCTTTCCGCCGGTAACGGGTGGCTAGTTACTTAGTAAAGAATATAGAAGAAAGAATCATAGAGTCAAAATGCCAGTTCGCGTTCAAACAGAAGACTTCGATTTATCAGCAGAGATTAAACAGCTCAGGCAAGGCGATGCTCGAGTTGGAGCTGTTGCCGCTTTTATAGGGACTGTGAGAGATCAAAATGAGGGTGCTGAAGTATCTAAGATGACTTTAGAACATTACCCTGGCATGACTGAAAAATCTCTTGAAGAGATCATTGATCAAGCTAAAGCCCGCTGGGATATTTACGATGTTTTAATCATTCATCGCATTGGCCCACTTGATATTGAAGACCAAATTGTTCTGGTTGCTGTAACCAGTGCTCACCGTGGTGAAGCATTCGCTTCTTGTGAGTTTGTAATGGATTACTTAAAAACTCTTGCGCCATTCTGGAAAAAAGAAGATACGGAGAATGGAGCTAAGTGGGTGGATGCTCGATTAAGTGATGACGAAGCATTGAAAAAATGGGATTGATCTCTCAATCACTCAAGTAAGCAAAGCTGGCTATTACATCAATCGTTTAAAAGGCGGTAATCCAGCAATTAACTTTTTGCCATAAGGCTTAGTTTTTAAGCGCTTATCTAAAACAATAATCTTGGCTTTATCAGTTTCTGTTCTGATGCCGCGACCAACCCATTGTTGTAACTTCAGTGCTACAGCAGGAACACTGATCTCATAAAAAGGGTTGCCTTGATTTTTCTCAAGCCATTCAGCCTTAGCTTCTTCAACCGGAGAATCAGGTGGAGCAAACGGCAGTTTCGTGATCACAACCACCTCGCAGAGTTTTCCGGGTAAATCCATACCTTCGCCAAAGCTTTGCATACCAAACAAAATACTGCGCTGCTCATTCTCAATACGCTTTTCATGATTGGCAATTAACTTAGAACGAGTTTGATCGCCTTGCATCAAGACATCTTTTAAAAAGTCTTCAGGTAGATTTTCATAAACCTGTTTCATCTGTTTCTTTGAGGTGAACAAGACCAAGGCACCATGTTTTAAATCAGCCAATTCCCTAGGAATCACCTCTGAGAGCTCTTGAGTATGTCCTTGTGCGTTAGCACTGGGGCATTCCAACATATCTGGCACTGAGAAGGTGCCTTGTTCTTCATAGTTAAATGGTGACTCTGCTTCAAAGGTACGTGTCTTAGGGAACCAATTAAGACCTGTTTGCCTCAAGAAGTATTCGAAGTCCCCCATTGTTCTGAGAGTCGCTGAGGTCAAAATAGCAGCGGAACTTTTAGTCCATAGTGTCTGAGCTAAATTTTGAGCCGCGCTAATGGGAGAGGCGTGAAGCTTAAAGTCAAAGCTGGATCCTAGGTCTTGCCACTCTAACCACTTAGCGATTGGAGGATCGGCCTCAGACTGCATTAAATGCCAAGTATTGGATAAATTTTCAGTCTTAGATTGGTAACTCCCGATTTCTAATATCGAGGGACTGAATGACTCTTTATCAATACTGTTATTTCTAAGATCATTAAGTTGTTGCAATATTTTGGCAATGCGATTATTCAAGCCACTAGCTAAAGGGCCAATGATTTCAGCAAAAGAAATAAACTCTTCCGAAAGCTCACCATTTTTGAAGCGGGAGATAGTATTGTCATGGGCAACTAAATTAGACATTCTTAAGGTGTTGATCATCTCGCGGGTATGCATGATCAAACTCTCAACTAATTCGTGAACTTCTTCAGCAATATTGCCGCTTGATTCAGGTAAAAGCGCATCTGCACGCAAAACAGCTGACATGATCTTTTCTAGCCAACGGGTACTAGCAATCAAGCCAACAGAAGATGCAAAGTGTTTAATGCCAACTGAGGGTAAGTTATGTGCTTCGTCAAAGATATATAAGGTCTCTGTTGCATCTGGCAATATTTTTGATCCTGATGCAATAGTTGAAATCACTAAATCATGATTAGCAATAATCAAATCTGCTTTAACGAGATCTCGTCTTGCATTGAAATAAGGGCAAACATTAAAGCGCTGACAGTGGCGGCCTAGACATGAGCTCCGTTCAGCAGCAATTCTGCCCCACATGGTGTCGGTCACCTCTTGAGGCGCGGTATCTTTTTCACCATTCCAGCTACCATCATTTAAAGCGGTGAGGGCATCAGCAAATCGATCTTTATCTTGCTCTTTAGGTGGTCCATCCCAGTTAGCATCTTCAAACAAGGCCGACTGTTTCGTCTGACCGCTGATTTGCTCCAGTCGGATGTTACAAGCGTAACGTGCCCGGCCTTTTGCAAGACCATAATTAAACTCTATAGGAGATATCTTGCTCAAAGCAGGCAGATCTTTATTGATAAGCTGTTCTTGAAGAGCAATAGTTGCAGTGCTGATGATCACCCGACGTTGAAGTAGCTTGCTGAAAACAATGGCAGGTATTAAGTAGCCAAGTGTTTTACCGACACCAGTTTTACCTTCAATGACCAAGAGGTTGTCACCTTGTCTGTCGTCCTTAGGATCTTTAGCAAGATTGAAGGTTTGAGCAATTTCCTCAAACATTTGTTCTTGACCGATGCGTGGCTTAAAGCCTGGCCAGTCATTTTGAACTGCCTCGTAAAACTCTTGGATTTTGGCTTGTATTTCTTTTAACTCTGCACGGCTCACTTAAAGAATCCTAATTTATCGTTTTTTGCTAACTTTTTTACAAGTGATTCGGCAATGGACGCTTCTGAGCGACTTTCAAACAGTTTGCTGGCCAAGAGTCGAACTGGGCCTCTGCCACGGGTATATTTTGCTCCAAGACCATCATTATGGGCTTTAATTCGCTTGTCTAGGTCATTACTGATACCTGTGTAGAAGCTACCATCAGCACATTCCAAGATATATAAAGTCCAAGTCATACCCACATCATAAAGGGGTGAGATTTATTTGATCTAAATCACTTGAAATAGTGGCTTTGATGACCATATAGTAACTATTGGATATGGGAGATCACCATGAGATTAGATAAATTGACTAGCAAGTTTCAGGAAGCCTTGGGCGAAGCCCAAAGCCTTGCTTTAGCATCTGACCATCAGTACATTGAATCAGAGCATCTGCTGTTGGCCATGTTGCAACAAAATGAGAGTACGGCTAAAGCCTTGATTAATCGGACAGGCGGCAATGTCACGGCCTTAGAAAAATCGGTACAGGCCTTGATTGCTAAATTGCCTCAAGTTCAAGGAACTGGCGGAGATGTTCAAGTAGGGCGCTCTTTATCTGCGCACCTGAACTTAACTGAAAAAGAAGCTAGCAAGCGTGGTGATGATTTTATTGCTGGCGAATTATTTTTATTAGTGCTTGCTGATGACAAAGGTGATTTGGGTAAAGCTATCAAGTCAGCAGGCATCAGTCGTAAAACATTAGAGGCTGCTATTGAAGCAGTCCGTGGAGGTCAATCAGTGAATAGTCCCGATGCAGAAAATCAACGTGAAGCTCTTAAAAAATACACATTGGATTTAACGGAGCGTGCACGCTTAGGTAAATTAGATCCTGTAATTGGTCGCGATGACGAGATTCGTCGTGCGATTCAGATTTTGCAGCGACGCACTAAAAACAATCCAGTTTTAATTGGTGAGCCTGGTGTTGGTAAAACAGCCATTGTTGAAGGCTTAGCGCAGCGTATTGTGGATGGAGAAGTTCCGGAGACTCTAAAAAATAAGAGAGTACTGGTATTGGATATGGCTCTACTACTTGCCGGCGCTAAGTATCGTGGTGAGTTTGAAGAGCGCTTGAAGGCTGTTCTCAGTGACGTTGCTAAAGACGAAGGGCAAACAATTGTCTTTATCGATGAGCTCCACACCATGGTGGGCGCTGGTAAAGCAGAAGGTGCAATGGATGCGGGCAATATGTTAAAGCCTGCTTTGGCTCGTGGCGAGTTGCATTGCATAGGTGCTACAACTTTAGATGAATATCGCAAGTATATTGAAAAGGATGCAGCTCTTGAGCGTCGCTTCCAAAAGGTGATGGTCAATGAGCCCAGTGTTGAGGATACGATTGCAATCTTGCGTGGCTTACAAGAGAAGTATGAGCTACACCATGGCGTTGAAATAACAGATCCAGCCATTGTTGCTGCAGCTGAGTTATCACACCGTTACATTACCGATCGATTCTTGCCAGATAAAGCAATTGATTTAATTGATGAGGCAGCATCACGCATTCGTATGGAAATTGATTCTAAACCCGAGGTCATGGATAAATTAGATCGTCGTTTGATTCAATTAAAAATTGAACGCGAGGCAGTAAAAAAAGAAAAAGATGAGTCATCTCAAAAGCGTTTGGGTTTAATCGAAGAAGAAATTAAACGTCTTGGTAAAGAGTACGCTGATCTTGATGAGGTTTGGAAGGCTGAAAAGGGGGCTGCCCAAGGAACTGCTTCGATCAAAGAAGAGATTGATAAAGTTAGATCTCAGATCATTAAATTACAGCGTGATGGTAAGTTAGAGCAAGTCGCTGAGCTTCAGTATGGCAAATTACCGGAGTTAGAAGGTAAGTTAAAAACAGCCGCAGTAGCTGAAGAAAAAGGCTTGGCTGCTGGCAAGAATAAACTCCTGCGCACACACGTTGGAGCTGAAGAGATTGCTGAGGTAGTTTCTCGAGCGACAGGCATACCCGTTTCTAAAATGATGCAGGGTGAGCGTGACAAACTTCTCAAGATGGAAGATTTTCTGCATCGCCGTGTCGTTGGGCAAGAGGAAGCCATCCGCGCGGTATCAGATGCGATTCGTCGTTCTCGTGCTGGCCTATCTGATGAAGGTAAGCCATACGGTTCTTTCTTATTCTTAGGCCCAACAGGCGTTGGTAAAACTGAACTATGCAAAGCCTTAGCTGAATTCTTATTTGATACGGATGAGCACATGATCCGTATTGATATGAGCGAGTTCATGGAGAAACATAGCGTAGCAAGATTGATCGGTGCACCTCCAGGTTATGTGGGTTACGAAGAGGGTGGTTACCTGACCGAATTAGTCCGTCGCAAACCTTATAGCGTGATCCTTTTGGATGAAGTTGAAAAAGCTCACCCAGATGTATTTAACGTGTTGCTACAAGTACTTGACGATGGTCGTATGACAGACGGTCAGGGTCGTACTGTTGACTTTAAAAATACAGTCATTGTGATGACAAGTAATTTAGGCTCACAAATGATTCAGTCGATGAGTGGTCAGCCGCAAGATAAGCTTAAAGCAGCCGTGATGGGCGAAGTAAAAGATCATTTCCGTCCAGAGTTCCTAAATCGTATAGATGAGATGGTGGTATTCCATGGTCTTGATCAAAAGAACATCACCTCGATTGCAAAGATTCAATTGAAGCGTTTGACTGAGCGTTTGGCTAAGATGGAAATGGTATTGGAAGTGAGCGATGCAGCCCTAGCTAAGGTAGCTGAAGCTGGTTATGACCCTGTGTTTGGTGCAAGACCACTCAAAAGAGCTATCCAGCAATATATTGAAAATCCAGTTGCAAGATTGATCTTAGAGGGTAAGTTTGGTCCTAAGGATATTGTCCCAGTCGATGTTGATAAAGATGGTGGTTTCTTATTTGATCGAGTGGTTCACTAGATAGCTTCAAACTTCCGTTCAATATCAAGAAGTAGTAAGATAGGCCGATGTCCATTCGCAAAGACGCGGAAGTCATCGGCCTTGTCAGTGTGGCCCATGGCACATCCCACTTTTATCATTTAATACTAGCGCCCTTATTCCCATGGTTAAAGGTGGAGTTCGGCTTGAGTTATGCCGAGCTTGGTTTTTTGATGACGATGTTCTTTATTGTCTCCACCATCATGCAAGCAGCAGCAGGGTTTTGGGTTGATCATTCAGGCCCATTAAAAGTTCTATTTTTTGGCGTGGGGATGTTGGCAGTTTCTGCGGTGGTTTTAGCATTTTCTAATGGTTATTGGACTCTCTTAATTGGTGCGTGCCTTGCTGGCCTGGGTAATGGTGTCTTTCACCCTGCTGATTACACCTTAATTAATCGACGCGTTTCACCTGAACGTTTACCCCACGCCTATTCTATGCATGGGATTTCTGGGGCATTAGGTTGGGCAGCATCCCCGGTTGTTTTGGTTGGTATTACTGCCTTAGCTGGATGGCGGCAGGCTTTATTGATGTCCTCTTTCATGGCATGCGTCATATTGCTGCTTCTATTTTGGAGGCGTCATGTATTAATGGGATCTGACGAACAGCGTCATGAAGAGGTCACGGCTAGATCGAACGCATCGGCATTTTCATTTGATTTCTTGAGGTTGCCAGTGGTTTGGATGTGTTGGGTGTTTTTCTTTTTTTATGCTTTGGCCTTAAGCGGTGTACAAAGTTTTGCTACAACTGCTATGCAAGTTTTATATGATTTGCCTTTTACTCTAACTTCAACAGCAATTACAACTTATATGTTGGGAAGCGCTGGAGGAATGTTTCTTGGGGGATTCGTTGCGACACGTGTTCGCTTTCCTGAGCGCTTGATTGCTGTTGGGTTGGTTTTGGGTAGTGCTATTGCCATAGTGATTGCTTTAGCTTTAGTTTCTGGTTCAACGATGATGAGTTTATTTACAATCATGGGCTTTTGTGTGGGCATGGTTGGACCTTCAAGGGACCTGATGATTCGCTCGGCAACACCCAAAGAAGCCTCAGGCCGAGTATTTGGTATTGTTTATTCAGGTTTAGACTCCGGCTTGGCAGTTGGCCCTTTACTCTTTGGTTTATTGATGGATTGGCAGATGGCACCAGGAGTATTCATAGGTATTGCCATATTTTTATTACTATCTTTGCTGACTGCTTATCGGGTCAGTGGCAATACCCGCAACAACCAACTAATGAAGAATGAATGACCCAGGGTCCGCTAACTGAGTTAGCTCTGCTCTTTAAACACTTGGGTATCAGATAATTTCCTAATTTAAGCTATTTCATGCAATTTACTTAGTGTTGCAACTGATGAACTAGTTCACCACAATATGAAATTTTAAGATTAAGTCATTGAATTTAATGATTTATTTTACTTATTCTTCATTTATATAATCCTTGCATTGTTTTTCTTTAGTACATAAACTCTTATATAAGACATAAGACATCAATAAAGTTAGTCTACTCAGAGTAACGAGAGGTCTTATTTAGGTTTTTATTATTTTTTACAGGGAGAGAGACATGTCAACACGTCAACAAGAAATCGACGCATTGCAAAAAGATTGGGATACGAACCCACGTTGGAAGGGTATCACACGAGGTTATTCAGCTGCTGACGTTGTCCGCCTTCGCGGTTCTTTCCCGATCGAGCACACATTAGCGCGCCGTGGTGCAGAGAAGCTATGGGGCTTGGTTCATAGCGAGCCATATGTTAATTGTTTAGGCGCTTTGACTGGTGGTCAAGCAATGCAACAAGTTAAGGCAGGCGTTAAAGCTATTTATTTATCAGGCTGGCAAGTTGCCGCTGATAACAATTCGTATTCTTCCATGTACCCAGATCAATCTTTGTACCCAGTTGATTCAGTACCTAAGGTTGTTGAGCGCATTAATAACACGTTCCGTCGTGCTGACGAAATTCAGCACTCAAAAGGTGTTGAAAAGGGTGACAAAGGCTATATCGATTGTTTCGCTCCTATCGTTGCTGATGCTGAGGCTGGTTTCGGTGGCGTGTTGAACGCATTCGAATTAATGAAGGCAATGATCAATGCTGGTGCTGCAGGTGTTCACTGGGAAGATCAATTGGCTTCAGTGAAGAAGTGTGGTCACATGGGTGGTAAGGTTTTAGTTCCAACACAAGAAGCTTGTCAGAAATTAATCGCTGCTCGTATGGCTGCTGACGTATGTGGTGTGCCAACATTAGTGATTGCTCGTACTGATGCTGAAGCTGCTGATTTGATTACATCTGATTATGATGAAAACGACAAGCCATTCTTGACTGGTGAACGTACTGCTGAAGGTTTCTACAAGACTAAAAAAGGTATCGACCAAGCGATCTCTCGTGCGATTGCTTATGCTGAGTACGCTGACTTAGTATGGTGTGAAACTGGTACACCTGACCTTGAGTTTGCGCGCAAGTTTGCTGAAGCTGTTCATGCTAAGCATCCAGGCAAGATGTTGGCATACAACTGCTCACCATCATTTAATTGGAAGAAAAACTTGGATGACGCAACAATTGCTAAGTTCCAACGTGAGCTAGGTGCCATGGGTTACAAGTATCAGTTCATCACCTTGGCTGGTATTCATTCAATGTGGTACAACATGTTTGACTTAGCTCAAGACTACGTTGCACGTGGTATGACAGCTTATGTTGAAAAAGTTCAAGAGCCTGAATTCGCAGCTCGTGACCGTGGCTACACATTCGTTTCACACCAACAAGAAGTTGGTACTGGTTACTTCGACGAAGTAACGACAGTGATTCAAGGTGGTGCTTCATCTGTAACAGCATTGACTGGTTCTACAGAAGAAGAGCAGTTCCACTAAGCAAGTCATTGACTTTGGCATACCCCGCCATTGTTGATTAGCCCGGCCAAAAGCCGGGCTTTTTGTTTTTGAGCGAAAATACACTTATGAATTCAAATTGTCCCTTAT
Source organism: Polynucleobacter meluiroseus (assembly GCA_945879115.1). Classification (GTDB taxonomy): domain Bacteria; phylum Pseudomonadota; class Gammaproteobacteria; order Burkholderiales; family Burkholderiaceae; genus Polynucleobacter; species Polynucleobacter meluiroseus_H. The sequence goes on from CAMDUR010000013.1 coordinate 43,668, forward strand.
GTGCCACTGATGGTGGCGAGCTTCTCTGGAAGAATGAAGAGATGCGTGTCATCTATGCAGATGAGCCAGACTATCCGGGTTTTTGTCGTGTTATTTGGAATGAGCACATTGCAGAGATGAGTCAACTCACGGTTGATCAAAGAACACGTCTTCATCACATGATCATGCTGGTTGAAAAGGCGATCATGGAAGTGATGCGTCCTGATAAAGTCAATTTGGCGGCATTGGGCAATATGGTGCCTCATTTACATTGGCACGTGATTCCTAGATATCAATTAGATGTATGTTTTCCGGGGTCTGTTTGGTCAGAAAAACTAAGGCCATCGAATCAAGAGCATTTGAAAATACTACAAGCTAAAGTAATTCTTCTAAAGAAGAAAATACAAGAAGTATTGGGAGTATTTTAAGTGGTGATGAACCCTGAGAAGCGTCGGGCTTTTTTTGAAGCTCTCAAAAGTAATAACCCCAAACCAACCACTGAGTTGGAATATTCCAGCCCATTTGAATTACTAGCTGCTGTTCTATTGTCCGCGCAAGCAACTGACATCTCAGTTAACAAGGGCACGCAGCAGTTATTTCCAATCGCTAATACGCCTGAAAAAATTTACGCTCTTGGTGAGAAAGGTTTAATTCCTTATATCAAGCATATTGGTCTTTTTAAAACAAAGGCCAAGCATTTGATTGAGACCTGTCGTTTATTGATCGAGAAACATAACAGCATTGTTCCTGAGGATCGCGAAGCACTAGAAGCTTTGCCTGGCGTTGGCAGAAAAACAGCCAATGTCATTTTAAATACTGCTTTTGGCCATCCAACGATGGCGGTAGATACTCATATCTTTAGAGTGTCTAATCGAACGGGTTTGGCTCCTGGTAAAGATGTTTTAGCGGTTGAAAAAGCCTTACTGAAGCGTATTCCAAAAGAATTCTTAATCGATGCGCACCATTGGTTGATTTTGCATGGTCGTTATACATGTAAAGCAAGAAGTCCTGTATGTAGTCAATGTATTGTTGAACCATTGTGTTCATTTAAAGAAAAAAATCTCTCATCATGAGTTTATTCAATCCTAGTCGTGAAGAAGTGCGGCAGTTTTTTTGTGAAGCTTGGGCAAAACAAATCAACTCTGGCATCCTGACACCATTAGAGTCCATTGCTGCCAGGTGGATGGTCGAGCATCCAGAGTATCACGAGATACTAGGACAAGTAGAAGCAGCTCAAGCTACTGATTACACCCCTGAAAAAGGGCAGACCAATCCATTTCTTCATTTGGCTATGCATTTGTCAATCACTGAACAAGTGCAAATAGATCAGCCAATCGGTATTAGAGAAGTGAGTCGTCAGTTAATGATGAAGTTGGATTCTGAGCATGAGGCACAACATCGAATGATGGAATGTTTGGGTCAGGTCTTATGGCAAGCTCAAAGAGATGGAACGCCGCCTGATATGCAGGCTTATATTGAGTCAATCAAACAGCTACTTTAATTAGTCGTTAGGCTCTTGATCAGCTTCTGCTTGTTTGGCCTTAGCGCGAACCATAGCAGCAGCAATAATTGCTCTCTTACGCTCGATCTCTATTTTTTGCTCGTTATTAGTCGCGCTTTCAACATCCAAAGCTTTTAATTTTTTCTCTGCCTTGCGCTTGAGTCTTTGATCATTGTCTGACTCTTCACGAATCAATCGATCTTGACGAGATAAATAACGCTTTTGTGCCAACTTCGCTTCATCGGCACTCCAAGCATTCCAGCCGGTTTGATCACCCGTCACAGGGATCATCGTGATGCAATCGACAGGGCAAGGCGGAATACATAAATCACAACCAGTGCACCAATCTTTGATGACCACATGCATTTGCTTGGATGCACCCACAATGGCATCAACAGGACATGCCTGAATGCACAGGGTGCAACCGATACAAGCTTTAGGATCTATGAAGGCGACAGGGCGTGGTCTTTCTGTACCATTGGCAGGGTTTAAAGCTAAGGGTTTCTTGCCTAAGATATCGGAGAGGCGAACAATGCCTTCAGCACCACCAGGTGGGCATTGATTGTGTGAGGCTTCATTCTTAGACATAGCTTTTGCGTATGCCTGACAATCAGGAAAGCCACATTTAGTGCATTGCGTTTGAGGAAGTGCAGCGTATAGACGGCTAAACAGGTCATCTAGACCGTCTATAGATTTAGGCATTCTTCTGGGCTACAGTTTTTTTAGCTGTAGATTTCCTTGCGGGCTTCTTAGCAACCGGTCTAGCTGCAACTTCCTTACTACCTTTAACAGCATGTTTGCGGATGAACTGAGAAATCTCTGGGTAAATCATTTCACGCCAGCGGGTACCTGAAAAGATGCCGTAGTGACCAGCACCTTTAGCTTCGTAATGTTCTTTTTTACGCTCCGGAATATTTTTACAAAGGGCATGGGCTGCACGAGTCTGACCACTTCCAGAGATATCATCTAGCTCACCCTCAATAGTTAAGAGTGCTGTGGTGGTAATGTCTTGAGGTTTTACAAGCTTGCCATCTACAACCCACTTACCAGTTGGTAAAGAATGATCTTGGAATACTGTCTTGATCGTATCGAGATAATAAGCAGCATCCATATCGATGACAGCGTTGTACTCATCGTAAAACTTAATATGTGCCTCGGTGTCGCTTTTATCTCCTTTGATTAGATCTTGGAAGAAATCCCAGTGTGACTGAACGTGACGGTCGGGGTTCATAGCTACAAACCCAGTGTGCTGTAAAAAGCCAGGGTAGACACGACGGCCGGCTCCAGCGTGCGGTGGAGGAACTGTGAAGACCACATTGTTCTCAAACCATTCAAAAGACTTATTGGTGGCCGTTGAGTTAACAATGGTTGGATTCTTACGAGCATCAATCGGACCACCCATCATGATCATTGTTCTTGGCGTCACCTCACCAGCTGAGGCCATCAGTGATACAGCCCCCATGACAGGAACAGTTGGTTGGCAAACAGAAATAACATTGAGATCTTTAGCACCAATGACTCGAATAAATTCTTGAATGTAATGTACATAATCATCTAAACGGAATGTGCCATCTTCGAGAGGAACTAAGCGCGCATCAACCCAGTCTGTGATGTAAACCTTATGGTCTTTTAAGAGAGTTCTAACTGTGTCACGCAAAAGCGTTGAGTGGTGACCTGATAAAGGTGCAACCACCAAGACAACTGGGTCAGTCTTTAATTTTTGAATAACTTTGACATCATCTGAATAACGTCTAAAACGAATTAATTTACAAAAAGGCTTATCAACAATAGTTAACTCATTAATTGCTATGGACTTGCCATGAGCTATGACATTTTTAATTTTGAATTCTGGTTTTTCGTACTCTTTACCTAAGCGGTAGAGTAGTTCGTAGCCGGCAGCTATTCTGGTAGCTGAGGGCATTAGAGAGAGAGGATTACTTGGATTGACAAAGGTTTTGGCTGTCGCTTGAGCCCATGCTGTTAATGGCTGAAGTAAGGCTTTTTGAAATTCTTGATATTGATACAGCATTGATTGATCTCCCGAAGTCTTAAATAGTCCAAAGATGCTTTTTTGAACAAGCGTGCATTAATGCACTTTTTACACTAAGTTTGATTATACTCAAAATCTGAGATTTGTGCAATGCAACAATCTGGTGCGCTACAGCACCAGATTGTTGATTAAGTCATTGAATTATATAATTATAAAACTTTGGCAATGGCTTTGGCGACTCCACCAATATTCTTACTATTAAGGGCTGCAACACAGATACGACCTGTCGAAACAGCGTAAATGCCAAATTCTGTCTTAAGACGTTCAACTTGATCGGCTGTTAGACCGGAATAAGAGAACATCCCCCTTTGGGAGTTTACAAAGCCAAAGTCACGCTTGGCACCTGATTCTGCCAACTTAGATACCAATGTATTGCGCATTAACTTGATACGATCGCGCATTTCACCGAGCTCTTGTTCCCACATCGCACGGAGCTCAGGACTATTAAGAACTGTTGCAATCACTGTGCCGCCATGGATAGCTGGATTAGAGTAGTTGGTACGAATGACACGCTTCACTTGCGACAAGACACGTGTTGACTCATCTTTGCTAGCTGTCACCACTGATAAAGCACCGACGCGCTCACCATAGAGTGAGAATGACTTAGAGAACGAGCTAGAGACAAAGAAGCTTAAGCCAGCATCAGCAAACAATCGAACCGCAGCCCCATCCTCATCAATACTGTCCGCAAAGCCCTGGTAAGCCATGTCTAGGAAAGGAATTAACTGCTTAGATTGGCAAATATTAGCGACTTTTTTCCACTGCTCTGCGCTCATATCGGCACCCGTTGGGTTATGGCAGCATGCGTGAAGCAGGACAATGGATTTCGCTGGAAGAGCCTCTAAAGACTTAACCATGCCATCAAAATCAACACCACGAGTTTTTGAGTCGTAGTAAGTGTAGTTTTGAACCGTAAACCCTGCAGATTCAAAAATACCCCGGTGGTTTTCCCAGCTAGGGTCACTAATGGCAACAATTGCATTAGGTTCGAGACGTTTTAAGAAGTCTGCACCGATCTTGAGGGCACCAGTACCACCCACAGCCTGAGCGGTTACAACGCGACCTGACGTTAATATCTCGGAGTCTTTGCCAAAAAGTAAGTTTTGAACACCTTGGTTGTAGGCGGCAAGGCCTTCAATAGCCAAATAGCCGCGAGCAGAGGATTTCTCCATCATGATTTTTTCAGCCGCTTGAACCGCTCTCAATAAAGGGATCTTGCCTTCATCTGTAAAGTAGACACCAACGCCAAGGTTTACCTTGCCAGAGCGGGTATCAGAGTTATAGGCTTCGTTCAGGCCAAGGATAGGGTCGCGGGGGGCGAGTTCAACGTTAGAAAATAGGCTCATAGTATTAAATATGTTAGAAAGTTCAAGCAAGCCTAGAATGATAGCCGAGATGCAAAAAAAGACACCTAAAAAATTAGAAATTCCAAGTTCGCCAGCTGAGGACAACGTCATTCGTTTTCCTGGATCGCCATTTTTGCTTCATCAACCCTTTCTACCTGCCGGTGATCAGCCTGAGGCTATCAAGCAATTGGTAGAGGGGATTGAGGATGGCTTGATTTATCAGACCCTTTTGGGTGTGACTGGCTCTGGGAAGACTTATACGATGGCTAACACCATTGCTCGCATGGGTCGTCCAGCAATTGTTTTTGCCCCTAATAAAACTTTAGCTGCCCAACTTTATAGTGAATTTAGAGAATTCTTTCCACAAAATGCCGTGGAATACTTTGTCAGTTATTACGATTACTACCAGCCAGAGGCTTATGTGCCAACCCGAGATCTTTTTATTGAAAAAGATTCGTCGATTAATGAGCATATTGAGCAAATGCGACTCTCTGCTACGAAGAGTCTTTTAGAAAGACGTGACACGATTATCGTCTCTACAGTATCTGCAATTTACGGTATCGGTAATCCAGGTGACTATCACCAAATGGTTTTGACTCTTCGTCAGGGTGATAAGTTATCTCAACGAGATATTGTGACTCGTTTAATTGCTATGCAATACGATCGCAACGATATTGATTTTTCTCGCGGAAGCTTTCGAGTTAGAGGAGATACGATTGATGTATTTCCGGCCGAGCATAATGAGTTAGCAGTGCGTATCGACTTGTTTGATGATCAAGTCGATACGCTGCAATTCTTTGATCCATTAACCGGAAGGATCAAACAAAAGATCCCTCGTTTCACTATTTATCCCGGCTCACATTACGTCACACCTCGAGAGACAGTTCTTCGTGCGATTGAAACCATCAAAGCAGAACTCAGAGAGCGCTTAGATTTTTACGTTAAAGAGGGAAAGTTGGTTGAGGCACAACGTCTCGAGCAAAGAACTCGCTTTGATTTAGAGATGCTTTCAGAGTTAGGCTTCTGTAAAGGCATTGAAAATTATTCAAGACATTTATCGGGCGCCAAACCTGGTGAGGCACCACCGACCCTAGTGGATTACTTACCACCCGATGCATTGATGTTCTTGGATGAAAGTCATGTGCTCATTGGTCAACTCAACGGTATGTACAACGGCGACAAGGCGCGTAAATCAACATTGGTTGAATACGGCTTCCGCTTGCCTTCAGCGATGGATAACCGTCCTCTAAAGTTTGAAGAATTTGAGACAAAAATGAGACAAGTGGTTTTTGTCTCTGCAACGCCAGCTAATTATGAAAATGAACACGCTGATAAAGTGGTTGAGCAGGTTGTTCGTCCAACTGGCTTGGTGGATCCGATTATTCATGTGCGACCTGCTAGTTCACAAGTGGATGATGTGATCTCTGAGATTC